>NZ_CAKMAB010000027.1:0-46286 GCF_924513355.1 Paenibacillus pseudetheri
GTGGCCGTTCACCCTCTCAGGTCGGCTACGCATCGTCGCCTTGGTGGGCCGTTACCCCACCAACTAGCTAATGCGCCGCAGGCCCATCCCTCAGTGACAGATTGCTCCGTCTTTCATTCTTCCTTCAGGAGAAAAAAGAAATTATCCGGTATTAGCTACCGTTTCCGGTAGTTATCCCAGCCTAAGGGGCAGGTTGCCTACGTGTTACTCACCCGTCCGCCGCTAAGTACTTTTGAAAGCAAGCTTTCAAAAGTACTCCGCTCGACTTGCATGTATTAGGCACGCCGCCAGCGTTCGTCCTGAGCCAGGATCAAACTCTCCAATTAGTATTGAAAAGAGCGATTTGCTCATTTTGAAACATCTGACGAGAATTTTCATTCTCACGATGAAATTCCAAAAGCGTAAAATACGCTGTGAAACTCATCAGTTTTGGATTTCACTCTCGTGATTTCCTACTCACTCGTTGTTCAGTTTTCAAAGATCAAGTTCTCGTTGGCGCCATTTAATGTCTCAGCAGCAACTCTTATAATATATCATGTTTTCCGATGAATTGCAACACTTTTTTTTCAAAGTCTTTTTTTTCATTCGGATTAACATTCGCCAACCGAAAGTTTATATCACCTCTTTGCGACTGGATTTATAATGTAACATATAACCCACTCTAAATACAACCCTTAAATTAAAAAAACTAAAAACAAGTACTTTCGGCTCATTCCTACATCTCGTTCGCATCTTCTCATAAAAAACGTGCAGATTCTAATAATCAGAGCCTGCACGTTAAATAGAAATTGGATGTTAGTTTAGAATTGCATTAATTAGAAATCCACGGATTTCTGCGTTTCTTAGAGCTCTCTGTACGACCACCAGCATTTGAACGTTGAGACTTCACAAACACTGTTTTATTTTTCTTACTGCTGTTTTGACTCGAGGTCTTTGCTTTTGATGCCGTTTCCTTCGTTGCAGTTCCCTTGCTCTTGAGAGAAGCGCCAGAGGTAGATTCCTCACTCACTGTTCTAGCAACTTCGGGAGTGTCCTGTACAAACGTTTCAGGATCTTGGATTTCCGGAACCCGATTATGCTGCGAATAATTACCAATACCAGGATACTGCGGATTAGACGGAATACTCGACATTATCGGCCCACCAAAAGCTCCAAGAGGAGATGCTGGAACTATTCCCTGATTAGGTGTTCCTGCTCCATAAGCAGAGAATACATTTGGGTTTCCATATGCAGGATAGGTATTATATACGGGCATTTCATATGAATAGGGTTGAACATGCATTCCCCCACACCCACAAGTAGTTGGCCAAGGAAGGTTCGATGACATCCCATACATCGGATTCATTCCTGAAACATTAGCCTCCATATTGTTAGGTGCAGCGTTTGGATTCCATTGTTCTGGACTCATATTAGGCCAAGCGTTCGGATTCCATTGTTCTGGACTCACGTTAGACGCAGCGTTCGGATTCCATTGTTCTGGACTCATATTTCCCCAAGCATTCGAAGTCCATTGTTCTGGACTCACATTAGGCGCAGCGTTCGGATTCCATTGTTCCGGACTCATATTTGCCCAAGCATTCGAAGTCCATTGTTCTGGACTCACATTAGGCGCAGCATTCGGATTCCATTGTTCTGGACTCATATTAGGTGAATACATATTTTCTGAAAAGTAGTATGGTGACATGCATTCAGGTCCATATGACGCCGGTTGAACATAACTTGGTGCCCAACTCACGTTCATATTAGGGCTATTTTGATAAGAATCATAGAGATAAGGATTTCCTCCTAGGCCCGGATATCCCATATTGTCACAAGCATCTGCCTTTTCCTCTTTGCAAGCCACTGGCTTCATCTCAGCTTTTGGTGCCTCATGATGAGTTACAGGCTCTTGATTTGGAACTGTAATCTGAACAAATAAGCTTTGCATTTCAATTTCTTGCACAGGAGCAACTTCCATCTGCATATTCGGCGCAGCATTAGGTGCAGCATTTTGAATATTAATAGGGGCGATGTTCATCGATGGGTGTGGTGCTGAATTGTACAAAGGCGAGATATTTGGCGATGATTTAGGTACAGGTTTAGTTTCCGCTTTAGCTTCTGGTTTAGTTTCTGGTTTAGTTTCTGGTTTATTTTCTGCTTTTGCTTCCGGTTTAGTTTCTGGTTTGACCTCTGGTTTAATTTCAGGTTTTGGTGCAGGAACTACCTCAGCAACTGGCTGTTCTTTTGGACCCGTATATTCCTTCCCGCCAACTTGTGTTTTCTCAGAAGCATTAGAAGGCATGTAGCCTGGCTGTACAGGTGAAGCGTTTGATGTCTTTTTAGGAATGTTGACTACTTCCCCTAACATCAATACATTCGGATTCTTTAGCTGGGGGTTTGCTTCAACCATATCCTTTAAGGGGATTCCCCACGCCTTAGATAATTTCCATAAGGTATCTCCTTGTTTGACTGTATGCTTGTAGTAAACTTCACTGTTATCCGGTACGGATACAGGAGCCGTAGGTATTTTTACTTTTTCACCAAGTGCCAGCACATTCGGATTACTGATCTGTGGATTAGCTTCAATAATTTTTTGTAACGGCACTCCGTACTTTTGCGATAATGCATACAGACTATCGCCTTGTTTGACAATGTGTATTTTCACGTAGCATTAACCTCCTAAAAGTTTTGTGGAGTATTGCTTTCTTACAGCTACACAGCAAAACTGGCTTTGAAAGCAAACACCCTTTGGATGGAACATTGCTCTCTTACAAAGTTATATGCGGTACAGCCGCCTCCTTCGTTACTACATCTTATGCAGCCCATGGGCGAATGACATCCCTGAAATAAAAAAAATCCTTTCATGAGACATGAAAAGATTTACCAGAGACCTCCGGCCATCTTCTTCATATGCATGAAAGGATATTTAATGCCTATTCAATACTCATTACACGACTAGCATGTAAAGAGCAAATTGTACGATTAACTGTTATTCCCAAACCTTGTAGCCATCTTTGTCAACAACATTGCGGAACTCTTCAAGCAATTTCAAAGTGATTGGACCCGCTTGTCCTTCACCAATGATTCGGCCGTCAATTTCACGCGCAGCAATAACTTCAGCAGCAGTACCTGTGAAGAATACCTCGTCCGCTATGTAAACATCATGCATAGTGAATGGTTCTTCTTTTAGCTTAATACCCAACTTCTCACATAACTCAATAATCGCCAGACGTGTAATTCCTTCAAGCGCTCCCAAATAGCAAGGAGGAGTGAAGACCACTCCATTTTTGATGATGAAAATATTATCGCCAGATCCCTCAGTAACATATCCTTGAGCATTCATCATGATTGCTTCATCGGCTTCTGCCAGATTGGACTGAATTTTCACCAGGATATTATTGAGATAGTTAAGCGATTTAATCTTCGGATTCAGTGCATCCGGAATATTACGACGTTGGGATACAGAAACAGCACGAAGCCCATTAATGTACGCTTGCTCTGGGTAAATAGCCAGTTGCTCAACGATAATGATTACGCTGGCTTTAGGGCAACGGCGTGGATCAAGACCCAAGTTACCAGGACCACGGGATACGATCAGTCGAATATAACCGTTACGCATGTCATTAAGGCGAATCGTTTCAGCCATTGCTTCCAGCATCTCGTCATAAGTGAGCGGAATGTCCAGCATGATCGACTTCGCCGAATCATATAGTCTGTCCAAATGCTCTTTACATTTAAAAATATTGCCCTTATAGATACGAATACCTTCAAATATGCCGTCTCCATACAAAAAACCGTGATCAAAAACGGATACCTTTGCATTTTCCTTAGTTACGTGTTGTCCATCCAGATAGATCCATTGTTCAGCCATGAATTTACTGCACCTCCGCTTTCTCTTCCTCATAGGTGTATGTGGGATACGAGCCCAGAATCCGAACCTGACAGCCTAAAGCGCTAATCTCTTCAATCGCTCCTGGCAGCAGGACTGATTCTATCGGTTCCAGCACATCAATATAAAAATAATAAGTACCCAACTTCTTTTTCGTTGGTCGTGATTCAATACGCGATAAATTCAGCTTCCGCCAAGAAAAGGCAGCGAGGACCTGATGCAAAGCACCTGGAAAATCCTCCGGCAGCGTAACTAGGACACTCGTCTTTACACCATTACTGCTCCGTGGAAGATCTACCTTCTGCGGACCAACAAGGACAAATCGCGTGTAGTTGTTGTTGTGATCTGTAACTTTCCGATCAACAATCTCCAGCCCATGAGTTGCTGCGCCAAGAGTAGTACCAATTGCAGCCCAGCCCTTTCCAGGATTGTTCTTAACGATTTCAACAGCTTCAGAGGTGCTTCCGACCGACTCCAGTTCTGCCCAAGGTGCATACTTCCGAACAAATTGCATGCATTGTGCCATTGCAACAGGATGCGAAAGGATTTTTTTCATTTTATTGAAATCCTTATTGCCGTTCGTATCTCTGAATTCCAGCGGGTGACCGATGAGATTCTGTATCGATGGAAAGATCCATTCAGCCTGCATAGGAAGATCGACTTCATTAATGAGCCAATCAATATGGAGACTAACTGAGCCTTCAATAGTATTCTCAATCGGGATAACGCTGTAATCAGTGGTGCCACCAGCCGTAGAGAGAAAGACATCGGAAATTAGTTTGTGATGCACAATTTTCACAGGCTCGCCGTTAAACAAATGCAGCAGCGCTTCGTGAGATACCGAACCCTGCGGCAATACCGCTATTGATTTCATGACCGTACTTCTCCTTTTATCATATCCAAAAATGATACGTTTTGCATCTCGTTTCTTTCAAGCAGCTCTGATGTAACACCTGAAGTGCAAGGCATCAGCCAGCAAGTCTGAGCAGAGATGCCGTGTTCTTGCATCGTATTTATCAAAAAAGCCTCAAGCTCTCGCTTACGAGACTCATGGCGATCAACTAAACACAGTAAGGTAGGACCGGCACCGCTAAGTGCGATTCCTAAAGCACCATGTTTAGGCGCTTCCGCGAGCAGCTTCTCCATGCCTGGAATAAGTGCTGCACGATAGGGCTGATGCAGACGGTCCTGCATCGCTCTACTGATCAGATCAAGCCGACCTGAAGCAAACGAGGCGGTCATTAAAGAGGTTCTGCTGATGTTGTACACAGCATCACTAACTGAGATTTCTGTTGGAAGCACCCCCCGTGCTTTTGTGGTTTCCAGCTCGAATTCAGGAATAACCACGAGAACCTCAAGGTCTTGTGGTGGTTCAAGGCGAACGTAATCCGCATGATCACCATCCCACACTGCGGTAATGATGCCACCAAACAAGGAAGCTCCTACATTATCAGGATGCTTCTCAAGCTGGGTAGCCATATCAAACAGCTTAGCATCATCGAGCGGTGAGCCGATCATCGTATTAGCTGCGACCATGCCCCCAATGATGGCTGAGGCACTGCTGCCGAGCCCACGCGTAAGCGGAATCTCAGAGTACATCGAAATAGATATTTCAGGCACCGTAACGCCTGCTTCCGCAAACACCATTTGAGCGACCTGATAGAGTAAATTACTCTTATCCCGAGCCACTCCCTTCATCTCGTCACCATATAGATGAAAAACAGTCTCCTCTGCTTCCTCCATCTCAATCCAGGCATATAACGGCAAAGCCATGCCAAGAGTATCGAAGCCCGGACCAAGATTGGCAGTACTAGCAGGTACTTTAACCCTTGCTACTCCATAAGTACTCATAACAGGTGCAATCTCCTTACTCATTGTTTGAATAGAAAGTATTCTCTAGCTACAGTTCTAACCTTCCACACGATAATGGCTCTTGATCCGGTGGATGACTTTCAGTTCATTAAAGTGACGTATCACTTTGTTCATACTTGCTTTGCTAGCATTATGGGTAACAATAATAATCTCTGCGTCAGGATTATTGGGATTGGCTTGCTGAACTACCGAATCAAGACTCACGTCATACTCGGCAAACACCTGAGTAATCTTGGCCAATACGCCCGCCTTATCATCAACGTGCAACAGTAGGAAGTTTTTATAAAAGATATTCTCATCACTCTTCAGCTTCTTCTGCTTATAAGGTACTTTTTGCTTCAATCCATTAACACCCAGCTTGAGGTTCTTAATAATGGCTACCAAGTCAGCTACTATCGAAGTCGCTGTTGGCATTGCACCCGCGCCCGCACCATAGAACATCGTCTCTCCTACTGCTTCACCGTATACATAAACTGCATTGAAGACACCATTTACGGATGCAAGCGGATGACTTGTTCGAATCAAAGTCGGTTGAACACTGATACTGAATTCCTCATCCTCACGTTCAGCGATACCCAGCAGCTTGATTTCATATCCGAGACGCTTTGCAAAAGCAATATCGGCTTTACTCACTTCTGAAATCCCGCTCACACTGACATCATGTAGCTCCACGTTAGTACGGAAGCCTAAGGTTCCGAGAATCGCCATTTTGCGGGCAGCATCCAAACCTTCCACATCGGAGGTTGGGTCAGCCTCTGCATATCCTAGATCCTGTGCTTCTTTTAGCACATCATTGTAGGATGCGCCTTCTTGGCTCATTTTGGTTAGTATGTAATTAGTTGTTCCATTCACAATACCTATAATCTTCATGATCTTATCTGAAGAAAAGCCTTCGATAAGGGTCCGAATAATCGGAATACCACCTGCAACACTAGCCTCATAAAAGACATCACATTGCTTCTCTTGCGCCTTAGCCAGAATCTCTGAGCCGTGCAGCGCCATCAAATCCTTGTTGGCAGTTACGACATGCTTACCGCGGTCCAAAGCTTCAAGAATATATTCCTTTGTCCCATCGATACCACCCATCACTTCAACGATTACATCAATCTCAGGATCACGAATAACATCCCATGGATCTGTTGTTATTTTGGCAGGATCGACCTCAATATCACGTGGCTTATTGGAATTATTCACCGCTATGCGCTCAATGAGTATTGGAGAGCCTACTTGACTGCTCAAATCCTCCTGATTTCCTTCCACGATACGAACAACACCTGTACCAACTGTTCCCAGACCCAGCAATCCCACTTTAACCGGCTTCATCTGTATCCTCCTAAAAGTTTTACGTATATAATTTCTCTATCCCTGTCCAACGATTAGGGCGCGCTTCACTCCCGGAATAGCCTTTAGACTATCAAGCATCTCTCCGAGCTCCTCATTCAAATGTGAGATTTCCACGGAGATCACCACATTCGCACGTCCTTGTAGCGGGATACTCTGGTGAATCGTCAGCACGTTAGCCCCATGCCCCGCCACAGATCCTAGAACCTTAGAGAGCATCCCAGATTCATGTTCCAAATCCATAGAGATCGTAACAATCCGCTCACGTTCAAGCTGATGGATCAGGTGAATGCCATCCTTGTATTTATAAAAAGCACTTCGGCTTAATCCTACCTGTTCTACACCTTCATGTACGGTCTTCGCATCCCCGGCCTCAAGCAATTGTTTGACCTGCATAGTCTTAAGTACGGCATCAGGTAATATGTCCTCACGGACCAAATAATAGCGTTCTTTCACGAACGTCCTCACCTCAAAGACTTTTGTGTTTTCTTAGTGGACATTATATCGGAAAAAGCTTATAAAATGCAATAACTTTATATGTATACTCTGAGGTCGGGGAATAAGGTGCAGCAAAACCCCCGGATTCCCGGGGGCAGTAAGCAATCGTATGTAGACTAACTGTATGGAATCGTCGTCCCGCAATAGTCACAGATCTTGTCCTGACCCGGAAGTACTCTACTCTTAGCACCGCAACTCGGACAAACGATGGATTTCGGCAGTTGGACAGGTGGCTTAGGCCTATTCTCCGGTAATGACTGCCGCCCAGATGATGGCTGGTTTTCTGATGCCGGGGAGGGCTGTGCCCGGTCAGGATGCACAAGATTGGGCGGTTGTTTATCTAAGAGCTTAACACGTCCTTCATAATAGACAAGATCAGAAGCAAGTAACCCCCATCTCACCAAATACCGTAGGTCTCTACGTACATCATCTTCACTTTGTTTCGTGATATCAGCTAAATTACCAATATGCCTAACATCATCCACTATGATCAGCATGAGATACTTCTTGCACAGAAAATCAAAGTTTTCTGTTGCGAAGGTAGCCCTCCCTGCAAAGCTGTCCGCCGGAATTATAAAGATCAAGTAGAGGACCACCAGAATGATCAATAAAGTGAACCACTTAAAATCCCCTTTGTAGGTCCCCACGGCGAAGAGGACGGCAAGTTCCATAAAAGCTCCCATACATACATGATAGAGCAATTTGTAGTTAAATGATTTCCGCTCATTCTTATAATGAGTGCTTACAAAACGAAGCATCGCAAGTACAAACCCAAGCGGAGCAAATAAATAGGCAATCGCCATGATGATTCGATCAAACACTGTCCAGTCTCGCTTGTTACGGTAGCGAAGGTTATTCTCAGGCGCACGCACCAGTGCTTGTGTCCGTTTGGAATAAATAAGCTTCGGCGGCAATTTTACAAATGGATTGTCTACACGTCCTTCATAATAAACAATATCTGGAGAAAGTACTCCCTGATCTTTTAAATATTCCAAAACCTCGCGGACGTTCTCTTCACTGAATCCGCGAATATCGGATAGGCTGCCGATATGCCTTATGCCGTCCACAAGAACCAATGCGATATAGTCATTGCAAAGATAGGTGAATCCCTCTCTCCATCCTACGGCCCTAACCGACAATTTGATGGCAGGAATCCTAAACAATGCGTAGATAATCACCAGCCTGATCAAGAGTGCGACATAATCGATTTGACCGAGTAGCTTGCTAATAATGAAATAGATCGCCAATTCTACAAAGGCACCCATACACGCATGATAAAACAGGTTAATATTGCTTGCTTTGCGCTGTCTCTTGGAATGTGTGATAATAACCGAATGGCAGCCAATATAAAGCCAACCGGAGCAAATACATACGCAAACACAATAGTCGTATAATCAAACGCCGTCCTCTCATACTCATGCTTATATATCGGTTTGCCTGTTGTTGGTGGCTGCCTTCGTATATCCAATTTACTCATCTTATATCTCCCCTAGTTAAGTTATATCTACAATGCTCAGGGAGAACCTTGGCATTAACTGTACGATATCATTGTTCCACAATAATCACAGCTCTTTGACTGACTAGGCTGAACCGTGTTCTGTGCTCCGCATCCTGGACAACGAATAGACTTAGGTAGCTGAGGTGAGGACTGAGGTTGAGTATGAATCTGCTGTCCCGAGGCTTGAGCTCCGAAGCCTGATGTCCTTCCAGAATGAACAAGATTAGGTGCTGCCATGGATGGATCTGGCGTCTGGCGCCCCTCGGAAAGTACAATATCAATATCCAGTAATCCTTTATTCTTTAGATACTGGACATCTCTCCGTACATCGCTTTCGCTTTGGCCTATCCGTTCAGATATACTGCCGACATATCGGATATTTTTATTTTGAATCAGTTCTATATAAGAAGTGTTAAGCTTAGAAAGTGTATATTTAGCTTTTGCTGTCACACTCGCAAGAATAAAAGCCGGAATCAAAAATATGACTGCAAGGAAAATCTGGATTGTTAATAATTCGGAAGTTCCAGTGTTTCCACTCATGGTATCCACAAACATTGCAATAGAGAGTTCAACAAATCCTCCGATAAATACATGCATAATCAGATTTAGATTGGTGGGTCTCCGATGATTTTTATAATGAGTTAGAATCAAACGTAACAATGCAAGAACGAGTCCAATGGGTGTGAATAGATAAGCTGCCGCAAGAATGACATAATCAAACCCAGTCCGATCTAATTTAATCAGAGGAACCGCTGCACTCCCCGCTGGGGTCGGTGACGGCTCTTGTATGTTCAATCTGTTCATGTAGTTATTTCCTCCTATTTAAGTGCCGCTAATTCCCGATTTCGCCGCTCTAGTGTAGCTTTAATACTGTCGGCCATTTCGTTGATTTCAGCTTGCCAGTTCCCATGTGGCTCATTTGTCATGAGTAGAAGCTTCACATGATCATGCAACAGGGAGATCTGCTGATGCATGATATCCTCAGTAGCATATAAAGATGGATCTGATACAGGATCACTGAACTTGAATTGATCTCGTAACTTATTGAGCACCTTTACAAGCTGTTCAGATTCGGGATTCTTCCAGCTGCTTGCCAGCGCACTGATCTCGTTTATTTCACTCTGATGCTGCCGAAAAGCTTGCAAGGACCTCCGCATTTGCTGTTCTTCTGTTCCGGCATTCCATCCATAAATCCCGATCACAGCCAGTGTGATTCCACCAATCAAAAGAATCAGCAGTTGAACGGCAGCATACCACAGAGGGGACAACTCCAGTAGCCAATCGAAGACAATAGCCGATACGAATACTCCAGCCGCATAAATCCCCGTGATGAATGCACCGCTGAGAAGAACGGGTGAGGTCCGCTGCACACTACCTGCAGTACGGAGCCAAAAAATACAATAGCCATACACCACACTTTCCGCCAGCAGAACAGCAACTAGCGAAGTCACGAATCGAAACAGTGATTCAGAGAAGCCTAACCCTATAAAGGAGAACACCGTTAGTATTATAGCAGCCACATAAATAATGGTGATGATACGAATATAGCTTTTGCCCTTGTTCATAACGTCCTCCTTCAGCCTGCTTTTGTTCCACACTCTGCACAAAATTTTTGTCCAGGCTTCAGCTCATGCCCACAACCTCCGCATTTAATAACCAAGTTATCTCCACAGTGAGGACAGAATTTCACCCCTGGTGATACCATTTCTCCACATTTACCACAGGCTTTAGGCATTTCTTTTCCACAAGAGACACAGGAAGATGCACCCTCAGGATTATCTGCTCCACAGGTTGGACAAGCACGATAAGGATTGCCACAGCCAGGACAGAACTTGGCTCCTGCTTTCAATTCATGTCCACATTCCAAACAATTGATTTTGTTTCCGGACGGTGTGCTTTGCTGAATGCTCTCCAGAGCATGCCCACAGCCACTACAGAACCTTCCCTCAACAGAATTCATAACCCCACACTTCGAACAGGAGCGCTCTTGGCGAACAACTGTAGTCCCTGAATCAAAACTCATCCCTCGGGTCATACGATTCACCATATCCATAGCCGGTCCAGCGAATCCCATACCAAGTCCAAGCCCCATCCCGGTGTTCATCATGCCTACTCCAAGATTACCAGGATTACCTGCTGCTTTTTCCATCGTGTTAAAGCCACGCTCCTGCTGATAGTTGAAGCCGATAATATCCATTTCTGCTTTTTTAGCTAAAGCTTCCTTTAACCGAATTGTTGCCGGATCATCATCAGGAATATTAATGGAATCAATATAGAAATTATTCAGCTCAAGTCCATTATCCAGAAAAGTTGATGCCAGCCGCCCCTGGATATGCTTTGAGATCTCTGCAACATAGGCATTAATCTCCAGTATACTGATTTGCTTATGTACAAGGTAGGATGAGATCAGTTCATTTATATTCGACATAAGCAAGCCGCGGAAATAATTCACGAGCGTATCGTGATCAAACTGAGGAAGCGTTCCAACAAGCTGCAACAAAAATTTGCGCGGATTATCAACCTTTACACCAAACTGTCCGAAGGAACGAACAGAAATCATAATTTTGTATTTAGGATCCTGGAGTTGTAAAGGTGCGCTTGTCCCCCATTTAACATTCATTGAATTGGTCTTGTTCACGTACCATACTTCTGCTGTAAATGGTGACTTCCCACCGAAAGGAAGATTAACGATATTAGATAAAACAGGAATATTGGCGGTGCTCAGGGTGTGCCGCCCTGCCGTAAAGGAATCAAGCGCTTGTCCGCCCTTGAATAGGATCGCTTCCTGAGATTCATTAACAATTAGCTGTGTCCATGTCCCTAGCTCTTGGTTTGGATATTTCCATGCGAAAATCCCCGGAGGACCGTCGTACTTCACCACTTCTATAATTGCCATCTGCTATTCCCTCTTTCATCATCTATGATATATGAATAACGTATGCGTTCCCGGATGGGAAATTGTGTATTTCGATATTTATTGTATACGATATATATCGTGTTTTGGGTTCTTTTCATGAAAAAAAGAAATAAAAAACGCGCGACTTGTGTCTTCCTTTACAGGAGAACACAAGTCGCGCTTTGTAATCAGCTAAATATTAATAGTAACTACTATTCTCTACGAACTCGAATTCGAACTCACCAATACGGACAATAGTCCCCTCTACAGCTCCACGTTTACGAAGCTCTGCATCTACACCCATATGTCGCAAAGTCCGGGCGAGCTTTAGAATCGCATCATGTGTGCTAAGCTGCATACGTTTCAACATTTTCTCGATACGAGGGCTGTTGACCACATATGTTTCATTATCACGTGTAATGGTGAATGAGTTATCATCTTCCGCTTCTAGCTTATAAACCTTACGTTCAGTTGTTCCTGATACTTCTTCAACTACCGGTGCCACCGGAATACTATCAAGAATATCCGTTGCACGATATAACAGTTCCTGAACACCCTGACGGGTAAGCGAGGAGATCGGCATAATCTCAAGATCCGGACGCAGCTCAGCTACGCGTTCTCGGAAAGCGATGAGATTCTCCTCTGACTCTGGCATATCCATTTTATTCGCGGCCACGATCTGAGGACGATCAATTAGAGCCGCATTATATTGCTTCAGCTCGTCATTAATGAGAACCCAATCCTCGAAGGGATCACGCCCCTCTGAACCAGACATATCCACTACGTGAATAATGATCCGTGTACGTTCAACGTGACGTAGGAATTCATGACCAAGCCCTATGCCTTCACTAGCTCCCTCAATTAATCCTGGCAGATCCGCCATTACAAAGCTTCGTCCATCCCCAACATCTACTACACCTAAGTTCGGTGTAATCGTAGTGAAATGGTATGCACCAATCTTTGGTTGAGCTGCGGATACGACCGACAGTAGCGTAGATTTGCCCACACTCGGGAAGCCTACAAGTCCCACATCAGCCATAACCTTAAGTTCCATAACAATATACCGTTCTTGACCCTCTTCGCCGTTCTCTGCTAGCTCTGGAGCCTTATTAGCTGCTGTTGCAAAACGAGCATTCCCACGACCCCCACGACCCCCACGGGCAACAACAACTTGCTGACCATGACGAGTCAAATCGGCGATGATCTCTTGAGTATCATCGTCAATTAACATGGTTCCAGGTGGAATCCGCACGATCATATGATCAGCGTTCGCCCCATGCTGACTTCTGTTACGTCCTTTAATCCCTTTGTCCGCTTTAAAGTGGCGCTGATAACGGAAATCCATCAGTGTACGCAAGCCCTCATCTACGCGGAAGATAACGTCGCCACCACGGCCACCGTCACCACCTGCTGGACCACCATCCGGTACATACTTTTCCCGACGAAACGCAACGATACCATCCCCGCCGTCTCCGCCCTTAACATAAATCTTAGCTTTATCTACGAACATTAATGTTCACCTTCCTCACATTTCAAGCGGCAAACGCAGCTCTACATAAGCCTTACTGGGCTTAAACTGCTCCGCTTTCATGATTTTTCCTTGTACTATATTATAAATTTGCCCTTTGAGCTGCTCGGGATTGCCATGCTCTCCCTCACCTTCGAAGGAGATAAGAATGTCTCCTCCATCCTGAATAAAGCCAAGACGCAGCTTGCGCGTTTCCCCCTGGGGAGCCAGTCCGTTATATTGATAAGCCCGTACGGTCTGCATAATCACTGAAGTCAGCTCATCTCCTGCTTCCCGGTTTAGCTTGTCCTCCAGTTGCAATCCTTCCTCCACTTGAACTTCCAGTTCCAGACTTGTCCGGTAAGTTCGGAAAGATTGGATATAGAAGACCAATGAAGGAATGCCCAGCTTAGCGATACGACTATCAAGCGCTATGCGTTCCTTTATTCTTTCCACACACTCCACAGATTTATCAGGCTTTCCAAGCTGAATATATCCGTAAAGAATCTGCAAATCATTCATCCAATCATGTCGATGATGATTCAGTGTCCGAATCGCCGCCTGTTGCAGAGTGTTCTCTTGTATACGCAGTTCCCGTTCCCAATGACGCTGATTCCAAATCAAACTGAAAGCAACCGTTACCGCTACCCAAATTCCAAGCAACAGACATGTCAAAAGGGAGGTATGCCAATACACGAGTCCTAAAGGAAGCATTACGGATAACATGACTGCCCAGATTGCACATTTCCAGGATTTCATTCTTTCTCCCCGTCCCTCAGTTCGCAAAATTCATGACTTCGTTTAGATTATTATTCTCAGCAATTACCATTTCCTAGTATAACACAGCAGTTCCCTGTAGTTCACCAGAGATAACCGTAAGAATTTCACATATATTCTAAGGATGTTTATGCTTTCCTAAAACTCTGAAGGTATACATTTCTAAAGTGCTTAAAGAGGTATCCACAAACGATTCTGAATATTCTACAAAAAAGCCTCCGGCACTCATGCCGGAGGCTTCTACATGCAAATATGGTCCGTAAGCTTACGCTTCCAGTGCCGCTGCTACCGGAGCGACATCAACTGGGTATACGCTCACTTTTTTGCGATCACGGCCCCAACGTTCGAACTTCACTACGCCATCCACCAATGCGAACAACGTATCATCTTTACCGATGCCTACGTTAGTGCCTGGGTGAATTTTTGTTCCGCGTTGACGAACCAAGATGTTACCGCCGGTTACTGCTTGACCGTCAGCACGTTTCACGCCAAGACGTTTGGAATGGGAATCCCGTCCGTTTTTTGTGGAACCTACACCTTTTTTCGATGCGAACAATTGAAGATTCAATTTCAACATGTTGTCAACCTCCTTCTTTAAATATTTACTTGCTCTATTTGAATATACTTTCCGTATGATTCTGCGATATCATTTAGCATCACGACCATGGATTCAAGCAGCAATTGTACTTTCGCGGAAGTATCGAAATCATCAATGGAACTTAATGTTCCACTTAGGAATCCGTTCTTCATGGACGTATCCATAGAGATTCCGGTCAAAGTTTCAATCGAATTGACGGTTCCAACCGTTACGGCCGATACTCCGGCACATACGATATCTTCGCCACGCTTTGCATAACCCGCGTGCCCTTTTACCTCAAAGCCAACGATAGTCCCTAGATCCGAAGATCGTGTAATCCGTACGTTAATCATTCACGCACCTTCTTACGCTTGAATCTTCTCGATAGTTACTTTCGTGTACGGTTGACGATGGCCTTGTTTCTTGTGGTAGTTCTTCTTAGGTTTGTATTTGTAAACTACAACCTTAGCGCCTTTACCATGTTTCTCGACTTTAGCTGTTACAGACGCGCCGCTTACGAGCGGAGCTCCTGCAGTCAGACCACCTTCGTTAGAAACAGCCAATACACGGTCAAAAGTTACACTTGCGCCGTCTTCAGCTTCCAACTTCTCAATGAACAAAACATCGCCCTCTTGGACTTTGTATTGTTTACCGCCAGTTTCGATAATTGCATACATTTTACTTGCACCTCCTCATGTCTCAGACTCGCCTAGTCTAGGTGGCAGATTCCCGTGGGAACTACACTTATGTACCCGATCGGAGCGGTTACAGCATGTGCAGGACCGAATAAATCAAACACATACTTGAAGATATTATCATACTTATCGCCTATCGTCAACTCAATCCATCCATTCTCCAACTTTCCCTGTCCCTCCACAGCACTGACAAAGGATAGGTGCGAAGCTGGCTGAATCATGTCGAGCCTTCTTCCGGGTCATCTCGAGGAGTCCAAGTCTTGTCCAACCGAGAACATGAGTTTTGGTTCGATCCTTGCAGATCACTTTCTCCAGCCGCTCGGTAACCATTTTACGGTGTATATCTTCTTCCATATCAATAAAATCAACAATAATGATTCCGCCAGTATCTCGTAAACGGATCAGACGACCAATCTCCTCTGCTGCAAGCAAATTAGTATTCGTCACCGTCTCTTCAAGCGATGCTCCTCCAATGTATTGCGCGGTGTTCACGTCAATAACGGTGAGTGCCTCCGTCTCATCCCAGATCATTGTTGCTCCGCCCTCCAGCGTGATCTTGCGGCTGAAGCTCTTGTGCAGCTGTTCCTGAACCCCATAAGCTGTAAAAATGGACTCCGTTCCATTATGCAAACTTACAGGCTTGTACCCATCAGGTGCCATGTCATCCAGAAATGCCTTGGCTTCTTTAACTGCAGCTGGAGAATCTATAATCAACTGATCACGCTGTGGATTAAAAGCATCTCTTATAAAGCGCTGAACAATACTAAGATCACGATGCAAAAGAGCTGGGGCTTCTGCAGTTTGTGCCCGACGTGTAATGTTATCCCATTGCGCACGTAAAAATGAAAGATCACCTTCCACCGCTTCATGCGGCTCATCCTGAGAGACGGTCCGCATAATAACCCCCTCTTCTTTCATTCGCAGACGTTCACCAATTCCTTTGAGCCGGCTACGTTCTGCATCGCGACTTATTTTTTTGGATACCCCAACATAATCGGCAAAGGGCATGTACACCATCCAGCGACCGGGCAATGTATAATGGGTCGTTACACGGGCACCTTTGCCGCCACTAGGCTCTTTTCTTACTTGTACAACAATATCCTGACCCGGCTGCAAAAGCGTCTCAATAGAAGGCTTCACATCCGGCTGTCTATCCAAATGAGGGTGCAATACATCATCAACATATAAAAAAGCATTCTTCTTCTGTCCAATGTCAACAAAAGCAGCCTGCATACCTGGAAGTACGTTAATCACACGGCCTTTATAATAACTTCCGACCAGCCCTTGCTGCTGATCGCGTTCAGCCGCGTACTCCACAAGCCTTCCGTTCTCCAGAAGAGCCATTCGGGTAATGTGCTGCGTGCAGTGAACGATCATCTGTTTCATGGCTTCACCTCTGGTTTCGTTCATTCATTCATCCCTTCTCACGCTCTGCATAAATACACTACATTCCGAAGTAGGTTGATATTAAGCGCTGTTCCGGCACAACAGCAACAACATTTCCTTCGCCGTTTAATACATAGATAAAATGATATTGATTACGTTTAAATAGACGCAATATAGCATCCAAAGGTTTCGCAGATAAGGCAACAATTGGACGAGCCACACTTCCTGTCCGCAAATGATACTCATAAACTGCCTCCCTATTCATCAAAAACGCAACGAATCGGTACGGTAAATTCCGATGATCCGTGAGATTTGAATACAATAAAAAAGCACCGATCATAACCATATTCAGCCTCAAGCCTCCACCTGATCCAAGAGGCAATAGCGCATAAACAATCACAAAAATGCTTGCAGCAACACTCACTCGTCCGCTCCATAGCAAAGTATAGTAATAAGGAAGAAATAAACTAACTGTAGCCTGTAGTACTTTGCCTCCGTCAAGTGGCAGAACAGGCAAGAGATTAAAGAGCGCAATAATGGCATTGGCATTTATAAAATAGATTAAAAATTCCTGATTACCATAACCTGCTTGCTGAAGCCCAAGAGCCATAACAATCATGATTCCATTTTGCAGCGGACCGGCAAGTGCAATGCCAATCTCACGACTAGCGGTGAGCCGCCCATGATCCTCAATAACCGCAACTCCGCCAAACGGAAGAAGCTGAACTGATTTGACTGTAACACCAACTAAAAGGGCAGCCACCACATGTCCTATTTCATGAATGAGAACGATCGTAAATAAAGTAATAAGCTCCAGAAATTGTCCTGTGAGTACAGAGAACAACATAATGATTACGAACAATGGATGTAGTGACAGATCAATCCCTAAGATCCTAATCAAACGATATCACTTCTGTAGGATCAATATAAGTCTTGTCTTTCATCACTGCAAAAAATAGCGTTGGAGCTGAGGAGCCCTCTTTCTCCAGCATCCACCCGAGTTCATCTCCACCCTGAATCCAGTCATCAATCTCCAGTTTAGTGCCATTTAAATGTCCGTATTCTGCTGTGATTCCTCCAGAATGTTGAACCGCAATTCGAATGCCACCGTCCAATTCTTTGGAGATGGAAAGAACGCGCCCCATGTCTATACTCTTCACCGTCACATTTAAGGTTGAATCGATTTGAGGCATAATTTCTACACCTTTTAGCGTGGAAGCAAAGGGCTCTACAATGCTTCCAGCTACCGGAGCACTAAGCTCATGTTGAGCTGCTGCCTTTTGAGCAGGTTCGTCTTTGTCACCGAATATCGGTATGAACGC
The DNA here is from genome assembly GCF_924513355.1 of Paenibacillus pseudetheri. NCBI lineage: Bacteria > Bacillati > Bacillota > Bacilli > Caryophanales > Paenibacillaceae > Paenibacillus > Paenibacillus pseudetheri. The sequence continues at coordinate 18,238 of NZ_CAKMAB010000027.1, forward strand.
CGGTGCACCGTTAAAATTCTCCTCATACCAGACCCGCACTGCTGTGAAATCCATGTCATTACTCAAAGCATCACTAATAAAGGCTTGGACTTTATAGGACCATTGCTGGTGAACTGCAAAAACTCCCCACACCGCTCCAAACACAAGCACACTGGCTATAACCCGTCGAATAAAACCAGAAGAAAATTTAGAACCTCCTCCTCCTGGTTCCTCCCAGCCCCCCCGTCTCTCTTTCCACATCACTTCCGGATCAGGCTCTATAGATGATTGCTCCTCATTCTTCTTAAACCCCGTACCCCACTCCTTGAAGCTCGTACTCTTTTCAGGCATAACGAATAACGGAGGCACCTCTGCTGTTTCTATATTTGGGATTTCCTCCAGCAAACTACGAATACGCTCCTTGCGGCGATTCTTGATATCTGATTTGAGATCCATGTTTATCCCTCCGGACGGGCTTGTTTTACTTCCATTTTATGAAGCACGGAAGTCTCTTTAGAACAAGCCCGCCCAAGGTGGAGCACTTAAATGCCACTAAATAAATAAATCCCACCCATAGATTTCTCTAGTGGTGGGACCGTTAATGCTTCTATAGTAAGATTGCTTCGTGCAGAATTAAGCCATACCGAAAAATTTCTTGAACTTCTTAAATGCTCCCGGTTTCCGATCAAGCTGCATTAGCGGCACAGCATCACCTAAAATTCGACGTGCAATATTGCGGTAGGCAATAGCTGCTGACGAATCGGGATTCATAACTGTAGGCTCTCCACTATTTGCGGCCTTAATGACCAGTTCATCATCCGGAACAATTCCGATAAGATCAATATTCAACACCTGTAAAATATCCTCAATATCAAGCATATCCCCAGACTTTACAAGACCTGGGCGAATACGATTTACCACCAGCTTTGGCGATTCCACATGTGACTGTTCAAGCAGTCCGATAATACGATCCGCATCCCGCACAGCAGCATGCTCTGGTGTGGTAACCACGATCGCTTTATCCGCACCGGCAATCGCATTGCGGAAGCCATGTTCAATCCCTGCCGGACAATCAATCAAAATATATTCGTATTCCTTCTTCAGTTCGAGAATGATATCTTTTACTTGTTCAGGAGTGACGGACGTTTTATCCTTCGTTTGAGCTGCAGGCAACATATACAACTCATCAAAGCGTTTGTCTTTAACGAGTGCTTGATTTAGGCGACAACGACCCTCCGCTACATCCACAAGATCATAAATAATACGATTCTCAAGCCCCATTACTACATCCAGATTACGCAGTCCAATGTCGGTATCGACGAGACATACTTTTTTACCCTGCAGTGCAAGTGCGGTTCCAATATTGGCTGTTGTGGTTGTTTTGCCAACTCCGCCTTTGCCCGAGGTTACGACTATCGCTTCTCCCATGGAGGCTACACCCCTTTAAACACATTTAAATCCTGACGTACTTTGACTAAATTATGAATTTTATCGATTTGCATAGCTCCGTTCGTTAAATATGCAAACTCCATACTGCTTTCTCGGGTTTCCCACTCATCGGGAGGACGACTGATAATATCAGCAATTCGCAGTTGTGTTGGAGACATTAATGAAGCAGCGATAATCGCCTCTTCATTTCCATCTACTCCAGCATGCGCCATACCTCTAAGTGATCCTAGAATATAGATATCGCCTGAACAGGTAATGGTTCCTCCTGGGTTCACATCTCCCAGATATAAAAGATTTCCATCATGGTGCAGCACCTGACCGGAACGAAGAATCCCGCTCATTAGAAACAAAGCATCATTATCCTCACTGCCGGGCACTGGAAGCGCCTCTATGGAACGAATCAGTAGATTTCCCTGTCCCTTCAGAATCTCCAGCACAGCTTCCTTATCTTCCTCAGTTACGGGACGATTGCCCAGCTTAATATCTACATGGACAATCGGTCCAGTCAAAATATTTTGATGGCTGTGCTCCAGCTTATAGCGAAGCTCGCTCAGAAGATCTTCGAAGGGACACTTGTCGTCTAGCAGGAATATCAGGCCATCCTTGATGCCCTTAATCCTTACATGCTTGGATTTTACTGTCATATGCCTGGCCCCCTATCCTCATTCATTCGTGCCGGGCCCCTTAAATTCCTGCTTTATAAAGAAAGAAAATAGAAGCTTCTTTATGCCGCTTCTTCCGTACTCTTCTCTTTCTTGATCAGCTCAAGCTGGCGTCGTAACGGTATGTAGAGGATCAAAGCAACAGCAAAATGAAAGAGCATCGTTGGCAGCATATGATTCAAAATCGCCCAGCTATAAGGCTCCTGATTGAGATTGAATACACTATAAATACCAAATAACACACTATCCTCTAGCAAGCTTCCGAGCAGAATCACAGTCATCATAAGAGGCAGTGGAGCACGCGGAATCTGAAACAGAAGGCCGATTAAATAAGCCGACAGACCCATCGCAAAAGAATGTGCTCCTAGAATTCTGCCATAGAAAACGACATCATGTAATATTCCAAAAGTTAGACCCAGTATAAGCGCTGTATGACGATGATGATATACAGCCACAAACAATAGTACAACGAACACTAGATTCGGAATAATTCGCATCTGCCAAACATCTGGAATCAGCCAAGGCAGAATGGTTCCCTCCAGAATAAACAAGAGGAACAGTAACAGAACAAGAACAGATCTGCGCATATTCACTATTCAGCACGCTCCTCCGTAAAAACAACAATCAGCTGCTTCCAGTCTTGAAATTCTGCTGAAGGCTTAATCACTGCTGTGGAGGTTAATCCAAATTCACCAACCTCAACACTTTCAACGGTACCGATGGTCAATCCTCGCGGATACAATCCCCCAATACCGGATGAAACGATAACATCCTTTGGTGCAATAGGATCACCTGGTGGGATCTTGTTCATCAATAACTTGTTTGTCTTCGGATCATAGCTTTCAATCATACCAAAGGTTTTGCCCTCTTTGGTAATAGCGGTTGCCGCAATTGGCGGCTGAGAATTAGGGTCATTTGTATCCATCATGGTCATCAGCTTCACAGTAGAAGTGAAATTACTGACTTGACTAATAACGCCCACCAAACCATCAACAGAAATCACGGACATATTCGGTCTAACGCCATCTTTGGCGCCTAAATCGATTACAATCGTACTGTTGCTTGGTTCTGTAGTTTGACTAATTACCTGCGCAATATGATATTCATATTTATACAATTTCTTCTGTTCCTCAGTGAAATTCCAATTTTTCTCCAACTCGTCATTCCGTGCCTTGATGAAATTATACTGGGCTTTATCACGTGCATATTGGGCGGCTAGAATCTTCAGCTGCTCATTTTCCTTAGAAAGATCTTTCAGATTTCCGATATCTTCAAACAAGCCCGCTACATATCCAGCGGGCTTGTAGAACATTTTTTGCACGAAACCAGTAGTATCTCTAAGAAAGTTCTCCGGCCAGGACAAGGAACTCCTTGATGCCAAGCTGAAGCCCATCACCACAATGAACAGCACCAGTGTAATCAACAGAATAAACAGACGTTTATTGCTTAAGAGTTTAAACAGTTTCAACACCCTCTAACAACAGTATTTCTCCCATAACAGGGGTTGACGTACACAAGTGGCAATACATAGGCTTATCTCTTAGAGCGAAGACTGGAACTGCTGCGACTCTTGAACAAATGGATATTATCAAGCGCCTTTCCTGTTCCAATAGCTACACAATCCAGAGGGTTCTCAGCGACAATAACTGGCATTCCAGTTTCACGCGCAAGCAGTTTATCCAAGTTACGAAGCAAGGCGCCTCCACCCGTCAAGACAATCCCGCGATCCATAATATCTGCTGCGAGTTCCGGTGGACATTTTTCCAAAGTTACTTTAACAGCTTCAATAATAGAACTCACTGTATCGGACAATGCTTCACAGATCTCATCAGAAGTAATTGTAAGCGTCTTTGGCAGGCCTGTAACGAGATCGCGTCCGCGAATTTCCATAGTCTCAGCTTTCTCAAGTGGCAAGGCAGAACCTACATCCATTTTAAGCTGTTCCGAAGTACGTTCACCAATCATCAGATTGTACTGACGTTTGATGTACTGAATGATAGACTCATCCGCTTCATCACCCGCAACACGTACGGAACGACTAGTGACAATACCGCCGAGTGAAATTACAGCAACTTCAGTTGTACCACCGCCGATATCAACAACCATGCTTCCTGTTGGCTCCCATACCGGTAGATCTGCACCAATCGCTGCAGCAAAAGGTTCCTCAATAATGTAAGCTTCGCGAGCACCAGCTTGTCTAGTAGCATCTTCTACGGCACGTTGCTCTACAGCAGTAATGCCGGATGGTACGCAGACCATTACATTAGGGTGACGTTGGAACATAGAACGTTGTTTCTGTGCTTGACGAATAAAATATTTTATCATCGTAGCCGTTGTGTCAAAATCAGCGATAACGCCATCCTTCATCGGACGGATCGCACGGATGTTTCCCGGTGTACGGCCGATCATTTTTTTAGCGGATTCACCCACGGCTTCAATCGTCTTAGTGTCAGTGTTAATGGCTACAACGGAAGGCTCTCTTACAACGATCCCCTTACCGCGTACATAGACAAGCGTATTCGCTGTCCCCAAGTCAATTCCTAAATCTTTCGTAAAACTACCCAACATGCTAATTCTCCTTTTCCTAAGTAAATCTTCACATTTATATTACATGTGTCCTTTTTCTTTCAAGCTTACAAAGCTGCTATCCCCGATAATTAGATGATCTAACACGTCAATCCCGATAATCTCGCCTGCCTGAAGCAGTCTTGAGGTCAAGGAGATATCCTCCGGACTAGGCGTTGGATCACCACTAGGATGATTATGTGCGCATATGATAGAGGCACTACTACATTTTATAGCTGCTCGGAATACCTCACGAGGATGAACAATCGAAGCGTTAAGACTGCCCATAGACAACGTTTCTTGTCCAATCACGTGATTCTTCGTGTTCAGAAACAAGCATACAAAATGCTCCTTCTGCAAATAACGCAACTGCTCGGTCAGAATCTCCGCAGCGTCCTCAGGACAACGGATAATGACCGACATGTTAAACCTGGAGTTCGCAAGGCGCCTTCCAAGTTCAATGCCTGCTTTTAGTTGCACGGCCTTGGCAGGGCCGATACCTTTGATTTCGGTCAGTTCTTCGATGCTAAGATCAACTAGCCCACGCAGGCCACCGATTTTCCCCAGCATCTGCTGTGCAATATGAATAGCCGATTCACGGCGTGTTCCCGTACGCAGCAGAATGGCTAACAACTCCGCTTGACTTAATGATTCCGCCCCATAATGCATCATGCGCTCTCTTGGTCGTTCTTCATGGGGGAGGTCCCGCAGCATTACTGATTGCGACTCCATCCCTATCCCTCTTTCCCAAGCTTCCTACCGGTTCAATACAGTTATACCGAACTCGGACAGCATTTCGCCAAGAAGCGACAGCGGCAATCCGACAACATTGAAATAACAGCCTTCAATTCGTTCCACCAAAGTGGAGCCAAGCCCTTGTATCGCATAAGAGCCAGCCTTATCAGCGGGCTCTCCCGTAGCTATATAAGCAATAATTTCATTCTCCGTCATTGCTCTCATCGTTACGGAAGTAACACGGTGCTCCACTATAGTCTTTCCATGCGGAAGTCCAATACAGGCTACACCCGTGTATACCTTATGATTCCGGCCCTGAAGTCTGGTAAGCATCGATTTACTGTCCAGCTCGTCCACCGGTTTGCCTAGCACAGTGTTATCTAGTACAACAATCGTATCACTACCAATAATTACTGCGTTACGCTCTCCTGCTGCAGCCACTACAGCCTCTGCTTTTCGCAGAGCCAAACTCCGCACGATTTGCTCCGGCGTAAAGTCCGGTGGTGTGCTTTCGTCAGCTTCGCTGGTAATGACCTCAAAAGGCAAGCCCAGTAATGACAAAAGCTCTCGTCGACGCGGTGAACCTGAGGCTAAAATAATGTGTTGTAAGTTGTCCACGTTGTAAACGTCCCTTCTTGATCAGTAACAAGAGTTACAGTCTTCGGTACAGCCATACAGCTGTAATAATACCAACGAGACTTAGCATGCACAATTTCAAATGAATAGTGATGTCATAGGTTATGATGTCCAAATCAGCTCGCGGAGACCACTTAAGCACAGTCGATGTTGTTAGAAAAGAAAGAGCCTTTACCGGCTGCAGCAGCTTGGCGATCCAGGCTCCAGCCAGCCAGCCAAGAATTAGAAATAACAGCAGTGTTCCTACATTTTTCTTCTTCATCTCAGTCTTCCCTCGCCATTTTTTGACACCCTAATTATTATACGGTGAAATTGTGATCAATACAAACGTAAAATCCCTTACGGTAATGTTTACCACCATTTGCACTAAAAGTTGCGGAGCGATACCATCCTCCGTATCAATTATAGTTTAAGTTATATAGGGATAATTTCCTCTTTCTCGCCAAAACAGCAAGCCACCACATCTGGAGGCTTGCTGTCTTTAAAGTCAACATTCTATCAGTTAATTCATTGCAGTTAGCAGCTGTTTCTGGCTGGTCAAAAAACTCAACATCGATTCTTGCACTTCCCAAAGTAGGCCCTGAGCCTTGTTCTTGTTATATTCACTCCATGCTGATATCCCTTGGCTCATTGATTTCTCTAACGCTGCGCAAATGCTTTTGGCTTCAGGAGATACGCCTTGTTCCAGCACTTTTACTGCTTCACTCCATTGCAGGTGGAGATCACTCATAGCGGGGGTATTTGCTGTCATACTAGTTTGGCCAGCGCTTAATAAAGAAGCAGATTGACTGCTTAGTTCACTGAGCAGCTGCCCGCTCACGGAGAAATAGTTCTTCACTTCCTCTGCATTACCGGTATAGACAAGCTGTTCTGCCCCGGGAAGTGCCACCTCTCTCACATACAGCTCAATACCCTGATTCTTTAGCCCGCTGCTAAGTAGCTTGGCCTGTTCACGGTCGGATGACATTCCAGCATACACGCGATTGCCGTCGGCAGGATCCATACCTGCGGCCAAACCTGCGGTTAACAGCTCCTGGCGAGCCTGTTCGGCGCCTGCGGGCGTACTGAATACTCCGTACTGCAGCAGATAATAGCTTTGCGTAGCTACTTGAACTGGAATGGTGTTCTTCCCGGCATTCTCAGTCCCCTTAACTGGCAAACCTGATGTGCCAACACCAGCCGAATCTTTAGCTCCACTAGACTGCTCTGAAGTAGCAGCCATATCTGCTATTCCATTTCCAGAGCTACTGTCCATATTCCCTCCGTAAAAAAAAGAAAGTGCAGCATAACCAAGCAGCACCCCTGTACCGATGGCTCCCGTAACAGAAAGAGCTAACTTCCACCAATATGAAGGACGCCGAGTATGATAGGAGCCTCCGAAATTGCCAGTGGATACATTTTCTAATTTATCTCTGCTATCCGAAACCATATCTGACAGAAGATACGATTGCTGTGTATATCTAAAATCCTTATCCTGTTCGTCCCATTCTTCCTGACGTGGATCTACAGTACCCGAGTAATAGTCATAGGAATCTTCCGGTGGTTCCTCACGTGTAGAACGAAAATCGGGCTCATAAAGCCATGTTTGCTGTGCTGGACCTACCTCTTGACGTTGTCCCTCAGCATACTCTTCTGCTGTGCCCAGTCCGCCATTTGACCAGCGCTCCACCACTTTAGGCTTGGGTTTAGGCTCGTCCTTGTTCACGTCAAATCGGAATGTCATTCTTCCGTTATTCAACAGTTACACCTCACCTCAATTAATCTATAAGGAAATATATGATAGACAATAGAGAGATATGCTATTTTTATGTCATAAGAATTATGAAAGATTATGCAGATTCAGTTTACATTACATGTACCTTTTATATACTATATAAAAAGAGCTAAAGGTGTACACTATACTAGGTAAACTAGAAATGATGCTTTAGTTCACTACTGATTAGGAGGGCTTCTTCTGAAACAAAAAATTCAAGCAGCTATTGTAGGCTACGGAAATTTAGGAAAAGGTGTACGTAAGGCTATCAACCAAAGTGAAGATATCGAGCTAGTTGCGATCTTTACGCGCAGAGAACCTGGACAACTGGAAGCCGGAGAAGCCGGTGTGAAGTTCGAGCACATCTCTGCCGTCGAACAATATAAGGGAAAAGTGGATGTTATGATTCTATGCGGAGGATCGGCTACCGATCTGCCAGAACAAACGCCAGCCATTGCCCGGATGTTTAATACCGTGGACAGCTTTGATACTCATGCCAAAATCCCCGAGTTCTACGAGACCGTTGACGCCGCAGCTAAACAAGGTGGAACACTCAGCGTAATTTCTACTGGCTGGGATCCAGGCTTATTCTCAATGAATCGTCTGCTCGCTGAAGCTATTCTTCCGCAAGGTAAAGAATATACCTTCTGGGGCAAAGGCGTTAGCCAAGGCCACTCCGATGCGATTCGCAGAGTAGAGGGCGTTAAAGGTGGCGTACAATATACGGTTCCAGTACAAGAGGTTATTGATGCCATTCGCGCTGGCGAAACACCAGAGCTTAGCACTCGCCAGAAGCACATCAGAGAGTGTTTTGTAGTGGCTGAGGCAGGTGCAGATCAAGAACGCATTCGTGAAGAGATCGTGAATATGCCGAACTATTTTGCAGATTATGATACTACGGTTACTTTCATCACTGAAGAAGAATTGGCAGCTCAGCATAGCGGAATTCCGCACGGCGGGTTTGTTATTCGCAGTGGTGTAACAGGGGAAGGTACGAAACAGATTGTTGAATTCGGCCTGAAGCTGGAAAGCAATCCAGAGTTTACGGCTAGTGTGCTTGTGGCTTATGCCAGAGCCGCTCAGCGTATGAGTCAAGAAGGACAGAGCGGAGCGCGTACAGTATTTGATATTCCACTCGGAATGTTATCTCCGAAATCACCGGAAGAACTGCGTCGTAACCTGTTGTAAAATCATACAAGAATGAAATAACCCGCGTAGGACCCTAAAACGTCCTCGCGGGTTTTATTTACAGCAGACACAGCCTTATCGAGCGTACCTTTTATACAAGACTAAGAATCTTATTCTTCACATAACTCACTTCATAATCCTTCAACAATGTGCGATGCGCCCGATCAGCAATAATCGTTGCCATCTCGGGATTCTTTAACAGCGTTATTACACTAGCAACAACATCAACTGAGGTATTAGCAAGCAAAATATTACGGTTATGCTCACAGTTCAATCGCTCGCATACTGTAGAACTAGTAACCACCGGCGTTTTGAGTGCCCATGATTCCAGAATGTTTCTGGAGACTTCAGAGCCTTCAAGGATAGGCACTAGAACCGCTTTAGCACGACGTATATAATCAGCAGACGGTTTCAAAGGTCCTGTGATAATAACCGATACATCATCTTTTACAAGCGTCAACACTTCCGTATGAACCTCATGACTGGTGATGTAACACTTGATATCAGGCACTTGTTCTTTAATCAAAGGATAGCTTTTCTTAAAGAAGCTTTGAGCAGCCTTAATTCCCTGTCTGGTGTTCATATTCCAGTGCAGAACCATTGAATTTTCTTTTGCAACAGGCTCAGTAAAAGCGTCGTATTCATTCATTTTTATGAAATGAGGAACAACATGAACCTTACGAGCATCCGCAAAGGATAGAGATTTGAATGAAAGGGCATCCCATTCCGAGGTTGCTAAGAGTACACCCGTTTTATTCATTAGTCTCCGCTTATTCCGCCGAACCAAAGCCTCATTTAGTTTAAAATAAGGATTACTGCTGCTCGGCTTCCCGATTTCTTTTCCAACGGCAAGCCTACTCTCAAAACGATACGTATCTGTAATAACACTTGCTTCAGGAAGCAGATTACGAACCATATCAATGCAATTTCCAAGCAAGCTATGCGATATAAATACATGTTTATAATTATTCGATCTACAAAGTTCCATGATGGTACTCTTCATATCTTTATCCACATAACTCCGATTAGTGAAATTCCGTAATATATGTAAGGGACGCAGCATGGATCTCCATGAGGTAATGCACCCGTTAATGTAATGAACCGTTAGTGCAGTTCCATCATTTGTAGACATATCCTTGTTCGTACTGGCATACGTTAGTAAATCAATATCAAATTTCCCCAGCAAAATCTCGAGAATACTCCCTGTTCTCATTTCTCCTTCTAGATCCTCTGCACTTTGATTCTGAGCTGAAAGGAACAGCATTCTTTCCCGCATGACTCTGACTCCTTGTATTCTTGTATTAATCCTCTCTACTTATCACTGCAACTTTAGATGCAGTTCAATAGTAACTCATTTCACATAAAATTTTTGTCGATTTATAGGGAAACATTAAATTTTTCATGTATTTTCATTCCTCATTCTGAATTCATTGCGATAATCCTTTATAAATCGCAATTTTTTTTGATAATTGAATCTAAAAAGCTCTTTTTCCAGTTATACATGAACATGAAGTTTCCACACAAAAAAATCTACTTTCGTTAGGTATTATGAACTATCTCCTATGCAAACAAAAAAGTGCCTTCCTCGTCTAATGACGAAAGGACGACACTTCTATATTTTCGTAGCTTCTAACAACGCAATTCCGACCCTTTTTCTTAGCCTGATACAATGCATTATCACAAAGTTTGTAGAGATTGTTCAGAGAAAGACGTTCGCCCGATTCTATCGTGATGACTCCAATACTTATCGTGTAGTGCAGCGGTACGCCATGAATCATTGAACCTATAATAGCTGTGCGCATTCCTTCAGCAATAACATCACTACTCTTCTCATCGGCTCTGTGCAGGAGCACTGCGAACTCTTCTCCCCCAAATCTTCCGATCAGATCACCATGGCCAAGCTGATGCTCTATTTTAGACGCCAGATCAGTTAGTACTTGGTCACCTGTATTATGGCCGTAATTATCATTTATGCTCTTAAAGTGATCCACATCCAGCAGTAAAAAAGAATAGGGCAGCTTCTTCATCGCTGAAGCAGCTATTAAAGGCCGAGCACGTAGCACAAACGACCTGCGATTCAAAATCCCTGTCAACTCATCATAAGTTGCTACCCGCTCCATTTCTGCAAAGGAATCCTCTCTATAAAGCAGCATAATTCCAGCGGTTCCTAGGAACATATACAAATAAATCCCGAGATAAAAAAACAAATAAAGAAATTGTGAAACTTGTGTATTGATTCCTAACACGGAATATAGCGGTTCCAAAGCCCTACCCGCCAATGATAAGATAACGATACAATATAGCAGTCCCATTATTATTTGTAGCGAAGTCTCCATGACCTTCAGACATAGAATATAAGCAGGATAGGCTATAATTAGGACTCCAGCCAGACAAGCGACTGGAATAACGAGTGGATCCTCTGGCATCAACAAATACATAAGCACCACAACGACAATCGATGCTCCGAATAATATAGAATAATATCTCTCAACCTTGCTCCCGAATACTCTGAGAAGCATTAGAAGCGCCAAGCTTTCGAGCGTTCCTCCAGCCAAAGCAAGTAGTGCTATGATCGGTAGACTAAGTGGAGTATCTATAAAATCCTTCAGCAATAAGAGGATCAAGGCTGCTAGTTGCAAATATTTTGCTGTGATAAACAATGAAGAAGTCTGTTCCTGCGCATAACGCAAACGATACACCACGATAAGCAGCACCGTGAACGATTGCCACAAAAAGAGACACACCAGCAATGTCTGGAGATCCAGATGCATATGAGTGAAGTTCACCTCCCCTAGTATTCCTGACTCTCAGTATACATACCGGTATCTGATGACTCTATTTCTTCCCTCTTGTTTGGCCTGATATAATGCCTTGTCGCTTAGCTTGTACAACTTATTTATCGAGATCTCCTGATCTGGCATGATCGTAATTACACCTATACTAACTGTGTACCCCTGTTGAACCTTATTAGTGGAAGTATTCATTATCGCCTCGCGAAGCACTTCAGCTTTCTGGTCGCAGCTTTCCTCATCTACCCCACAGAGTATGATTGCGAATTCCTCGCCCCCCAGTCTGCCAAACAAATCGCCATTTCCGAGATTATCTTTAATCGTCGATGCGAATTCTTCCAGTACAATGTCACCGGTATCATGACCATAAGTATCGTTGACCCTTTTAAAATAATCCAAATCCAATAGCAAAAATGAGAAGTAGGCCTGCAATCGAACTGCCTTTTCAAGCTTTATCTCCGCTTCCTGAAGAAATGCTCCACGGTTTAGTATCCCCGTCAAATCATCATAACTGGCTATTCTTTTTAGTTTGACGAAGGAATGCTCATTTGAGAGTAGAATAAAACCGGCAGCCCCTACGATAAATAATAAATACATCCCCAGATAATACAAATATTGTGTAAGATTTGTTGAGAACACATTCATCTCGGGCTCCCAAATCAATGCAACAAGCGCCCTCATCAGCATAATCGCTGCAAATACATAAAATAATACGCCTAATATTTTTTGAAGAGGGGTAGCCTGTTTATTTACAGTTAGATGATAAGCCGGATAAACTATAAATAGTATAGACCAAAGTGAAGTACAAGCGATGCGCAAGTTGGAATGATTAAAAAATAATGAGACGATACTAAAACTAATTGTGCTCAATACCGAAAGGATGATGTAATATCGCTTAATTCTTGGCCCCAGAACTCCCATCATCAGCAGTAACGCTGTAATTTCTAGACAGCACCCTCCAAGGATCAGAGCATTGCTAAGCGGAATGGACAACGCATGAGGGAGGTAATCCCACAATAAAATCGAACACCAAAAGAGTAGCTGTACCTCCTTTGATCGGATGAACAAGGTGGAAGCTGTATCTTTAACAGCGGTACTTCGATAATTGGTTATAAGCAACAATATAAATAAATTTCCGAAAATAAACAAATAAATCAGTGTTCTAATTTCAAGCAGGGAGCTCATACGTCACCACCTATGCGAAAATATCCCCACAAAGTGAGGCTTTGCTTCGATGCGTACTCAGGTACTTTGTGGGGACCCCAAATATACGTTAAAAAATTGATCCTCTTCTGACAGCACTATAGCACTTTATAACTATATCAGTAAATACGTTAACAATACCAAAAAACACTTCCCCCTAAGCTCCCTTCAGATAAACAAATAGATGATCTGAACGAAATTTGGGGGAAGTGCTATTGAATAGAGGATATAAATATCCTCGAATTGGCCTCGATTTGTAACCTTAATGCTTCTTCTTCAACCCGTCTGCCAGTGCGTATCCGACCTTCCAGATATCGCCTGCGCCCATCGTAATCACCAGATCACCTGGAGCAATACGAGGTGTCAGATCAGCAAGCACATCTTCTTTGGTTGGTAGATGTCTCGCGCCCGCATTACTGTTCTTAACGATAAGCTCAACAAGCTTCGCAGAAGTAACACCTTCGATTTGTTTCTCACCAGCCGGAGAGTAAATATCGGTGATGATGACTTCGTCGGCTTCGCTAAAGGCACGGCTGAAAGCATCTAACAGGAAGAAGGTACGTGTATAGCGCTGAGGCTGGAATACCGCAATAATCCGTTTTCCTGTAGCCTTGGCAGCACTGATCGTTGCCTGAATCTCGGTAGGGTGATGCGCATAATCATCGATGACCAGAATATCATCGACTTCTCCGAGCACTTGAAAACGGCGCTTCGCACCATGGAATTTCACAATCGCTTCAGCGATTTTCTCGAAAGAAATCCCTGATTTCAAACAAGCGATTACCGCTGCCATTGAATTATAAAGATTGTACTGTCCGGGAACTGAAAGTTCAATACGTCCAAGCACTTCTCCATTATGATTCATCGTGTACGACACTTGACGATCGCCCAGAATGATATCAGTGGCAATATAATCGGCAGTGTTCGACTTGATACCGTAGGTAATCACCTTACCTGTTACTTCAGGTAAAAGAGAAATCACATTCTCGTCATCAGCGCATACTATAGCAGTTCCATCTTCGCGCGTTTGGTTCATAAACTGCACGTATGCAGCCTTAAGACGGTTAAAATCCCCATCGTAATTTTCCAAGTGATCCGCTTCAACATTCGTAACGATCCCAAGCCAAGGGTGATAGTGCAGGAAAGAGCCATCACTCTCATCCGCTTCCGCTACTACAAACTCACCTTGTCCCGCCTTTGCATTCGTACCCACGTTCATAATCTCTCCACCGATAATGTACGTTGGATCAACGTCGCACTCTTCCATCACAAGTGCGATCATGGAGGAGGTGGTAGTTTTTCCGTGTGCTCCAGCAACGGCTACCCCTTTACGTTCATTCAATAAACGGGCTAACATTTGTGACCGGTGCAGAATTGGAATCTTCAGACGCTCAGCTTCCACCCATTCCACATTATCACTAGACAACGCCGTAGAGTATACGACTAGATCTGCACCTTTTACTTGTTCCGCTGTATGCCCGATATAAATCTTGGCACCTTTGGCAATCAATTTATCCGTTAATTCTTGGGCAGCCACATCGGAGCCCGTAACTGTATATCCCATTTCCAGCATTACCCGGGCAATCGCGCTCATTCCGTAGCCGCCGATCCCTATAAAATGCACACGTTCAGTAGTATCCAACAGTCGTCACCAGCCTTTTTCAGTATCGGGTTGCTGCAAAAGTGTACCGCGTACGTCAGAGATTAAATACAGCGTACCAGATACGACGGCAAGGTCATCCTCCGCTGTAATCGACTTCAGTAGCTGCAGCGCTTTTCCCCAATTATGTTCTACTATGATTGCCAAGTTTTCCTTGGCATATTTCTCCCGCAGACTTTCTGCGATAACTTGCAGATTCTCCGCGTCCATTTTGTTCTGGAAATCCGGTTCGGTCAGGATGAGCGTATCCACTATAGGCAGTATATGCTTAAAGTAGGATTCATGATGCTTATTTGACAGCATTCCCATAAGTAAATTTAATTTACCGTATTGATAGAGCTGAGGCAGACTTTTTGCAAGACTCTCCGCACCTTCCGGATTATGTGCACCGTCCAGCACAATCCTTGGAGACGTACTTACCTCTTCCAGCCTTCCAGCCCAGAATGCATGGCGTAAACCTTCAAGCACATCTTCATCCTCAAGCATAAAGGCTATATACTGACGCAGAACCTCAAGTACCATCATGGCAGCTGCCGCATTGCTAATCTGGTGCTCGCCTTTCATCACAATCCCAAGCTCAAGCGAACGAAAGGGACCGTTAAAATGAAAAGTCTGCACACCCTCACGGATTTCATTAGCTTCATAACTAAAATCTTCTCCGGCAAGATAAAGAGTAGAGCGGCAAGCCGCTGCTTTTTCTTTCAGAACCGCCACGACTTCCGGCTGAGTTACGCAGCTAACAACAGGAACGCCTGTCTTGATAATTCCGGCTTTCTCCATGGCTATCTTCTCTAGCGTATCTCCCAAAATATCCATGTGATCATGACCGACATTAGTAATCACAGAAACAATCGGAGTCACGATATTCGTTACATCCAGCCTTCCCCCAAGCCCGGTCTCCCATACGACAACATCAGGATAAGAGACGCCCGCAAAAAATAGAATAGCCACAGCTGTAGTTACCTCGAACATCGTAGGTGAGCCAAACTCCGTTTCCGAAATTTCTTGGACTAGTGGACGCAATTGGTTAACCAGCTCGACAAGCGTTTCTTCAGAGATGTCCGTATTATTATATTGGAACCGGTTCGTGAACTTTGTAATATACGGAGACGTAAAGGTGCCTACTGAATAGCCGCTTTGTATAAGTGCACTAGTCAAAAAAGCACAAGTTGAACCTTTGCCGTTCGTACCTGCCACATGAATAAATTTCAAACGACGGTGCGGATTTCCTAGCTTGTCCATCAACATCTGAATTCTATCTAAACCAGGTCGAATCCCAAAAGGGATTAAGCTCTTGATCCAATCAACCGCTTCGGTATATGTCGCAAGAGGGGCGGTTCTTCCGCCCCGATTTAGGTCATCCATGTCTCTTATCCTCTCAGCTCTGCGATGCGGGCAAGTACTTTTTCACGTTTAGCAGAATAATCTGCCTGCTTCGCCCGTTCCTCTTCGATAACTTTAGCGGGAGCTTTAGCAACGAAGCCTTGATTGCTCAGCTTTTTCTCCACACGTTCTACTTCGCCGTTCAGCGTCTGTACTTCTTTTTCCAGACGAGCGATTTCTTGTTCAATATCAATGAGTCCCGACAATGGCAGAAGCAGTTCTGCTCCTGTTACTACAGCGGACATTACCTTATCCGGTGTTTCTGGATTCAGGCCAGCCTCGAAGGAAGACGTATTACAGAAGCGTCCAATGTAGTTGTCGTTACGGGTGATAATGCTCAGCGTCTCTTCATTACCCGCTTTGATGATCAATTCAACCTTCTTGCTCATCGGCACATTCACTTCAGCCCGGATATTACGAACGGCCCGGATTACATCCATCAGCAGGTTCATTTCCGCTACCGCTTGCGGGTTCTCCAGAGCAGCATCATACTCCGGCCATGCAGCCAGGGTAATTGTCTCCCCTTCATGCGGAAGGTGCTGCCAGATTTCTTCCGAAATAAACGGCATAAACGGATGAATCAGGCGCATTGTGCGGTCTAGTACATAGGCAAGTACAGACTGTGTCTTCGCTTTGGCCGCAGCGTCTGATCCGTAAAGTGATAGCTTCGCGAACTCAATATACCAGTCACATAGATCGTCCCAAATGAAGTTGTACAGCTGGCGACCGGTCTCACCGAACTCGTACGAGTCAATTAGACGCGTAATCTCACGAGAAGTTTCGTTCAGACGGTGCAAAATCCAACGATCAGCAGTACTTAGCTCACCCGAAATGTCAATATTCTCAAAGCTTACGCCTTCCAAATTCATCAACGCGAAGCGTGATGCATTCCAGATCTTATTGGCGAAATTGCGCGCCTGCTCAACCTTTTCCCAACGGAAGCGTAGATCCTGTCCAGCTGTACTTCCGGTAGAAATCATATAACGCATTGCATCTGCGCCATACTTCTCGATTACTTCAAGGGGATCTACGCCATTTCCGAGTGATTTGGACATTTTTTGACCTTCGGAATCCCGTACCAAACCATGCATCAATACATCTGAGAAAGGTTTTTCTCCGGTAAATTCAAGAGCTGAGAAGATCATCCGCGCTACCCAGAAGTAAATAATATCGTAGCCTGTTACGAGCACATCATTCGGATAGTAGCGTTTGAAATCTGCACTGTTCTCATCTGGCCATCCTAGTGTGGCGAAAGGCCACAGATTAGAGCTAAACCAGGTATCCAGTACATCTTCATCCTGTTTCAAGTCGGTTAGACCGCTGATCCGGCGTGCTTCTTCCTCGTCATTTGCCACAACCAATTCACCAGTAGACTCGGAATACCATGCTGGAATACGATGTCCCCACCACAGCTGACGGGAAATACACCAATCACGTACGTTCTCAATCCAGTTCAGGTAAGTTCTCTCGAAACGGTCCGGTACAAAGTTAACCCCGTTCCCATCCTTCTGTGCATTGATGGCAGCTTCAGCGAGTGGCTGCATCTTCACGAACCATTGTGTGGACAAGTAGGGTTCAACAACGGCTCCAGAGCGTTCACTGTGGCCAACTTGATGCACATGATCTTCGATATTGATCAGCACACCTTGCTCCTTCAGGTCAGCAGTAATGGCCTTACGACATACACTCCGGTCTTGACCTTGGTAAGGTCCTGCTTCTTCATTCATCGTACCGCTCTCATCCATTACGTTAATCTGCGGTAAGTTGTGACGTTGACCCATCTCGAAGTCATTCGGATCATGAGCTGGTGTAATCTTAACCGCACCACTACCAAACTCTTTGTCTACATAATCATCAGCGATAATCGGAATCTCACGGCCAATAATCGGCAGGATCAACGTTTTGCCAATCAGATCTTTGTAACGATCGTCTTCCGGATGAACAGCAACCGCTGTATCACCCAGCATCGTCTCCGGACGTGTGGTCGCTACTGTAATAAATCCGCTACCGTCTTTGAGCGGGTAACGCAGGTGATACAAGTGACCATTAACTTCTTTATATTCAACCTCGATATCCGACAATGCTGTACGAGCCGCCGGGTCCCAGTTGATAATGCGTTTGCCGCGGTAGATCAAGCCTTTATTATAGAGCTTAACGAATACCTCGCGTACAGCTTTCGACAACCCTTCATCCAGGGTAAAACGTTCGCGGGAATAGTCAAGGGAAAGCCCCATCTTAGCCCACTGCTCATGAATGGTGTTCGCATATTTATCTTTCCACTCCCACACCTGCTCCAGGAACTTCTCGCGGCCGAGATCATGTCTTGAAATTCCTTGCTCACGCAGCTTTTGTTCTACCTTAGTCTGCGTTGCGATACCGGCATGATCCGTACCTGGTAGCCACAACGTGTCGAAGCCCTGCATCCGTTTCGTACGAATCAGGATATCCTGAAGCGTAAAATCAAGCGCATGGCCAATGTGCAGCATTCCCGTTACGTTTGGTGGCGGGATTACAATGCTGTATGCTTTTGCATCCGGACGCCCGCCTGCACGGAAATATCCACCCTCTGTCCAGTAGGAATACCACTTGGTTTCTGCCGATTTCGGATCATACGTGGTTGGCATTTCATTCTTAGAATCATTTGCAGCAGCAGCATCTGCCGCTGTTAGATTGTTTTGGTCAGCCATTCTCTGATACCTCCACTTGGTTACTTGTAGTTGGTTTCTAAAAAACAAAAAGACCCCTCGTCTCAAAGGACGAAAGGCCATTCTTTCGCGGTACCACCTTTGTTTCGCGCCAATGAAAAATAAACCTACACTTCTCTCACCTTACGGTTGAGAAGCTTAGCGCGACACTCGTACAGATAACGGCTGCTACCGGCCACATCCTAACTTATCTTTCATATCCATGAAGACAAGCTCAGAAGGGCGACTCCGGGGCGACTTCGGTGGCTGTATCCTACGGAATGTCACAGCACTTGCATTCCGCTCTCTGAAGGGCTGACCGCCTACTCTTCCCGTTCCCAGTCTTTACTTAGATATTGCTTACTCCATAATACATTTTGAGTCTTCCCTAGTCAACCTGAATAGGCTTCTACAGCGGGACTTTAAGCGGAATTTCGACTTATAGCGTGCATATGTCGAATTTTCATTCGATTCATCACACTGCATTGATTAGATCCCCCGCATTCTAACGTTCTCCGGTCACACAAGAATAAACGCCCTCGACGTCCTTTTACGGACGGTAAGCGTTTATTTGAGAAATATAAGGTTAATGTATAACGTGAAACTTATATATTCTTATATTTGACAAAAATCCCGATCCACTATCAGATCGGGATTCAACTATTCCTGTGAGTACGCATTGTAATTCAATTACGGAATGTACAACACTTGCCCTTCTTCTACACTCTGCCCAGACAATCGATTATACATTCCCAGCTCCCGCGCACTTAGCTGATACTTCTCTGCGATTGTATCCAGCGTTTCTTCACGCTGCACGATGCAAAGGCGAACCTTACGGAATAGGTTAGCGCCATCTGCTCCAGTAATGAATCTGCTCTTCCACTCCGTATTATTTCCAGCCTCTGGAATGATCGCTGCAGCCGATACATTTCCTTCAGACAGGAGAGCCTCTTGTTCTTTACGAGAACGACTAGAACTGAGTAATGAAGAGAAGGTGAGATGTTCTTTGACTGGAGCCTCAGCATCTTTCTTGCTTCCTAGCGCAATCTTAAGATCTTGCTTCTCCTCTGACTGTGGCACAGTCTCTTGAGAAACAAAAACTTCATTCGTATTCTCGTGGATCGGCTGAGCATTCTCTTCTTGTGCATGAAGTTCATTATTGGCCTCGTTTTCCGAAGCGAATACGGCAATATCTTGATCCGCATCAGCATTAGCTGCTGGAACAGCGGTTTCTCTTGAAGCAAAAGTATATTCGGCTTCTTGCTCCTGATCCGCTTGACTCGCCTGGCTAACTTGATTCAGCTGAGTGGCCTCAGCTTCATTCTGTGACTCAGCTTTAAACCAGTAATCCGCTATTCCTGCTTTGGAATCCTCTGTTTGCGAATCCAGACTATGCGTCCGAGCTTTCGCTCCCTTGTCCTTCTCATGAGCGGATGAGAAATTCACTATAGGGGACGAATGACCAGCTCCACTCGAGACCAGTGGAGCCTCTGATGCGTCTGCATTAGCTTCAGCATGCTCATGATCTTCCACGGCAACCTCCGATGCATCCTCACCAAAGGTCCACTGTGAATTTTCATAAAGTGCATCCGTTTCGTGTTCTTGGTTCTCTGCAGATGCTTCGATTACCCTGTCATCACTAAGAGGGGAATAGGCAACTGTGTACTCTTCCTGCTGCCAGGCCGGTTGTGGTTGAGGCTCCGCACCACCGATTCCCCGCAGTGATAATACGCCTGTTATATTCACTGTACGCATCGTGAGCAGATCAATATCAAAATTCTCGATCTCCACCCCGATATCTTCAATCGAGCTGACGCGTGTAAGCGGAACAGTGATTTCAACGGGAATGGCATGCTCCAGACGTTGTGTTCGGTCATCTTCACTCCGATAGAGTCCGGTAAGCAACAGCTGACCATATAACTCGGCACGATCCTCCCGCTGAGTCACCTGGATTTCCGGAAGTAGTTCAACCTCCTCCAGCTCAGCTATTCCCGGAAGCTCTTCCGATAGGTGAATGCGTTCATAAATATCAAACCGCAAGCCGTGGGACTGATCAAACACGGGATATGTCCTCCTTCTTGGCATAATCTAACCCTGAGACAGGCCCAGAGCATAAGCCCAAAATGTTACTCCCCACATGTATATGCTTCAAACAGAAAGGCATGACAACTTTGGTAGCACTAATCGGACAGGATGCTATTAATTTCATAAATTCAGGGACTATTCGAACCTATTTGCCGGCCAATAGAATGACTACTCCGCGTGAACAAAGTATTATATGCTGCTTTTGCTATTAGGGCATGGATAGATGCTTCTTTCTGAAAAAACTGAAAATTATATACTCCACGAAAAATAGATAAAAAAAGAACCGTAAAACCAGCATTTGCTGATTCCACGGTTCTCAGGTTTATAACGTAGCCGTCAAGGCGTTTCAGACAGCAGCTCCCGCAGCTGAACCATATCCTGCGGCCACGGATCGCTTACTTCCAGTTGTTCACCGCTCCAAGGGTGGCGGAAAGACAGCCTTTCGCCATGGAGTGCATGTCGGCCAGCAGCGCTGGAAGCCCAGACCGGGCCGCCATATAGCGCATCCCCGTACAAGGGGTGACCCATATGGCTGAGATGGACGCGAATCTGATGCGTCCTTCCGGTCTCCAGCTGCACATGCACCAGGCTCCCGCCATGCATTGCCTCGCGTCCGATGATTCGAGTCACGGCGGATTGTCCGCCGGGCGAGACTCTTCTCCGCGCCGCATGATGACGATCACGCCCAATCGGTGCGTCGATCACTTTAAGTGTAGGCGGCACTGTGCCTTCTACGATCGCGGCGTAGAGCCGTGAGATGCTTTTTTCACGCATATTCTCATCTAGGACAAGCTGTGCGAACTCATTCTTTGCATACATCACCGGGCCTGTTGTATCCTTGTCCAGGCGGTGAATATGTCTTACAGCTACAGCATCACCGGAAGCAACATAATGCGCAGCTACAAGGTGATCCAGCGTTACACCTAAGCCACTGCCATCCGGATGAACTGCCATCCCTGCCGGCTTATGGGCAACCAAGCAAAAATCATCCTCATACAGCACCTCAAGCTCTTCCCATACCGGTTCAATACCCGCTTCACGATCCGGAAAAAGTGCCAGTCGAAGTCGATCTCCCTTCCACTGAATGCCCCCCTCGCGGCGCAGACGCAGATGAAGCTTCTCAGGCATGCCTACGGTTTCCAGCAGCCACTTATCAATCGCAGCTTCAGAATCCTCGGCTCCAGTAATGATTTTGCCGGGTGTTACTTCCAGCCACTCTCCACGTCTAGTCCAAGCTCCACCACCGGTTCGTTCTCCGGCTCCAATACTCAAAGGGCCTTCAGGGCGTTATAATGGCCCTCAATGGTATCATCAATATCCAGCTCACTATGCGTAGCCGATACGAACATGCCTTCAAACTGTGAAGGCGGTACGCTAATGCCTTGACTCAGCATATGACCAAAATAACGACGGAAAAGATCCGTATTGCTAGTCTTAGCCGTCTCAAAATTCGTTACAGGTCCTTCCGTGAAGAACGGGCAGACCATCGAGCCCACGCGGTTAATCGTCAGCGGAACACCGGTCTCGATTGCATTCTTTTTCAAGCCTGCTTCCAGACGCGCCCCTAATTGCTCCAGACGATCATATACTTCCGGTGTCAGCAGCTTGAGCGTAGTGAGTCCTGCCGCCATCGCTAATGGATTACCACTAAGTGTACCAGCCTGATAGATCGGTCCCGTAGGAGCGATTTGTTCCATGATCTCTCTTTTACCGCCATAAGCGCCTACTGGAAGTCCTCCACCGATGACTTTTCCGAAGCAGGTGATATCCGGAGTAATGTTGAACAGACCTTGCGCACAGCCTCGGTTGACACGGAATCCTGTCATTACTTCATCAAAAATAAGCAAAGATCCATTGTCCGAAGTTAACTTGCGAAGTCCTTCCAGGAATCCTGGAAGTGGTGGTACAACACCCATGTTGCCGGCAATCGGCTCTACGATCACTGCGGCAATCTCACTGCCAAAACGTTCGAAAGCAATCTGAGTGGACTCCAAATCATTGTATGGAACTGTAATCGTATTTACTGCAACACCTTCGGGAACACCCGGGCTATCCGGCAAACCTAATGTAGCTACACCAGAACCGGCCTTAATAAGCAGACTATCTGCGTGACCGTGGTAAGAGCCTTCGAACTTCAAGATTTTGCTGCGTCCAGTGTAACCACGTGCCAAGCGAATCGCGCTCATCGTCGCTTCCGTTCCGGAGTTAACCATACGTACGATATCTACAGAAGCTACACGTTCAACAACGGTTTTAGCCATCTCTGTTTCGAGTAAAGTAGGTGCACCAAAGCTTGTCCCTTTTACTGCCGTTTCCTGCAAAGCCTTTACAACATCTGGATGCGCATGACCCATAATTAGCGGTCCCCATGAGCACACATAGTCGATAAAGCTGTTGCCGTCGATATCATAAATACGCGAGCCGATCCCATGATCCACATAAATCGGAGTCAATCCTACAGATTTGAACGCCCGTACAGGGCTATTCACCCCACCGGGAATATATTGTTTTGCTTCATCAAAAGCCTTGCGGGACGCTTCCTCTTTACGCGCCAATGGCTCATTACTCATCTATTTTCACTCCTATTCTGTTCTTGGTCACACAGGTATAAGGTAACTGCCTATGCAGCGATATCGTTGTGATTGAGATTAACCGCGTAGCCAGCGGGCAGCATCTTTTGCAAAATAAGTAATAATAATATCCGCTCCGGCGCGTTTCATGCCAGTCAGCATTTCCAGCACAACGGCTTGCTCGTCAATCCAACCTTGTAGCGCTGCTGCTTTTACCATGGAATATTCACCACTCACATTGTAAGCCACAAGAGGCAAATCAAATTGGTCGCGGATCGTACGAATCACGTCCAAGTAAGCCAGAGCTGGCTTCACCATTAACATATCTGCGCCTTCCAGCACATCGGATTCTGCTTCACGGAGCGCTTCGCGCAGATTGGCAGGGTCCATTTGATAGGTTTTGCGATTTCCGAACTGTGGTGCTGAATCCGCAGCTTCGCGGAAAGGGCCATAAAATGCCGAAGCATATTTGACCGAATACGACATAATCGGCACATGCTCAAAACCATTCTCATCTAGTCCCGCACGAATCGCGTGTACGAATCCATCCATCATATTCGAAGGGGCAATAATATCTGCTCCCGCTTTAGCTTGGGATACCGCCGTACGAGTCAGCAGTTCTAGAGAAGCATCGTTGATGACATCACCGTGTACCACGCCATTTACCGTATGCGTATGCACCATCCCGCAATGTCCATGATCCGTAAATTCACAAAGGCAGGTATCTGCAACGACCAACAGCTCAGGGTACCACTGCTTGATCAAGCGAGTAGCCTCTTGCACAATTCCATCCTCTGCGAAACCGGAAGAACCGATAGCGTCCTTTGTTTCAGGAATCCCGAATAACAGTACAGCCGGAATGCCTAGTGCGGCAATCTCGTCCACTTCTGCTTTTAAAGTATCCAGCGAAAAATGGTACACGCCCGGCATCGAGCTAATCTCATTCTTCACACCTGTTCCATAAGTCACAAATATAGGCTGTACAAAATCCAGCACATTCAGTACGGTCTCCCGCACCATACCGCGAATTCCAGCAGAACCGCGTAGACGACGGTGACGTGTAATTGGAAAGCTCATTTGTTCATCCTCCTGAAAATAAAATATATAACCAAACCCTCGATCGTTGACTAACTGCGGCTTAGTTGTAGTTTGTGCAGTTATTTTGATGTTATATCGTAACTGTAAGCTTTAGTTGCACTCTCTACAGTTATTTATTACAAAAGAGCGAAAAACCCTATTCTAGCCCATATTTAATTGCACATATTACAACTAAAATCGATCTTCGCTAATATCCAGGGAATTTAAGTGTATAAAGTGCAACTTAACCTCAATCAGACCTCATGCTAACAAACCTCATACCAGTCTCGTAACCAGATTAAAAGCTATATTTCCACTAGGTTGCATACTAATCCAAGTACCCAACATCTAACATATCACTTAGAGCTGCGTGAACTTTATACGCACATAAACTTACTCACCCATACACACACCAGTTAGTTTACAACTTCGCCATCCATCATACTCTGAGCTTCAACAGTAACTGCGTTTGGTGGCCAATTTAATGTTACTTAAGTTACTTACAATAGCGGCGTAGCGCTTCCGAGCTTAGATACAACTACAGACGATGTTGTAAAGCCGATGTTCTATTGGTGTCAATTCAAGCTTTTTGTAGCTGAGTCTCCGCATTCCAGCGACAGAGTTCCTGCACCAGACTATTAATAGTTGCTTCTTCAGACAGCAGTCCCGGGGTAAGCCCCGCTTCCACCGCAGTCTGCTCGGTTAATGGGCCGATGCAGGCTATTTTCACGTTAGCTAGCAATGGGAGTGGATCTTCGATCCCCATTCTTTTCAGAATGTGGATGAAATTGCGCACCGTTGAAGAACTAGTAAAAGTCACCGCGTGAACGCGCCCCTCCTCCAGCAGCTTCAACAGCTCGTCGTCATCCTCACCCGTCACAACCGTCTCATAGGTATCGACGTCTGTGACCTGAAGGCCAAGCTCTCTCAGCTTGGCCGGCAGCCAGTCGCGCCCCAGATCGCCGCGCGGCAACAGCACGTTCTGCCCCGGCAGCAGCCGGGGACCGAACGTCTCAATCAGACCTTCCGCCTGAAACTTCGCCGGAAGCTCCTCAGCAATCACCCCGCGCTGCGCCAGCGCGGCTGCTGTCCCCGGCCCCACCGCTGCAATCCTTGCACGGTGAAGCCCCCGAATGTCCGCCCCTAGCTCCGCCAAGTGGCGCCAAAAAAACTCCACGCCGTTCGGGCTAGTGAAGAATACCCAGTCGTACGATTCCAGCGCGCCAAACGCCGCTGCAATCTTCGCCTTCTTCTCTGCGCCTTCCGGCATGATCGTCTCGATCACCGGGAACTCGTAGGGTTCCCCGCCGAGTTCCTCAATCATATCCACCAGCTCGCTCGCTTGGCTGCGAGCCCGTGTCACCACGATGCGTTTGCCGAATAACGGCATCGCCTCGGCCCACTTGAGCTGCTCACGCTGCAGCACCACGTCGCCAACGACGATGACGGCCGGCGGCTGAAAATCCGCCTCCTTCACCTTCGCCTCAATATCGGCGAGCGTTCCCGTCAGCGTCTCCTGATCTGCGCGAGTACCCCAGCGCACCAGCGCCACTGGTGTTTCTGGCGGACGCCCGTGCTTGATCAGCTGGGCGCAGATATATCCTATTTTAGCTACGCCCATCAGGAACACTAACGTCCCTGTGGCATTCGTTA
This sequence comes from Paenibacillus pseudetheri, assembly GCF_924513355.1. Taxonomy (NCBI): domain Bacteria; kingdom Bacillati; phylum Bacillota; class Bacilli; order Caryophanales; family Paenibacillaceae; genus Paenibacillus; species Paenibacillus pseudetheri. The sequence continues at coordinate 44,309 of NZ_CAKMAB010000027.1, forward strand.
CTTTATCCCAATGTATGGAATGATCCAGTTTATCCGGACTCTCATGTCCGGTGATAATCGACAGGGAAGAAGCATGATCGCGGTGCGTGACAGGTATACCCGCATAAGCAGGTACGCTGATCGCCGACGTGATACCCGGTACGATTTCGTAATAGATCCCATTTTTGCGCAGCAGCTCCGCTTCTTCACCTACGCGGCCAAAAATCGTAGGGTCTCCACCCTTCAGCCGCACCACTGTTTTCCCCTGTAAAGCCAGATCAACTAACAATTGATTAATCTCTTCCTGCTTCATCGTGTGGCGATCCGGCAGCTTGCCAACATAAATCTTCTCGCCGCCAGGTTTCATGCATTTCAGCAATCTAGGACTTGCCAGCCGATCGTACACCACCACGTCGCTTTTTCGGATACACTCGAGACCTTTAACAGTAATCAGCTTTGCGTCCCCGGGACCTGCACCTACCAAATAAACTTTCCCCGTCAATCCCCTCATCCCCTAACGTCAGACAGTATCTTCTCCGCTCCTCTTGCGATTAGCTTCTTAGCGACTTCTTCGCCGAGCTGTACCGGGTCTACCCCAGTGCAAGTTTCTTTCAAAATCGTTGAACCGTCAGGTGTTCCCACCATTCCGGTTAAGGAGATTATTTGGCTCTCCGCGGCAGTGGCTTCGGCAGCTGTGTCAAGCACCGCATAAGCGCCAATTGGCACTTGGCAGCCGCCGTTCAGCGCGCCAAGAAACGTGCGCTCCGCCGCCACCGTCAACGCTGTATCGGCGTCGTTGTATAACGCCAGCAGCTTCCGCAGGTCAGCGTCATCTGCGCGGCACTCGATGCCGAGTGCGCCCTGCCCTATAGCGGGCAGGCAAACTTCCGGCGGCAGGTAGGCGCTGACGCGATCCTGCCAGCCCATGCGCGACAGCCCCGCTGCCGCAAGCAGGATCGCGTCAAATTCGCCGCTCTCCAGCTTGCCCAGCCGCGAGTCAATGTTGCCGCGCACGGGCTCAATGACCAGATCAGGCCGCAGCGCAGCTACCTGGCTGGAACGGCGTAGGCTGCTTGTGCCTACGCGTGCGCCCGGAGGCAGCTCGTCCAGCGAGACGCCTCCGTTAGAGATCAGCGCATCGCGCGGATCGACGCGCTTCGGCACAGCACCGTTGATCAGCCCCTCCGGCAGCTCGGAGGGCATGTCCTTCATGCTGTGCACCGCCATGTCGATTTCTTTTTCCAGCATGGCCTGCTCGATTTCCTTCACGAACAACCCTTTGCCGCCTACCTTGGACAAGGTGACATCAAGGATGCGGTCCCCTTTGGTAACAATCTTTTTCACTTCAAAAGTGAATCCAAAGCCATGCTCCTCGCTCAGTCGCTCCAGATCCGCAATCACATGCCCCGTTTGCGTCAACGCAAGCGCACTCTGTCTACTCCCCACAATAATCTTACGCATTGTTCATTCCTCCTGATTACGTCTGCCTCTTACTCTTCACCGTAGACCGTATATAGTAATCCAAACCAACCAAAAGCTACTCCGCACTATTAAATGGCATACCTTCCATTTATTCGGCTCCATCGGCGGTTATTACTCAATTCCGAGGCATTAATGCCTCTCTTTTCGCTGGTATGACCGTTTTTGGGCAATTCCGAGGCATTTTTGCCTTTCTTTTCGCTGATATGGCCGTTTTTCGGTAATTCCGAGGCATTTTTGCCTCTCTTTTCGCTGATATGGCCGTTTTTGGGCAATTCCGAGGCATTTTTGCCTCTCTTTTCGCTAATACGGCCGTTTTTGGGCAATTCCGAGGCATTTTTGCCTCTCTTTTCGCTGATATGGCCGTTTTTCGGTAATTCCGAGGCATTTTTGCCTCTCTTTCGCTGATATGGCCGTTTTTCGGTAATTCCGAGGCATTTTTGCCTCTCATTTCGCTAATATGACCGTTTCCGGGCAATTCCGAGGCATTTTTGCCCTACTTTCGGACATTCCAGCTACT
>NZ_CAKMAB010000027.1:46386-79934 GCF_924513355.1 Paenibacillus pseudetheri
AATTCCGAGGCATTTTTGCCTCTCATTTCGCTAATATGACCGTTTCCGGGCAATTCCGAGGCATTTTTGCCCTACTTTCGGACATTCCAGCTACTCCAGCCTATTTCAACGGGATTTATACCGTACTTTCGACCATTCCAACCACTTCAGCCCAATACAACGGTACTCATACCATTATCCGAACTATCCCGACCAGTAGCTATTTTTACTCATATCATTAATCTAACCCAATTTTCTAAACTTCACAGTGTCCACACGCACTTTTACTCCGCCCGATGATCAGCAATCCAAACATCCATATCCTCCGGACTCCATGCGATAAAGCTACCATTCTTCATCTCATTCAACACATCGAGCGCCCCCAGCTTTCGCAAAAGCCTTCCACGAACTTCAGCAGAAGATTCTTTTTCCTTAATTCGGGTTCGCATGGTATGTACAAAATCCAAATAAGGCTCATACGCCGCATCCAACGCCTCTTCAAGCACACTTTTAATCTTCGCAGCTGCAAGCGGTCCAGCTCCTGAAGTAGATACAGCTACCGTCAAACGCCCCCTACATACAACTCCAGGCGTGATAAAATTCCCCGCTTCCGCATGGCTAGCCACATTCACATGAATGCCAAGTCGCTTAGACTCCTGCGCAACCTCTTCATTAATCGTTCTATCGTTAGTGGCTGCATATACGAGAAAGGCCCCACGGAGATCTCCGGGAGCATAAGCGCGATCATGCCAGGTCATGAGACCCTTTTTCGCTTGAGCGACAAGTGTATCTGTCAAAGAGGGACTAATCACCTTAACCACCGCTCCAGCTTCCAACAGCCCGCTCACCTTCCGTTCAGCCACGGCACCACCGCCAATAACCACAACCTGTTGCCCTTCACAATTTAGCATTATGGGTAAAAAACGCGTCATGTCCTTCACTCCCCGCTCCAACCGTGAAAACCAGACAAAGAATTCAACAAAAAATTCAAGATAGTAAAAGCATATCCTAAAATCGCCCAGCGAGCCATACTTACTCCACTTCTCCGCCCGGATTTCTTAAAGATAATATAAAATATGTAAATTCCAAGGCCAATAAGTGTCGTTAGTACTTTTAAATCCTTCAATAATAGTGTCCGTCCCTCAGATACAATAGATAAGCTAGCCACCACCAGCGATATTGCCAGCAAAGGAGTCCCCACCAGAATAGCGGTGTAAGAATATTTATCTGTAGTCTCTAAGTTCGGCAAACGACGAATTCGGTCACTCCATTGCTTGCTTTTGAGCCTGGTGTGCAGGAATAAGTACAATATTGCAAATACCGTCCCTAGTGTCAGTGCAGCAAAACTCAAATTGGCCAAAATCACATGCATCGTCAGCCAGCCATACACCGCGCTCCAAGTCTCAAGCGTATGTCCCCCCGCCGTCAGCCACACCCGATTTAACAGAAAAACACTGAAACCAGCCATACTAAGCAGCAGAATCGTAAACTCGCCCCCACGTGTGAAAGCCACCGCAAGCGAAGTCAGCACAATACTAAATGCAAACCAGAACAAGAAATCATAAGGTGTAAAAATGGGCAGCCCCTTCTCCTGAGAGAAACGAATCCCGAGTCCTGCAGCTTGCAAAAGACCCACAACAACAAGAAGCCCCGTGCCTAACCGCTTCCCACTCGGGTTGCGATAGAGGCAGTCCGAGAAAACAAACAGCAGGCTCAGGGCATATAGCAGCAGAGCGGCATCATATATTCCGTTCAGCAGTTGCATATCACTCACCTACCCAACAGGCCTGCCGGAGCAAGCACCGTCTTAGGCACAGAAAAATCGCCGCTACCGGCAGTACGTTCTGTGGAACTAGACTGCTTAACCGGGGCGGAATCTCCGCCATCTGAATTAGATTCGAGCTGTTCCTGCAGCGCAAAGATTTTGGAGAAATAATCAAGCGCTTCATTTCCCTGCTTACCACCGGACATCTCTTTAATTACATTGATTGGATCATGCATCATCTGGTTCACAATGCTTTTGGTCAAACGACGAATCACCTTGCGCTGATGCTCGTCCAGCTCAGGCAGCTTATTAAACAGGCTCTCCATCGTTTCCTCGTGAATCGCATTCGACTTATCCTGAAGCGCCCGGATCACCGGTCTCACGCCAAGCGTCTTAAGCCACAGCTGGAACTCATCCATTTCCTCACCGATCATCACTTCAATCTTCGCAGCTTCACTCCGGCGCATTTCCAAGTTGCTCTCCACAATGCCCTCCAGATCGTCAATATCATACAAAAAAACATCTGGCACATTAGCCGCCGCAGGATCAATATCACGAGGTACAGCTATATCAATCATAAAAAGCGGCCGTGAAGGACGACGCTTCATAGCATTCGCTACCTGATCTGCCGAAAGTACATAGCCGTCAGCTCCCGTTGAGCTGATCACGATATCTACCTCATTAAGAGCTTTTAACGCATCTTCAATCGTGCTCGGCTTACCCGAGAACTTCTCTGCCAGTTCAATCGCACGCGACAGCGTACGGTTAGCGACAATCACCTCAGCCGCACCACTACTATATAGATGCTTTACAGTGAGCTCGCTCATTTTGCCGGCGCCGAGAATCAGCACCCTTTTACCAGTGAACATGCCAAATATCCGCTTGCCCAGCTCCACTGCCGCATAACTGACAGATACTGCGCTTTCGCCGATTGACGTTTCACTATGTGCTCTTTTGCCCAGCGTCACCGCTTGTTTAAATAAACGATTGAACCAAGTTCCAGTTACCCCCTCAGCCTGAGCCGTGAGAAAAGAACTTCGTACCTGTCCCAGGATCTGCGTCTCGCCAATCACCATGGAATCCAGGCCGCAGGTCACGCGGAACAAATGCGCAATCGCCTGCTCGTCTTCATATATATACATATGCTGTGCAAATTGCTCATTTTTCACTCCAAACCACTGCTCCATAAAGCCGCGGAGGAAATAGCCCCCCATATGGAGGCGGTCCATGACCACATAAATTTCCGTACGGTTGCAGGTGGCTACTACGACCCCTTCCAGCACACCCTTCGTCTTCATCAGTTGATGAAGCGCTGCCGGAAGATCACTCTCCGCAAAAGCAAACTGTTCCCTAACCTCCACGGGAGCCGTACGATAATTCAGGCCAACGACGACGATGTGCATCGATAGTTCACCATCCTAGTCTCTATTCATTACTGTAGTACAGCTATATTAAAGAATATTTTTACATAATATTCACTTTCACAACATCTCAAAACACTGTGTTAAGTATATCACACGAAAATACGACTTTTTACAGATTTTTTGAACGCTTTATGAAATCCAGATAATAATTATTATAAATAAAAAACCGCAGGTTCGCTACGGTTAGAATGGGTTATTTTGTGATTAATTATTAGTTGGTGGGAATGAGGGAGTGGATTAATTCATTATTTATATGATAATGAGCATTGTCTCTTGCTGCACAGTTGGCTGAAGTAACAACGAAACTGACGACATAATTAGTACGAAAAACTTTAATATACTAAACCTTACCATGGCTTACGCCAAAACAAACAAGAAAGTGATTAATCTGAAGGTTATTTCATTAAATAAAGACTCCAGTTTTCGAGGAGTTGGATTACATGTAGGCGAGATACACCAATGGATTAAGGCTAAATTAGGTGGATTTAATATACCCGACTTAACTTACGATCCCACAACAAACCCGAATCAATATATTGAAAAAATAACACCTTATACAACATCTACTGGATTCATTAATGTAACAGACCAATTGTATATTCGCGGTACGGGTCAACACATAACAATTAACCAATATCACGTAACTGTAAATTTAGGTTAAACTTAACTGATAGAAGCATAGCGTACAGTACATTTAGCTTTGGCGCTGTATATCCATTAAAATGATATGGATGTGGCAAGTGATACAAAAGCAGAATTATAGTGTAACGAAATCATTATTAATCGTTGCTTTGAATTTTACATGGACGGAACGTGTATTCATGGGAATATACGGATATAGGGTGGCACATTTGAAGGGAATGCAAGAATAAAACTTGTAAAATGATACTCTACTATTTGCTAAGATTTAAGATTGGAAGCTTCTACAACTTATCAGTCGACTATTATGTTTCATGAAGATACGAAAAATAATATTGTTTATCGTACAGATAATGTCAACTACTATTTAACGATAATAGATGATGGAATGAACAAATCCATAAGCCATTTGTTGCTTCATAATTCACAATTGTTAAATAGATACAGCATCAAAACTGACACATTTGACCCAGATAAATACATGGGAGGATTTAAAGACTTAGTTAAAACAGCCGATGCCAAGGGGTTAAAACCTGTAGATTATGCCGTTAGAGTTGTTTTGGAAACCGAGTTTTTTGATGATCCCAAAAATAAAATGTTTGAAATGCTTTGCACACGTAAATTAGGATTAGGATTGGCTGTTATGTATAAAGTATACGATGCTAATTTTAATGATGTTTCTGTTGCTTGGAATACAGCAAATCAATCATTTTATTTTACCACAACAAGTGAAACGGCTATAAACAACAAAACAGAAGGGTCTTATACAAAACCATTTACGCAAACTGGAAATACTACAGTCGGAAGTAATGGGATATAATGATAAAATCACGATATTCCCTTCTTCGTATTGGAACTTATACAAACATCTTATCAATCCACCGACATTACCAGAAATTAAATATGTTAAATTCTGTGTTATTGGCTCTTCTTTCTTCGGTAACAATTCAGAGGTTTATGACATAACAGCAAGTATTTATGATCTATCAAGTATATATAATTTGCATTATTTTAACTAATGTCAATTTCTAGGCATATAAAAAGGAGTAGTGTGTAACTACTCCCAATAAAACGAGTAAGGGAAGCCTTGGAGATAATAGATTCCCGATTTAAAGTAATATGTCAAAGTAAAAATGACAACAACCGCTGTGGCGATATTTCTGATAATCAGGCTGTCTATGGCTTTTAGAACAGCAGGGATGAATAGAAGCATAAATATGTAATAGTAATTTGCAACCCGGAGTGCAATATTGCTTGTAGTATTAAAAATCATCAAAGCTGCAGCAACCGCAATTAAATTATAAACTATTTTGTTACTAAGGCTCAGAGTTACGGCTTTCTTATAAAATAATAATCCCGCAATGAACGACACGATCACAATTAGCATCAGCGTATAAGCTCCGGTATTTGTAATGGACGAACCGGAATAGAAGTATTGGGTCACGAACTCGATTATGTTAAAACGTAAGATATAGATTAAGCCCAAAGAGACTATGTAAGCAATTGCTAAGGCGGGGGTGAAAGTAAAACTGATAAGAAAATATGCAGGAAAGAAAACAACAGCTGAAACATGAAATAATGAAGCAATCGCTATTGTTGCGAGAAACTTCCATATTTTACGGTCAACAATGAAATTGAAAGAAAATAGTATAATAGATAAGGCAATAGCTTGTCTCATGCCGCTCAGGTAAAAATTCATAAACCCAAATGTAATAAAAATTAAAACCGATAGAAATGGCATGGCAGAATGTTTTTTAATGAACTTGTATACTGGTAATATCATAAGTAGGCACATAATGGCATTGTAAACTTTAAAGTTGTCTGTGAATGTAGAGATCATTTTGGAAATAAATATAAACCCACGTTCAAAATTATAAAGTGGATTTTTCACTGTTAAATCAAAAATAGTGCTCCATTGCAAGTAAGTCACTTCATGGAATCCTGTTAAATAAGGCACAGTGTCTGTTCCAACATTAATGTTTTTTAGTGCAAGAATCATATAAACTTGTACAAACGGCAACAAAATAAGAAAAGAAGTAAAGAAGTTTCTTTTTTTATGATCCTGCGGAATAAGAACCCTCTGTTCTACATTAGATGAGGTGGCGTCCCCCCCCCCTGATTTGATCCCATGGTTAACTGTGTAAAGAAACCACCAGTACATTATTAAAGCAACATTGACTATGTAAACCCACATAAACTAAATCCTCCTTTAAATAACCAAGCGATTTATATTATAGTTCGTTAGGAAGGATTTGGCTATTATTTTCGACAATTTACGATTCATTTAGCAAAAAGCGAATCGAGACATTTAACTCGTATTAGGACCATACTCTTCACTTTTTTTATTCTAACCTCAGGAATGACATAAAAAACAATGGTTTATTTGAAATAATTAAACAATAATAGAGGGGATAAACGTAAATAAAAGAAAGTATTTCATTTTAATGCCACATTTTCTAATTACTGGACTACTTTTAATTTACATTCTTCAAACCGTTGGGAGCCCTTATATGTTTGTGCTGACTACCGCATTTGGGTTAATTTTTTATTCTTTGAAATTCATTGAAAGTAGTAAGCAAAAGGAAACAACTGCTCAGAAACAGATAACTAAAAATAGCATCAAGTAGGAAAGGACCATCCCCCCTGCTCGATGCTGTTAGATGAGTTGATTTGAAACTTTAAACGATCTCTCATTATTCAGTACAAAATTTCTCAGGTTTTTCAACTTTTATTGAAGCTACTTCTCCGCAACTCTTACAAAATGTAAATATAAGTGGGGGAGCGAAAAGAGAAAGATTTACCAATCGGTATGACATTAGTATATCCGTTTTTTATTTCACCTTTAGTGAATGTAGTCCCCCCACAAGATTTACAAACTAAATTGCTGAGCAAATATAACTATATTCTAGACTCCATTTTTTTTAGAAGTCGGCGATGCTTAGACCGAACTTTAACCCAAACACGATCTTCATCATCCAGATAAAAGAAATACAATGTTTGTCGAATAATACCTTCTAATTATATTTGTAGTTTCAATGCAACCATTGTTTGATTTCTCTTAATAGACTCTTCGCTTCTGGACCATTATAGCCAAAAGCGTTGCCGATCATCTTAATGTATTCATTAAACGTAGTTTCTCGGCTGTGACTGTCACTCCACCAATAACGAGCATTATATCCAGAGTCTGCACCCACATAAGTCAGCTTAATGCCAGAATCCTTATACACATGATCAAAAATAAACTTCACCCGCCGCATATGGAAATCAGAAGAGACAACGATTGCGGAGGTAAAGCCATGCTGCTTCATGATAGGAAGAGAAAACTTGGCATTCTGATAGGTGCTTCGAGCCTGGTTTTCGGTTAGGATAGAGGATTCCGGAATGCCTAAAGCGAGGGCAGTTTGGAGCATATCACCGTGTTTGCTAATGCCCTCTTTGGAATTTGAGAGCATGACATAAGGAGCAAACCCTTTGTTGTATAGGATGGTTCCCTCTTCCATCCGTCCTTCACCTCCACTAAGAATGATAATGGTATCCTTGGGTTGTGGAGATTGGTGTATGGGCAAAAACGCGCCAGCGAACAAGAAAAATAGGATAAGTAAAAGGACCGGTAAATATAGAAGAAACAGTCTTTTTTTATGTTTGCCTAACGTTACATTGGTATGAATATGTTTCATAAATCAACTCCCGTACTCGCCGTTAAGTATGCACTCCCACCATTCGGTGTTGTCAGTTTGCCATTGATTTTTTGAGAAATACCAGTCTCACAGGTGTATCTCGACTTCCAGCCCAGATTCTACAGCTTAGTTGGTTCAATAGCATAACGCTCGTCATGGCCCAAAATGGTCGGCTAATAAGATCCTCAGATTACCTAACGTCCGGATAATATCTTTTACTACTTCAAGATAACTTATTGTGACCTCCTACATTATAAACCTCGCCGCTAAGCTTCATAGGTGTAAACACATTTGTTTATTTGGGGTGTTGAAATCAAACATCACTTATTCCCACACCTCCTTTTAAACAGCTAGCTTCATTTCGGGTAATGAACTCGCACATCACTTGTATTTCATACATTCATAATTACACTTTCCAATCTAAAACAAGTAGCCATGGTTTAATGCTCTTTCATTACTCATGATTTCCTCCATACCATTTTATTTACTATCCCTGTATAACTTTGGATTAACTTAATTACCTTAGTACTTACATTCTCATCCAAATAATTAGGTACACCTTCTCCTAAATTCCCTTGAGCATTCATCTCAACAGCCATATCTACGGCTTGAAGAACTTGTTCAGTGGTTATGCTGCCAATTACCATATTCCCCTTATCCAAGGCTTCTGGTCTTTCTGTACTTGTTCTTACTGATACTGCAGGGAATTTAAAATAAGAAGCTTCTTCAGCAACTGTACCGCTATCAGACACTACACAAAATGAGTTCTGCTGAAGATGATTATAATCAGCAAATCCAAATGGCTGTAATGTTCTCACATTTGGATGAAATCTAAATCCTCGCTGCTCAATAAATTTCTTGCTTCTAGGATGAGTACTATATATCACAGGAAGATCATAGTTTTCAGCCATGGCATTCACAGCATTCATTAAGGCCATAAAATTTTCTTCATTATCTATATTTTCTTCACGGTGAACTGATAGTAGGATATACTTTCCTTTTTCAAGTTTTAGTGTTTCAAGTACCCTACTGCAATCAATTTTTTCTTTATTTACATTTAATACTTCCGCCATTGGTGAACCAACTACATAGGTTCTTTCTTTTGGAACACCCTCCCAATTTAAATAATTCCTTGCATGTTCTGTATAGCAAAGATTCACATCACTTGTATGATCAACAATCCTTCTATTAATCTCTTCTGGAAGATTCTCATCAAAACATCTGTTTCCAGCCTCCATATGGAAAATCGGAATTTTAAGCCTTTTAGCAGAAATTACACTTAGGCATGAATTGGTATCTCCAAGAACAAGTAATGCATCTGGTTGTTCTTGAACCATGATTTCATATGATTTAGCTAGTACATTACCCATAGTTTGACCTAAATTGTCACCTACAACATTAAGATAAATATCAGGTTCTCTAATACCTAGATTTTCGAAAAACACTTGATTCAGCTCATAGTCATAATTCTGACCTGTATGGACCAATATGTGGTCAAAGTACTTATCACTTTTCTTTATAACTTCAGAAAGTTTAATAATTTCAGGGCGAGTACCCATGATTGTCATTAATTTCAATTTTCTCATCATACTTACCCCCTATTTAAAATAGTGTGGATATAGTTCTTTATGATTATCAATCCACTCTTTTAACTCAGCTACCATCGCTTCATAACCAGGTACTTTAAATGAAAAATCATTTCTATTGTTGATTAAAGACTTGTCTAGCGAAAGACTATCACTTGATAAAATCTCAATCTGATCACTTTTCATATATTTATTGAAGAGCTTTAGTAGTTCATACTTACTAATAGTCTCATTATTCACCAGATTATAAAGTCCAGATAGATTCTCTTTCAATGCTTGTTCCATCGCTTTTGCTAAAGTTAAAGTTGTTACACCTGTCCATATCGCTTTAGTAAAGCCGTTGATCTGACCATCTTGCTTCATAAACCAATTGAAAAGACCTATTCCTCTTTCACTCATATCAGGTCCAATAATTGAATTTCTAAATGTTAAATCTTTATCATTTTCGAATTCACCTAACGCTTTAGATCTATCATAGAAGGTCTTTCCATCTCTGAATGAAGTCTCTAGATAGCCACCACTTTCACCAGAAAATACACAGTCAGTACTCATATGAATAACTCTTGTCTTCATCTCATTAGTTATATCGCATAAGAAATGAGGCAAGTAACTATTCAATAAAACTGCATTTGATTTGTTATTCTCTGCATCCTGATTTAATATCCCAATTGCATTTATAATTGCGTCAAATTGACCCTCATATATAATATTTTTCAGGTTCCCGAAATCCGTGATATCACCATTTACATTCTTACAATAATTTACCTTGCCTCTACTAAAAGCTGTTACATCGTGACCAGCTTCTTTAAAATATATTGAAATGGTATGTCCCGCCATACCTGTTCCACCTAGGATTAAGACCTTCATTATCTTGCCTCCCAGTTCTTTAGCTCATCTTGGATATAATCGAGCTTTATGAGTTTCTCCTTGATTTGTTCTACATTGAGTCTCTCTGTATTATGTGAGTTGTAATCTTCTATTTGTTGAAGTTCTTCATTGCCTTCGATAAAATACTTATCATAGTTAAGATCACGCTTATCCGCAGGAACTCTATAGAAACCGCCCATGTCTACTGCACCTACATGTTCTTCTTTTGTTAAGAGCGTTTCGTATAACTTTTCTCCATGACGAGTACCGATAATTTTAATTTCATTATCAGCATTAAAAAGTTCTTTAACAGCTTGAGCTAAGTCTCCAATCGTAGATGAAGGCGCTTTTTGAACCATAATATCTCCAGCTTCTGCATTTTGGAATGCAAACACCACAAGTTCAACCGCTTCTTCTAAACTCATCAAAAATCTAGTCATGTTTGGATCCGTCACTGTCAAAAGTTGTCCCCTTTTGATTTGATCTACAAATAGAGGAATAACTGACCCTCTCGAAGCCATAACATTTCCATATCTCGTACCACAGATAAGTGTTCTTCCTGGATCTACGGTTTTTGACTTCGCAACGCAGACTTTTTCCATCATTGCTTTTGAAATACCCATTGCATTAATCGGATATGCAGCTTTATCTGTTGATAGACAGATAACTTTCTTTATCCCCATTTCAATGGCACCTGTGAGAACGTTATCTGTTCCCATCACATTAGTCTTCACAGCCTCAAGTGGAAAGAATTCACATGAAGGTACTTGCTTAAGGGCCGCTGCATGAAAGATATAATCTACTCCATGCATTGCATTTTTAACACTTGCTAAATCTCTAACGTCTCCAATATAGAATTTCAATTTATCGTTATTATATTTTTTTCTCATATCATCCTGTTTCTTTTCATCACGAGAAAAAATACGTATTTCTTTTACATCAGTATGCAAAAATCTTTTCATAACTGCATTTCCAAAAGAACCTGTTCCACCTGTAATCAGTAGTACTTTTTCTTTAAACATATGTCATCCTCCTTATATAATCTTATTTTTAGCCGTTTATATTACTCTTTTATAGCTGTTGTTGTTTATCTTAACATCTAATAACCCACCATTTTTATGGTCACGTACAAGTCGAGCGTTAGAATACTCGGAAAATAGGTGTAACAATCTAAACATCTTTCATATACTAATTCCCGTTCTCGGTTGTAATAACTAACCTCCCATGTCTAATAGGATATTGCTATCTGCCCATACTTGACCAATTAATGGGGTTGTTCTTACGACTATATAGCTGTAATGAAACGTTTTAAATGGCGCACATTCTGTAAACTTCTTTTGTATAACCTATCTTAGTTTTGAAAATTTATTTTCACTTAACGTTATACTTTTCATCTGTTTTTTGTTAGTTAAAGGAGCACTTAATCTCATAATCACTGATATTTCATCTTTGAAAAGTAATACCCTTCACTATTATTTTAAAGTTTTCTCTTAAAGAAGGAATAAAAGCCAGTAAAATGAAATTGGCAACTATTTGAGTAATAAGGGATGCGGTGGCCGCCCCGACTATTCCATAGTATGGAATTAAAATAAAGTTAAGTAACACATTTAATATTGCGCCGACAAGTGTAATTACTTGAACCCATTTCACTTTGTTTTCTGCAACCATATACATATTATTGATCGCACCAAAATATGAAAAAGAAGTATACCATACTATTAATGACATAGAACTTACTGCAGGCAAGTACTTATCTCCATAAAGAATAAGCACTATATCTTTTGCAAATATTGTGATAAACAAACAATATGTGATACAAATCCAAAATACCATACAATATAATTGCTTAAGTCTTTTATGATATTTTTTAATATCCCGATTTCTAGAAGCCATTATATCTGGTCTAAATCCCTCAATTAAAGCTGACGGAATTATCGATATTGCTCCTGCTAATGTGAGCGAAACGGAGAAATATGCTACTGCAGTACTATCTATCATATTATTCAACATAATTTTATCTACTTGACCGTAAATTGTTGTCATAATTGCAGATGAGATGAACGGATACGATAGCCTCATTAGGCTTATTGCTGTACTATTACGAAATTTGAATCTTGTCTTTTTGATTTTCACAAATGCAAAAACTAAAAAAACTGCAAAAAAAACTGACTCAATGGAAGTACCTAATACATATAAAGTAATACTTTTATAGGTGGCTAAAACGATCAATCTCCAAAATGCTGATAAAAAAAAGGCTGCTAGTCTTAATACTTCGACTACTTTTGCTTGCGCCGTATATCTGAAAAAATATACTATTAAATCAAACGCTCCAAAAAAAATCGTAATAGACTGAAAAAAAACTACAGTATGTAATTTTGTATTATTGGGATCAAATATTCTTACAATTATTTGTAATGATATAATTGCAAATATTGAGAAAATCAATCTATAAATAATAGCAGAACCTAAATATTCTTCCGCTTTATCTTCTTCATCAGAAATTTTCTTAGTGATAATCCCATTAAACCCCAAAGTTCCTAATGACGTAAAAAATGCTATTAATGAAGCTGAATAATTAATTAGACCATAATCAGCTGTTGTTAAAACCCTTGCAATCAAAATATTTAGCAAGAATTGCAATATTGCATGTACTAAATTCCCCGCAAAAATCCATGATAAATTCTTAGCAAATTTACTCATTTTTTCTTTCTCCTACATGATTTGTTAAATCGAACAAAGCACATGTCATAATATGCATGCCAGTACTCCCTGATACTAAATTTGCTTCAAAAATCGATGCCATAATGACTGCTGTTTCCCCAGTACCCAGTAAGCAATGTTTTGCTGAGAAGAGGTGACCCTTCTTCTCCGTGCTTTCTTAAGCATGTATAACAAAAACGAAGACTGCCACAATTCCTCCATAGGAAGCTAATAAATCATTTGAGAAAAAATTAAATTATAAATTAGTAGAACAACTATTAATGAAATAATGAAGCAAACAGTCCAATATTAATAGTCTTTCCACTACTGGCATTCAACTTATGTTTCATAAATCGTCACCACCCTAAAAACAATCTATTGTGAAAATCTTTTGTATAGACTGTTGTATACCGTTTGATAATTATTGGTCATTGTAGCTTTTGAATAGCACTGTGATTTTATAGCGATATCTTTATTATCAAATTGCTTATTTAGAAAAGACATTATTTCTTTCTGCAATGAATCTATATCTCCATGATTAACAAATCTGCTGAATTCTTCTAATGCAATTTGTTCCGGGGCTCCGGCTTTAAACCCCACTACAGGTGTTCCACAGCATAGGCTCTCGGCTGTAACCATAGAAAAAGTTTCTCTTTGGCTTGTCAAAAGCGAAACATCTGCAAGTGAGTAATACCTTGCCAACAGCCCTTGATCGGTTACTTTTCCGAGCATAATCATATTTTCTGGATAAGATACAGTTTCATCAAAAGAACCGGCAACAATAATTTTAATATTTTGATTAAGCCTTTTCGCTAATTCTAAAACATAATAGCCACCTTTAATATGATTTCGATCCACGCTGAATTTTGGGGTCGCATGAAAAATTATTTTTTCATCATTAATGCCATGCTCTTGTCTCAATTCTTCTGAGTCGCATGGATAAAATACATTTTCAGTATCCAACCCATTCATAACCACAGTATGCTCTTTATCACCCAATATTGGAGATTGTTTTGCTCTGTCCATCAGCCATGGAGACACCGATGTAATGATGATATTTTCATCAAAGCCATCAAACGCTTTTTTCATCCTATGCCACATTGTTTTTGTTCTGTCAAAGAACAGTGATTGTGTTTCTGAGCGCAAACGCGGGCAATGCCCACATCCTTCATTTTTTCTCCATTTATCACAGGATAAGGAATGCCCACAACCACCAGTGTACATAAATTCTGCATGTAAAGTTACTACAGTTTTAATGTGGTTGTTCTTCAACCATGTAACGAGTCGATATATATTAACAAAATAACCGTTAATACACTGTAAATGGACAATGTCAGGCTTTTCTTTTTTAATGACTGAAATTAGCTTATAAGTAGAATAGAAGCATCCACCATACATTACACCGGTTAAGCGAGCCATGGAATGATTAAGATGTGCGTACATCTCGCCACAAGTCTTATATACACTTTTCTCGTTGATACTTTCTCCTCTACCGTAACAAACAATAGATTCATGTCCTCGACTTTTTAGTTCTTCATGGATATCAGAAGTTATTTTTCCTGTACTTCCATTCTTATAAACAACATTTACTTGTAATACTTTCAAATTATCCACTCGCCTTATCTCACATAATCTACTCTCGCACTCAAAATAGAGACTCAATAATATTGCACAGTAATTCCCTGTTTTTATCTGAGCTATGGTTTCTATATGCTAATTTTTTTGCAGAAGCACATATCCGTTTTTTTTCTTCATCTGATGCAAACAAGCCAATTAATTTTTTTTCCAGTGATGCCTCATCTGAGATAACACACGCAGCTTCATCTTTTTCAAGATATGAAATAGACGCTACCTCTTTTGGTCCGTAAGCAATAATACACGAACCAGAAGCTAAACAATCAGCAATTTTAGTTGAAAGAGAATATTTAACACGCTTCGTAAAAGTTTCATCAAATGATTCTGTATGAACAATATATTTACTCGAAATCATCAATTCCTGTACTTTCTCCGCAGGTACTCTTCCACAGAAATTTATTCCATTATCAGCAGTTAAACTCCCTGTAATTTCTGTTCTGATTTCTCCAGAATAAACATCAATATGATCCAAGCTAGGAACCCCAATCTTCTTTAATGCTCTGCCAAGCGATATCAACTGTTCAGCTCTTCCATGGCCTAAATTCCCTGCATAAGTAATTATTTCTTGTTTTTTAAAGTTACTACTATTATTCAGTAAATTTGTTGGAGTGTATAAAGTATACCCTTTCTTATTAAATAATTTTGAATAGTCCTCTACCATCATATCGCTAACCGCCACGAATGCGCTTGAAAGATCAAACAACTCTTTTGCTTTTTTCATTAAATTTTGATAGGTAATATGATATAAAGGATTGATTGTTTTCCTTTTGTCAATATAAAAATCATCATAGCACCCAATAATCACAGGGATATTCCTTCTTTTTGCAATATATAGGGTGACCATATAAGAAAATGCATAGTCACCAGATGCAAAATAGATAACGTCTGGTTTGAATTGATCCAGCCAATCATCTAATTTTTTTGATTTCCATTTACCTAGCAACCATATTAGATTCCGAATCAAATATACCGCTGGCCTTCTGTTTCCTTTTTTTCTTATTTTAGTTTTAATCCACTCATCTTTATTATCTATAGATTCATGGAATGTTATATTAATTTTATTCCCAACTTCTTTTCTCGAATAAAGCGAACGAAGTACTTCAGAATCAGAGACACGAAAATAGTTGTCACAATATTCAGAATTGGGGTTTTCATCAGAAAAAAACAATTGGGCAATCTGTTCACTTCTTAATCCCATGAACTGATTTTCCAGTGTTCTTGCCATATTATTTTCTTTTCCTAGCGCATTATGACTAATCAATAATACTTTTCTATCCATTTCAGTTTCACCTTCTATATGTTAATCTCCAAGTAATTACAGCAGCTAATGATTAAACAACTTTTGCTTGATTTCAAAATGAAGGCATTGAAACCAGTATTCATTCACAAATGGCTTTTTCAAAATGCTGCTATTGAGAAGAACTATCTTCATTTTCTATGACTAATGAATTTAATCGTCAACACTATTGGCAGAAATACGGCTCCTTCTAATGTTTTCTAACTTCATCATAAGCCATGGACATAAGCATCCTCCAAATAGTAGTAACTTTCTATAAAGCGATACTTCTCCATTAAATAAGAATTTAAAAGAATTATGTCTAATATATGATCTCCATCTTTTGTAATCCTTCAAGTATTCTTTTTTTAAGCCATTAGACTTAATTTTAACTAATGCACCTAAACTAAAAAGACTTAAATGCAAGTTAAGCATTGTATTAACTTTAGGGGTGTTTATTAAAAGTTGTTTCCTAATGTTTTTTAGTGCTTTTTCACCGTTATATAGTTTATTAATATCAAACTTTGTTGTTGCAGAAGCTTCATTGTTTCGTCGATAATAGTAAACTTTACGATTCCCAACACCAACAGATTTAGATATTTGTGATACAGTAGTTATAAATGTCAATCCTTCTCCATAAAATAGAGTAGTCGAAAACCATATATTGTTGTTAACTATTAAACTTCGTTTGAAAATTTTATTCCAACATCCCACTATAACGTCTGGTGATAGAAGTAGCGCTGTTGCTTCTTCTGGTGTTAGTTTCTCTATATTTTCGCTTTGAGTTTGCTTTTCACCACTCTTAGTAAAGCAACGTTTTGAAAGACAGAATTCTGAGTCTGTATTTTCAATTAGACTTTGCATGTATTCAACATAGTCCTGTGTAATAAAATCATCTGCATCTACAAAAACTAAATAATCTCCCGTCGATATCTCAATTCCACTATTTCTCGCAGCACTAACTCCGGCATTTTTTTTATGCAAAACGCGAATTCTACTATCCTGTTGCGAAATAATATCTATAAGTTGTCTTGTTTTGTCTGTTGACCCATCATCCACAACAATCACTTCAATATCTGTATACGTTTGATCTAATATTGATGAAATACACTTTTCTATATACTTCTCAGCATTGAATGCTGGAACAATTATCGAAACCAGAGACTTTGAAGTGTCATTACTAAAATTACCCAACATTTCCCCTCCATCATCTACTGCAGCGCATTTATAAGATACTCCACAGCTTTATTCCTTTCTATCTCAAGAACACCTTTACTTTTACTGAAATCAATCGGTGCATCTAATAACTCTATTGATGGATTAAAATGATTTTCTAATGATACCAATTTCAGGAGTGAAACCACTCGAGAAGATTGTTTCCCAGCTGATCCATATTGTCTATCAAATGTGTAAAAAGGTACTTTATAATTAACTGCAAATGCAGTCCCATGAAAGGAATCCGTGCATACGTAGGATGCATTTTTAACATACTTGACAAATTCAACAGGTCCGGCATCCGGTGCAAAATCAAACCAATCTCTCACTTCTCTTTGATAAGGAAGCGCTATTACCTTCACTTTTTTTTCCTGAGCTAATTTCTTGATACATTCTTTTGCGTAATCAGATGGTTCATTTAAAAAATACGCCAATATATAATTTTCAGCATCTGACATGTCTTCTTGTAATTCTAAATACTGATCCCACTTGGTCCCATCCAGCATCAGAGTAGGATCAATCAAATGGGTAGCATCCTTATTAGTTAACTCTTTAATTATAGAAACACCTGATTCTTCCCGCACTGAAAGATTCGGGATATCCATAATGTATTTTTTGATAATACTTTTATTGTAATCGGCAACTTTATCTCTTCCAAAACTTGGGGAAAAAGCAATTCTTTTAACTTTAGGTGCGAATCTTAAGTAGTACTGCGGATCTACATATAATGCTTCTGAATTCCAAACCTGATCACTCCCACACAAAAACGCCTTAAAATCATCACTCTTTGCAATACGCTTTAATTGATTCCATGTACAGCAATATGGGTTTATTTTATTTAATCTGAAATTATTGAATAATACTTTTGTTTGTTCCGAATAGGATTTGCTTAAATTATCACTATATACGCTAACTCTCTTTTTTATATTATGCGGTTGTCTCAAAAGTCTAATAGCAATTACGGCGATTTTCTTTATCCTTACATCTCTGCCTTTAATAAGACTACCTTTTAATGAAATATTGATCCCCTGATATCCCAGTTCTTGCAAAATCACCTTACTTGCATATGCTTGCAATGCGGATCCATAATTAAACCCAGTATGTACGGTAGAGATTCCAATTTTTTTTATAATACTCTCCTCCATGAAAATTTTTCTTCAATAAACTGCATTTTATACTCAAATATCTAATTATTATCACCGTCTGTTTTCTATGAACGCTTGATAGAGCACCTTCACCTATCATTTCCCAGAAGATAATAGAATTCACATCTTGCCAATATAGCCCTTGACATCGTATCGAATCAAATTCATACTGAATTATATAAACAATATATGGAAATTTAAATTACAAATTATCATAACAAAGATCAGTTTGTTTAAATTACTTCCTACTAATAAATAAATTTACTAGTTTTGTAGGAGAAAAAATCAACGAAAGACATAAGTTTTTAGTCATCGAAAAATATTTCCCCCTTCTAAACTCTGCAAAAGCTAATACAGCATGATGTCTCATTTTTATATACCTTTGCTCTTTTTTTGTTAATATATCAAAATATTTCTTTTTATACTCAAATAGTACATTCTCACCTAATACTTTCCCATCTCCACTAGATAAGCCGTCTGTCTCACTATGTACATAAGCTTTAACCTCACATCCAGGTAAATAACTAAAAATCCCTTTACCCTCTATTGCCTTCTGCATCAAATAAAACTCATCTCCAACGTTAATAGGCGAAAACATTCCAATGTTTAGCAAGTACATTTTCTTGAACATCATGACATCTGTTCCTGTCATATGATATAACAGGTGATATATTATCAGACTATCCGATGACAAATCTTTAATATAGTCTCTACGACGTTTTTCAATTAGATTACCGTTTTCATCATAGAGCCATAAATCTGTAAGTGAAAAATCTGAGCCTTCTTGAATCATATGTTCCAATTGTTTCTTTACTTTGTCGGGTAAATAAAGATCATCATCATCTAAAAAAGTTACATACTCTCCTGTAGCTATCTCAATCCCAATATTTCTAGTTTCTGCAGACCCTTTATTATTATTGTTTTTGATATAGATAATTTCGATACCATCCGAGGTCTCGATATCATTAACAATATTTTCAACTGTTTCATTCCAATTTATATCAGCATTGTCATCAACTACGATTATCTCAATATTCGAGTAAGTCTGTGTAATCAAAGATTGTAAGGCTTTTCTCAATGTTTCATTTCGCCTATAAGTTGCTACAATTATAGATACCTTGGGGGAGGTATATGATGACAAACCTTTCTCATTATGAATCTTAATTGTAATGTTCATTTTACCCCCTACTATCTCACTGACTCTTTATCAGCATTTTTCGCCCAAGTCCCACCTTCAATAACCCCTTCACTACTAAGAACACTAAAAACCGTCCCAAAGAAACATCTAACATCCATCAAGAACCCAATCTTCTCAGTATATTCTCCATCCAACCTAGCCTTACTATCAATCGCCAGCTCATCCCGCCCATTAATCTGCGCCCAGCCAGTCAGCCCAGGCTTGATATCATTAGCCCCGAACTTATCACGTTCAGCAATCAAATCATACTGATTCCACAATGCAGGACGAGGTCCAATGATACTCATTTCACCTTTAAGGATATTAATAATTTGTGGTAGCTCGTCCAAGCTTGTTTTTCTTAGGAACTTCCCTACCTTTGTGATAAAGAAGTCAGGATCTTGTAGCAGATGAGTGGGCATATCCTGAGGGGCATCCGTTCTCATCGTTCTAAATTTAAGGATGTAGAATTCCGATTTATTTTTACCTAATCGCTTTTGTTTAAATAGGATAGGACCTTTAGAGCTTGTCTTAATCGCGATAGCAATGATCAAGAAGACAGGCCATAACACTATCATCCCGATTAAAGCAAGCAGAAAATCAATGGTTTGTTTCATGTAAACATAAGGTCTCATAAATTCACCTGATCCTTTAAGTTACTTTTTTCAATCTATGTACATCATCTCTATGTCAGAAAGACATAGAGATGATCGTCTTATCTTGTTTAGTTTTTCATTGCCTCAGCCGCATTTTTCCCTGACTGAAGCGTCGCTTCAAATTCACTTCTATACTGGCTAATAATCTCCGTACTATATCCGTTGCTGTTCAGTTTTTGTTCAGTATCAGCAACTATACTATTGAAGCTAGCAGTAAATGAGGCTAATTGTTGCAACCCTTTTTCTTTAATACTTTTCTTGCTCGCCTCATCTGTCGCTGCAAGATACTCAAACCCAATACTCATTAATGTCGATTGACTTTGATTTTTAAGTGCAATAAGTTTGGCCTCTGTATCACTAGTGATAGTTTCATAGGAAACTTTTCCTGTTCCTGCAGAACCACCACCTGCTGCACCTGCTGCACCTGTTGTATCCGTTGGTGTTGACGCTGGTGTTGCTACTGGAGTTGAGTCTTTTTCATTGTTACCTTTCGAATCGTTATTCGATTGTTCTTGATAAGCCTTTGAAGTAGCAGTAATGGTTTTCGTCTTCTGATCCCAACTAATGTTATGACCTACAGATTCCGATAAAAAACGTAGGGGTACATATAAAGAGCCATTCAAGATAAAGCTGGATTGCCCCGTAGGTAATGCCTTGGTTGCACCGTTAAATACATAACTTGCCTTAACTTGATTGAGTACAAGAATCTTAGATACTGCTGAAGCACTATTCCCGTTGCTTGCATTCATTAGGTAATCTTTAATTACTACTAGCTCTGAACTGTTAGGCTCCGCTACAGTAACTTTAACGTTTTTAGCATCCCAAGCTACACTCTTTTGCAACGCATATGACATAAAGCGTAATGGAACATAAGTTGTATTGTTGTACATGAATACATATTGACCTGCAGGGGTCCCAATACTTGCTCCATCAAAAATCATTTTCACGTTCATGCTCTGCACTTTAATCGTAGAGTTTGCAGCCTTAGTTGTTGCACTTGGTACTGCCGCTGCTGATACGGAAATAGGAGCGGATGCCGTTAAGGGTGCTAACCCTATTGAAGCTATTAACGATAGAGCTATGACTGGTAGCGTTACTTTAGACATACTTATTCACTTCCCTTTTCTTTCGCTTTTGATTATTCTTGTTCTTTCAGGATTTGATCACGAGTCTTCCCTTGACTAATACCATATTTCTTAGCAACCTGTGAAAGCTCATTGTATTGTTCTTCGGAAACTTTACCAAGGATGATACTGCGTGCTTCCCGCTTCTCGTCAATGGTTAAGCCACCTTTGGCCAAATCTTTTAACCGATTAATATCGGATACACTTAGTTGACCGAGCACAATAGCAGCTACGTCTGCTTTATCCTTCATAGTTACATTATCCTGAATTTCTTTAGCTTTATCTGTTGAAACCTGTGCAGTATAGCCATCTGAAGAGGTATCTTTTTGATCTGTTGATGGAGCTTTCGTAGGTTTACTAGTAGTAGAAGCTGTTGTATCTTTTCCAGTTTCCTCAGTATCTTTGCTTCCATCATCATCTGTTGATGGAGCAGGTGTTGCAGAAGCTACAGGTTCGACCTTACCATCTGCTACTGTGTCTTCAGGTGCAGTTCCTTGATCTTGACCACCACTAACTTGATCCTCAGACTCCAGATCAAAACCATCCACCATAGAATTCATCAGCTTATCGACCGCATAATTCGCAGCGAACAAACCACCAACACCCAGAACTACAATGACTGACAGCGTCCATAAAAGGATCTTTTTCCATCGTTTATTGAACACTTATGTATCCCCCTTTATGAATGATTTAGCTGATAGCAACTTGGGCAACGGGCTGCATCGGTACAATCTGATTGATTATTTCGCGAATAACTTCAGGTTCTTCAGCGAGAACACGTTCCAAACGTTTGAATTCCAGTTCTAGCTGATTCAGACTTATCACATTAGGTCTACCGATAAAGATTCTTCCGTGATCTGTAGAGCCTAAATTCTCTTCATCTGTTAACAGTTCTTCATATAACTTCTCGCCCTCACGAATACCGGAGAACTGAATATCAATATCCCTATAAGGTTCATAACCAGAGAGCGTAATCAAATCTTCCGCTAACGTTAGAATCTTTACGGGTTCTCCCATATCCAGAATGAACACTTCGCCACCTTTGGCAAAAGAACCCGACTGGATTACAAGCTGAACAGCTTCTGGAATCGTCATAAAATAACGGACCATTTCTGGATGAGTAACAGTAACCGGACCACCAGCAGCAATCTGCTCTTTAAAAGCCGGGATTACACTGCCACGACTGCCAAGCACGTTCCCAAAACGCACGGCTGAGAACTTCGTTCTACTTGTGGTATGCAGACTTTGCACATACATTTCTGCAATACGCTTAGTTGCACCCATCACACTCGTTGGGTTAACTGCTTTATCCGAAGAGATCATCACAAATCTCTCCGCACCATATTTATCTGCACAATCCGCAACATTCCTTGTTCCGAAGACATTATTCTTAATGGCTTCGGAAGGGTTCCGCTCCATCAATGGAACGTGTTTATGTGCTGCCGCATGAAAGACAACATGTGGCTTATGGCTGCTGAATATGTCCATCATCCGACTGCGGTCCTGTACATCCGCGATTACGGTAACAATATTCAGATCCGGAAACTTCTTACGAAGCTCCATTTCAATCGTATAAATGCTGTTCTCTCCGTGTCCAAGTAACATTAGCTTGTCGGGACCAAATGGTGCAATCTGCCGACATAGCTCTGAGCCAATAGATCCACCAGCCCCCGTAACTAACACAGTCTTGTGGTGTACATAACCTAGAATACTGTTCAAATCGGCTATAATCGGCTCACGGCCTAGTAAATCTTCAACGCTAACATCTCGCAGTTTCTTCACTGATATTTTCCCCGCGATCAGATCGTTAAGCGCCGGTATAATCTTAAGTTTGGCCCCTGTCTTCTTCGCCAGATTAATAATTTCAGAGATTTCAGTACGTGAAACGGATGGCATGGCGATAATAATCTCATGAATTTCCCGTTCTTTCACAATAGCGGGAATCGCGTAACGATTGCCTAAGACTGGCACACCCAATATAGACAAATGATATTTATTGATACTATCATCAATGAAACCTAATAGCTTGGTATGAGCAAAAGAAGGTCCCATCATTTCCCTGGCAATTAATATTCCGCAATCGCCTGCACCTACAATAAGTGTATGGGTCTGAGTGTCTTTGTAATTGATTCGATCATTATGGAGCACTCTCCACAAGAATCGAACCCCACCTACTAATAATAGAACAGTCTCCATGGTCCGAACTTCTATTGCAAAGGGCACTCTTTCTGGCAAAATAAAAAACGCCGATACAAATGAAAGTAATGATCCTACTACAATCGCTTTTGAAACGGATATGATCTCTCCGATGCTGGCATACTGCCACATTCTTCGGTATAGTCCGAAATAAATAAGACTTCCTCCAAATGCAAACGTTGCGATTAGACCAAATTGGAGCATTTGAACAAGATAGTCCTGAACCGGTTGGTTAGAGAACCGAAACAAATAGGATGTCACAATACTGAACCAGATGATCGTAAGGTCAATGAAGAACAAAAGAACCACTCTAGATTTCGCTGTCATTTTCAGTGCCTCCAAAAACAACATTATTGTTAAAGAACAAATCAATTTCCATAGTAGTAGTAATAGTAACCTTCGCTGGCTTTACGTTTTACATTATTAAGAACCACGCCAAGCATTTTTGCACCTACACGATCAAGGTTAGCTTTAGCTTTTACAGCAATATCCCGCTTTACCTTGCCATAGCTGACAACCATAATGACACCATCACTCTTGGAAGCCATAATCTGTGCATCTGTAACCGCAAGTAACGGTGGAGTATCAATAAGAACGACATCATAACGCTGGCGCAAATCCTGCAAAAGAGTACTCATCCGATTAGAAGCCATCATTTCTGCTGGATTTGGAGGAATCGGTCCTGAGGTCATGATGGAAAGATTGGAAACACCAGAATCTTGGACAGTATCCTGAAGAACCGCCTGCTGCGACAGTAGTGAAGATAGCCCAAATCGGTTACTAAGCGAAAAAGTCTTATGTGCTGTCGGTTTCCGCAAATCCGCGTCAATCAACAATACCTTCTTGTCTGCCTGTGCATAAGCCGCAGCTAAATTAGCAGAAACTGTTGATTTACCTTCTTCCGGTCCGGACGAAGTTACCATGATTACTTGAATAGTCTCATCCACAGAGGAAAAATCAATATTCGTGCGTAGCGCACGAAACGCTTCGGATACAGGGGAGCGTGGGTTCGTAACGGTAATCAGATGGCGTTGTTTATTTGGAAGCTGTGACATGTTCGAGGTCCCCCGCCTTTCTGGATGTTGACGTCTGTGGTTGTGCTGCGCCTTGTTTACTTTCCTCTTGACCCAATCTTGTGATCATAGCTATCGTAGGCAGTCCAAGATATTTTTCAATATCAGCTTCTGTTTTCAGCGTGTCATCCATATATTCCAGCAGGAAAGCAATCCCTAAGCCAATCATCAAGGATACGATGAAAGCAATAGCCATGTTCAGTAAAACATTCGGTTCTACCGGACCTGGCTCAACAAGCGGATTCACTTTGGCTTCATTCAGAATGGATACGTTCTCCACGTTAAATAGACTAGGAATCTCGTCCTTGAATACAAGTGAAATGGCATTCACGATTTCAGCAGCTCGCTGATAAGAATTATCTCGAACGACAAGTGTCATCACCTGCGTATTATTTACAGAACTCACATTAACCTTTTTCAATAGCTCTTCCGCTGTAATATTGAATTGCGGATAATCCTTTGTAACAATATCAAGGATGGCTGGAGTCTTAATAATTTCCTTATACGTATTAATTAATTGAATATTTGTATTAATCTGGTTTAAATCAAGTTGCCCCGCCGCAGACTGCGTCGGTGTTTGGTTAACAATAATCTTCGTGGATGCCTCATACACTGGGTTTTTAATATACAAACTGTATACACCAGTAATACCGCACACCAATACAACTATGCTAAATATCAGCCACAGTCTCTTCCTGACGATCTGAAAATAATCGCGAAGATCCAATTCTTGTGATGACAAGTGAAATTACCCCCAAGCTATTTCTGAAATATTTCGATGCCTGTTCAAATCTTCCCAATTTGCAAAAAAAGCGCCTCCTCTCACCTACATGAGAGGAGGCTGCATACTATATCTTTTATTTACTTAAAGTTAATAGTACGGTAGATAATTACTGCTGCTTCAGCACGAGTGGCCGTATCGTTCGGATTGAACTTACCAGCATTTCCGATAACCAAGTTATGATCTGCTGCGAATGCTACTCCATCTCTCAAAGATGCGCTGATCTTAGCAGCATCGGAGAATTGGCTAATTGCCGTTGCATTCGTTGTTGCAGCTGGATTGATAGATTTCACTGCGCGGGAGATCATCGTTGCCATCTCTGCACGTGTGATGGTTGCATTAGGATCGAACTTAGCCGCACTGCGTCCAGTAATGATTCCTTTTTCTGCTGCAACGGCTACATACGGTGCATACCAAGCAGTTGAACTTACATCGCTAAAGCTTTGTACGGCTGAATTGTTCTCCAGGTTAAGCGCACGAATCAGCATCTTAGCGAACTCTGCACGAGTTACATTGCTCTTCGGTGCGAATTTGCCTTCGCCTACGCCTTCAATCGCGCCTTTTGCAGCTACGACTTGAATTTGTTTACCAGCCCATGCTTGTACACTAGCAATATCCGTAAAGTTTACTTTATTCTCAAGCACTGCATAGGAAGAGAAAGTATCACGTGGTTCTACGATGAACTCTCCGTCAAGCACACCACCTTGGAATTGCAAGTTGCCGTATACAAGCTTAGCAACGGAAAGCAATTCTTTATCCAGACCATCTGTATTCTTGAGTGGTAATTTGATTGTAATTGGTTGTTTAAATGTGCTAGTTGCTACACCGTTCACACTAAGTGCGAATTCGTACACATCCGAAGCCAATTTCAATTTGGTAACGGAAGTTACAACTTCTGGTTTAGCAGTAGTTACTGTCAATGCGATAGCTGTGCTAAATTGGCTTACAGGAATCGTTACGGTTACGCCGTTGAAAGTTACTGCGATATTCGCAATACCTTTAGCTTTTGCAGCTTCAATAATTGCTTGGGAAAGTGGAACCTCAACTGTAGTAGCCTTTACTGTTCCCAAATTCAGAGTCAAAGTAAGACCAGTTTTACCAGGATTCGCTGCAACCAGCTTATCGAATTCTTTAATTACATCGGCGTCAACCAATTTCACAGTTGCTTTACCGTCAACAACACTTACGAGCTTGGATACGTCGTAGATTCCTGGAGTTGGAGCAGGAGTTACAGGAGTTGTAACATTTCCATTCCCACCATTGCTACCACCATTACCATTACCGTTACCGTTGCCGTTACCATTATCGCCCAATCCATAAGCTTTAACGTAAGCAAGTGCAAGTGATTTCGCCGCAGGCTTCGCGGATTTAATATTATTGTTCAGGTTTTTCAGTGTTTCCTTCACATCACTAGCAGTTACCCCAAGTTTGTCCAACGCTTGACTTACTGTGAGTGCTCCTGCTCCTGTTGTATGGCTCAATACTTTCGCAATAGCTTCATTCAACAAAGTATCGTAACCAGATTCGGATGTGAGAATTGCCAACAAATCTGCAGTTGACTTGCTGCTTACCAGATCACGAAGTTCTGTTTCAATGCTGCTCAAAAATTCAGAAACACTTTCAACAGTAAGTCCAGACACACCCGCTTTATTTGCAATTTTGCTCAGCAAAGCAATGTTTTTGTCGTCGTTACGGATAACTTGAATTCCGGAGAAGTCATTTTTATAGACATCATAGACTACACTAGTAACGCTTTGGAACAATTTAAGTGAGGTTTTTGTTTCTGCTTCATCCAGTGAAAGATTTTTCAGAATTGGATCAAAAACTTCTGCAAATTCTGCCTCACTCAGTGCTGCAACCTCAGTCTTCAAATTGTAGAGATAAACTGCATCTGTTGCGGACAATTGTTTGTAAACAGCAAGAACCTTATCCTTAACTGTTGTACTACTACTAACTGTAGCCGCCGACGCTGTACCTACCGCACCAAGGCTACCCAACGGAAGACCCGCTACGGATGCTGCTACCATACTTGCTGCCAATGTTGATACTACTAGTTTCTTTTTCAAAGTCACTAAATATCCACCTCTTTATATGTATTTAAATTCTTGTGTTACTATAGTCCTAGACTATTCGCCCATACCTACACTATTACGCATAGCATCGATTCACCCAATAAAACCCATTCTACCACTATTAGGTAGAATAGTCAGCCCTTTCGGGAAAAAAACCCAAACAATTTGTGTCTATTTCTCCTAATTTGTACGTGATTACCATGATTAACCTCACCATTTGCCACAATTTGCTGAGCATTCTCACGCATATAGTCGCGCATCTCAGGACCTAATTCTTTCTCTAAAACCACATAAGCAGCGTTTAATCCAAATGGACGATGAACACTGTCATGTGCATCAGAGGCCAACACATGTACTGCACTTCTACGACATAACTCCAGGGATAGCTTCTGAAGTTTATTCCCGAAGACGCCTGCAAGACTTTGTGCGGTTACCTGACCAAGTGATCCCAGCTCTATCAATCTTTCTAACTTAGAAGGATCGGCAGCTACTTCAGCATTGCGCTCCGGATGGGCGATGACCGGAACGAAACCTTGAATGATCAATTCGTGACAGATTTCTTCCATGTTGCGTGGGACTCGTGAGGAAGGCATTTCTAGCAAAATATACCGCGAGTCTGCAAGACTTAGCAGTTGCCCCCGCTCCAGATCATCCAGTAAATCTCCGTACACTCTGATTTCCTGACCTGGAAGAACAAGCAGTGGATTGCCATGCTGACGAAGTTTCTCATTCATCAGATCCACTGCTTCTCTTATACTGGGGGCGTTATTCATATATTGACCGTTGGCGTGATGTGGTGTGGCAATGACGGATGTGATCCCGTTCCGATAGGCGTCATGCGCCATGGCGAGAGCGGATTCCCAATCAGTAGCTCCGTCATCCATAAAGGGTAAGATGTGGCAATGGATATCTTTCATATGTTATCTATCGGTCCCTTCCCATAGAAAATTTAGTTTTACCAACAAAAAAATACAACCATTCCCAAAAGGAATGGTTGCTTGATTGTAAATGAGTTCTTGTCTTAAGCTTCAGTAGGTTCCTCATGCTGAGGTTCATTTGCAGCTATTTCAGCATCCTCAGAATCTGGCGTTTCATTCTTCGAGGAGAGAACATACCCGTCGATTAATCCCCAAAGTTCTTCTTTACCAAGGCCAATCTCTGAAGAGAATGGAATGAAATTATCCCCTGGCAGCACGCCAAGCTCCTGCTTCATGATCTTGATATGCTTTTGCCAGCGAGTCTTCGGAATCTTATCCGCCTTTGTCGCTACAACACACATAGGTAGATCATAATGCTTCAACCAGTCGAACATCATCTTATCATTACTGGTAGGCGGATGACGCAGATCCACGATGAGAAGAACAAGCTTCAACGTATCGCGCTCAGAGAGATATTTTTCCACCATCTTGCCCCATGTTGCACGTTGCGTCTTCGACACTTTAGCATATCCGTAACCTGGAAAGTCAACAAAATACATGTTGTCTTCATTGATACGGTAATAGTTCATATGCTGGGTCTTACCTGGGGTGGAGCTTGTCCGAGCCAGATTCTTGCGGTTAATCATTCGGTTAATGAGGGATGACTTCCCTACATTGGAGCGCCCTGCCAGAGCAACCTCTGGCAAAGCATCATCAGGGTATTGATCAGGGCCAACGGCACTGATTATAAATTCGGCAATATTAACTTTCATAGGACTTCCTTTCTAATGCACACTACTCGGTGGCTCACTGCTAATTTCATTATGATGCTCAACTAACGCATGATGCAAGACCTGATCCATGTTAGATACTGGTATGAACTCCACATCATTGCGTACGCTCTCTGGAATTTCTTTCAGATCACGTTCATTGTCTTTGGGAAGAAGGATTTTTTTATATCCAGCACGGTGTGCAGCTAAAGACTTCTCTTTCAGTCCACCGATCGGCAATACACGTCCACGTAGGGTGATCTCACCGGTCATGGCCACATCCTTCGAAACATAACGCTTCGTAAGTGCGGAGATCAAAGCGGTAGCAATCGTAATCCCTGCAGACGGGCCATCCTTCGGAATCGCACCTTCAGGAATGTGGATATGAATATCAATCTTCTCATAAAAATCGGGCTGGAGCCCCAGCTCCTCCGCCTTCGAACGTGTATAACTGAAAGCGGCCTGCGCCGACTCCTTCATTACATCGCCCAGTTGTCCAGTAAGTGTCAGCTTGCCCGTTCCCTGCACAACAGTCACTTCGATCAGCAGCGTATCGCCACCAACCTCAGTCCAGGCCAGTCCAGTTACTGTGCCAATCTGATCTTCAAGCTCCGCCATACCGTAACGGTATTTCGATGCACCTAGGTAATCCTTGATGTCATCCGGCAGAATGACTACACTTTCTTTTTCCTTGGACACAATCTGTTTCGCGGCTTTGCGGCATAACGCTGCAATCTGCTGCTCCAAATTACGCACACCGGATTCACGAGTATATTCACGCACGATACGTAATAAACTGTCGTCTTCAATGATCAGTTGGTCTTCTGCAAGACCATGGTTCTTCTTCTGCTTCGGCAAAAGATAACGGCTACCGATCTGCAATTTCTCCAGTTCCGTATAACCCGGAATGAATAACATTTCCATCCGGTCGAGTAGCGGACGCGGAATGTTATGCACTACATTCGCTGTAGTAACAAACATAACGTTTGATAAATCAAACGGCAACTCTACGAAATGGTCGCTGAATGTATTGTTCTGTTCTGGGTCCAGTACCTCAAGCAATGCGGAGGATGGGTCGCCACGGAAATCTGCAGCCATCTTATCAATCTCATCTAGCAGGATAACCGGATTAATCGTTCCTGCCGTCTTCATTCCTTGAATGATCCGGCCTGGCATCGCACCTACATAAGTCCGGCGATGACCACGGATTTCCGCTTCATCACGTACACCGCCAAGCGAAATGCGAACGAACTTACGATTAAGTGAACGGGCGATGGAACGGGCCAGTGAGGTTTTGCCTACACCCGGAGGCCCTACAAGGCATAGTATAGGACCTTTTAGCTTCTTCACCAGCTGCTGAACGGCTAAATATTCCAATACCCGTTCCTTTGGTTTTTCCAAACCGTAGTGGTCCTCATCGAGTACCAGTTCTGCCTTCTTGATGTCGAGGTCATCTTCTGTCTGCTCATTCCAAGGAAGGCCCAGCAGCCAATCCACATAATTGCGAATGACGCCACCTTCCGCTGAGCTCACTGGCATTTTTTCCAGACGATCGATTTCCTTCTCCATCTTCTCTTTCACGCGTTCCGGCAAATTCTTCTCTTCCATTAGATTCCGCAGTTCTTCCGCTTCTCCCACCCGACCTTCCTTCTCGCCGAGTTCTTTCTGGATCGCTTTCATTTGCTCACGCAAATAATATTCCTTCTGCGTCTTCTCCATCTGCTTCTTCACACGTTGATTGATCTTGCGTTCAAGCTCCAGCACTTCACGCTCATTATTAAGAATATCAAGAAGCTTCTCTAGCCGTTTACTAACATCAATCGTCTCTAGAATTTCTTGCTTATCCTTAATCTTTAGCGATAAATGACTCGTAATGACATCCGCAAGACGACCCGGCTCCTCAATATCGGATACAGCAGCCAGTGTCTCTGGTGTCACTTTTTTGGATAACGTTATATAGTGTTCGAACTGATTAAGTACTGTACGCATCAGCGCGTCACACTCTTGATCGCCATCTTCCTCTTCCGGTAGCTCGCGCGCCATAACCTCATAATACTCATCATTATCGATATAATTAATTATTTCGGCTCGTTCTACACCCTCAACCAGTACACGAATCGTACCGTTTGGCAGCTTCAGCATTTGCCGCACATTCGCGACAGTACCGACCCGAAAAATATCGTCCTGACCAGGCTCTTCAATATTCACTTCCGACTGTGAACACAGAAGAATTAAATTATCATCAACCATAGCTTTTTCTAGTG
Source organism: Paenibacillus pseudetheri (assembly GCF_924513355.1). Classification (NCBI taxonomy): domain Bacteria; kingdom Bacillati; phylum Bacillota; class Bacilli; order Caryophanales; family Paenibacillaceae; genus Paenibacillus; species Paenibacillus pseudetheri. The sequence goes on from NZ_CAKMAB010000027.1 coordinate 77,325, forward strand.
CCCGAACTGACTTCTCACGGCCCACATCCAAGTGAAGAACCATGCTTGGGTACACAAGAAGACCTCTTAGCGGTAATAAAGGAAAACGACGACCTTTTGTTTTATTTGTCATCATCGCTTTCGCACCTCCCATGGCTCTCAATTAATCTCATATGAATTCATTCTAACAAAAGCAGCCCCAAAACACCAACAAAGTACTTGCAATTTAAGAATAAACAACCTTATTATCCTTAAAAAACGGCAACGTTTCTCAAAGAAATGTAAGGATTATGGAAAGTGTGAATCTATATTTTTAAAAAAGGAAGCAGCAGACACGCCTGCAGCTCCCTTTATTTCACAGCAGCAAGTCTCGATTTACTTATCGAAACCATAACACACCTTAGCTTACATTTTAGGTAATAATTTAAGCTTAACCCTTTGCAGATTCTCCAGCAGCATCGGCCTTCAGGAGTGAAGGTGCTGCGGAGAAAAGCTCGCCAGCTACTGCAGGAAGCCTTACATCTGCTGTATCGGCACCAAACAGATGACGGAATACTTCTTCCACCGTTTCCATAGGAATGACACGTAGTGGGGCGAGGTCAGCGAATAGGGACTGCCAGTTTTCTTTTGGAATAAGCACCGTAGTAGCACCCGCCTGAAAAGCAGCCTCCACCTTCGCAATTACACCACCAACAGGCTTCACACGCCCATGTATGCCTATCTCACCAGTGATTGCTACAGTATTATCCACGGGAAGACCACGAATGGCGGAGACGATAGCAACTGCCATCGCAACCCCTGCTGAGGGTCCGTCAATGGGTGTTCCACCTGGAAAGTTTACATGCAGATCATATCGGTCCGGCTCCAGATTCATAGTGCGCAGAACGGTCAATACATTCTCAACCGAGCCTTTGGCCATGCTCTTTCTCCGAATCGTACGAGAACCTCCACCGATCTCTTCCTCATCTACCACTCCGGTTACGTTCAATCTGCCTTGACCGCTCTGCACAGGTGCTGCGGATACTTCGATCTCGAGCAAGGTACCCATTCCCGGTCCATACACGGCAAGTCCGTTAACCAAACCAATCTGCGGCGCCGAAGGAATTTTGCGTTCTGTCCGAAGTGGAAGCTGGCTGCTCCCTGCTACCCATTCTACATCAGCAGCACTTAGCGTATCTCTCTGCTCCGTTAGCGCTAATCCGGCAGCAAGCTGAATCATATTGACTGCCTCCCGGCCATTTGTTGCATATTGCTGCACAACAGTGACTGCTTCAGGGCTTGGCTTCAGTCCGATCTTCTGTATCGCTTCACGCGCGATGACCGCAATCTCATCCGGTAATAGCGGACGGAAATAAATCTCCATGCAGCGTGAACGCAGCGCGGGAGAAATCTCATCCGGGGAACGCGTAGTAGCGCCAACTAACCGGAAATCAGCGGGTAAGCCATTTTGAAAAATATCATGAATGTAAGCCGGAGTATTATTATCCTCCGAATTATAATATGCGCTCTCTAGCAGAACCTTCCGGTCCTCCAGCACCTTCAGCAGCTTATTCATCTGAATGGGGTGAAGCTCACCGATCTCATCCAGAAAAAGAATCCCGCCATGCGCTTTCGTCACCGCTCCCGGCTTCGGCTGTGGCACACCTGCCACGCCCATGGCTCCAGCACCCTGATAGATAGGATCATGCACCGATCCGATTAACGGGTCGGCAATACCACGCTCATCAAAACGAGCGGTCGTCGCATCAATTTCAGTGAATTTGGCGTCACCTTTAAAAGGGGAAAGGACATTTTTTTTCGCCTCTTCCATGACCACGCGCGCCGCTGCAGTCTTGCCGACTCCTGGCGGACCATAAATAATCACATGCTGCGGATTTGCACTACATAGTGCGGCCTTCAGGGCGCGGAGCCCGTCTTTTTGTCCGACAATATCTCCAATAGAAGCCGGCCTAGTTTTCTCCGACAATGGTTTGGTTAGTGAAATCATACGCATTTTCCGTAGTTTATCTAGTTCCTTACGCGACTCTCGGTCTACTGCCGTCTTGTTTGTCTTCTGACCCCGCAGCAGATTCCAAAAGTATACGCCGATAACCAGCGCGAAAAAGAGCTGCACGATCATCACAACTATACTTAATTCCATAGGTCATCCTCCTGTTTCGTTCAGTCTACCTTTCCACCTTTGGCTACTATTAGGTAGTATAGCCGTTTCGGTAATTAGTAAACGCACAATTGAGGATTTGTTGAATTGTTGGTGTAGGACAGTCGGTGAGTCCTGAGATTTAGTAACAAACTTGTTTGAATGGGGGAAGTAACTTGATTAGTCTGGGTTCCTCGGTAATGATAATTATTTTAATAAACTGAACTCACTAAGTACGTAAAGTAACCTTATTAATGTATTTCGCTAAATATCTACTCATTTGCTCAGTTATGACCCAATTAGTAAGAACTATAGGGAAAACCTCCCTATAGTTTGAAGAAAGTAGTCCCATTGAAGGGCTTATAGGGAATTCTGGACCTCTGTCAAGAAAGTGGACACCCATTATGCTGCCTTTCTCTTATTAAATTGCGCAGCAAACCGAACCGGTGAAAGGTAGCCTAGTGCACCGTGGATTCGTTTTCTATTGTAAAAAA
>NZ_CAKMAB010000028.1:0-78135 GCF_924513355.1 Paenibacillus pseudetheri
GGCTGAAAAGTCTGCTTTCACGTTATCTGGAACTTTGTTAACCTTTTGGAACCGCCGTATGCGGACCCGCATGTACGGTGGTGTGAGAGGACGGAGGCTTACCGCCTCCTCCTACTCGATTGATGAGCTTATCAGAGTATGGATTAAAGCTCTTTATCATTAATGCTGTTCAGCCAGCCTTCAATATCCCCAATAACGGAGCTAATGCAGCCATCTTCAAATGGTGAAGTCAGACCCGCAAGTTCAACCAGTTTGATAAAAGACTTGCTGCCTCCAGCTTGGCATAACTCCAAATAATCGCTCCAAGCAGATTTGAAATCTTCGTTCGAACGCTTCCAGAACTGGAAGGCACATAGCTGTGCTAGTGTATAGTCAATGTAGTAGAACGGTGAGGCAAAGATATGGCCTTGTTTATGCCAGAAACTGCCTTGTTCCAGATATGTGTTACCTTCATAATTACGATGTGGCAAGTATTTCTTCTCGATGTCTCTCCAAGCTTGTTTGCGTTCAGCAGGGGTTGCTTCAGGGTTGCTATAAACAAAATGTTGGAATTCATCGACAGATACCCCGTAAGGAATAAACTGAAGGCTGTCAGATAAGTGATTAAAGCGGTATTTATCCGCATCTTCCTCAAAGAACAAATTCATCCAAGGCCAAGCGAAAAATTCCATACTCATGGAATGAATCTCACATGCTTCATAGGTTGGAAAAGCATACTCTGGCACATTAATATTGCGGCTTTCATAAACCTGGAACGCATGACCCACTTCGTGAGTTAAGACATCAATATCCCCAGAGGTTCCGTTAAAATTCGAGAAAATAAAAGGGGCTTGGTATTGGCTGAAATAGGTGCAATATCCGCCGCCTTGTTTTCCTTTTTTACTTACTAAATCCACCAGATTATTGTCCAGCATGAAGGTGAAAAATTCATCCGTTTCAGGGGAGAGTTCTTTATACATCTTCTTACCGTTAGCTACAATCCAGTCTGGATCCCCTTTAGGGGTAGCGTTCCCGGTCTTAAAGCTAAAGTTCTCGTCGTAATATTTCAATTCATCGAGACCTAGGCGTTCAGTCTGACGTTTCTTTAGCTGCTGGGAGACAGGTACGATATATTCAAGAACTTGTTTGCGGAAATTAGCAACCATTTCAGCATTATAGTCGGTACGCATCATTCGGTCATAACCTAGCTGAACAAAGTTGCTGTACCCAAGCTTTTTAGCTATGCGGTCACGGACCTTGACAAGCTCGTCATAGATGCGGTCAAACTCAGCCTCGTGTTCGGACATAAAACCAAAACGAGCTTCAGAAGCACTTTTACGCATATCACGGTCTGTAGACAATTCAAAAGGTGCGAGTTGAGGCAGTGTACGCTCTTCACCTTCGAAAAGAATCTTGGCAGATGCGATAAGCTGGGAGTATTCTGTTGAAAGTTTGTTCTCCAATTGTAAATCTTCAATGATTTCCGGACTAAACGTCCGCAGCGATACTTCAGCAAGCTGGAGTAATTGCGCACCCCATTCCTTTTCAAACTCGGCTCTATATTTGGATTGTACGAGTGCTTTGTAGTAGTCGGTTATGTATTCCTGAACGACAGGCCCGATTTCGTCCATGAATTCTTGTTCGGCTTTGTAAAATTCATCTGTCGTGTTGATAGAATGACGAACGCTAACCAATGTCTGCATCGTGTCAAACTCATTGCGAAGCTTGTTAATGGCAGTGACGGAAGCTTTTTGTACCTCTAGTGGTGATGTGTCGTTGAGATCTTTCAGCAGGGTGTTAAAGTCTTGCTTGAATTTCTCTACATCCGGTCGCTCATAGCGGTAATCATCAAATTTCATAAAAAAATCAACTTCCTTTCTATACCAGATAGTCTCTATTATATAATCTGAACAGCCATTTACGATAGACCTGTGTAAGCTTTTTATGGTCGGAAAATGAACAAATGTACAAAAGTGTAAAAACTTGTTAAGCGGAATGTGGTTTGATATTATTTAAAAATATAGTAGATTATGCTGCACATTACATTCATTTTTTTTAGAGGGGGATATAAATGTCCACGCAAACTTCCCGAGTATTGATCCAAGCATCAGCGAAGAAGGTATGGGATGTAATTACAAAGCCAGAACTAGTTAAACTGTGGCAGTATGGGAGTGATCTAATTACAGATTGGCAAATCGGTAGCGAGATTCGCTTTCATAGTGAGTGGGAAGGGAATATCTACGAACAGTGGGGGAGAGTGTTGGAGTTTGAACCCTATAAGCTGATCAAATACACACTCTTTGCACCTCGTCCAGGTTTGGAAGATAAGCCGGAAAATTGCTTTATTATGAGTTATACACTGACCGAAGATGGAAATGAGATTTTATTGACGATTGAACAGAATGATAATAGACAAGGGACTAACCATCAGGAATCTCAAGATGACGAAGGTCAGTCGGTTTTATCTGTACTTAAGGATATTGCAGAATCTTCTGAATGAACCGTGAATAAGTTCAGCCAATTAGACCATAGAGTGATGCATCTGGAAAGTATACTACCCGCACATTTCAAGCGGAGATTGGTGAATATTTGTAGCTGAAGGAGAGCTTCCTAGCTTCCTAGCGCTGTCTATTTTGCTATTTTTGAAGTAGGGGCCACAATGTAGGGAGTAAAGAGGAAGCAGATCAGGTTATGGAGCAGGCTCAAAAGGCTGGTGCGAAAATCGATTGACCCTTTACATGATACCTTTTGGGGAGGGTATTCCGGTCACTTTATGGACCCCGATGGGCATTTGTGGGAAGTCGCATGGAATCCAGAATGGGAGCTCGAGAATTAAAGGAGTCTATTCAGAGCTTTGTTACTTAGCCTCTCTTAAACCGTATTCTCAGAATACGGTTTATCTCTGTTTCTATACGAATCTTAGAATTCTTTAACTTTACACTCTGAATCCTTCCTCCCTCTTTTTTCAACTGCTTCAGTACAAATGTCGACAAACTTAATATATCATGATATATTATTATGTATAAAGATGAAAAAATTAGAGTCAGGAGATAACGAAAGTTATGAATGAGACAACGTCATCCAAACCGATGTATGAAAAAATATTTGATGAAGTGAAGCAGCTTATTGTTAATAAATCCTATGGGCAAGGGGAGCGAGTTCCTTCAGAAAAAGAACTGGCTGAAACCTATAATGTAAGTCGGATTACGAGTAAAAAAGCTCTGGAAATGCTCGCCGCCGAGCATTTGATTGTGAGAAAACCGGGAAGAGGTTCGTTTGTGGCTGATCCGGCAGTTGACTACATAGATTCAGTTATGTCTCCTGAGACGACCTCCGACGGGACTGTTTTTAATTCTTTTAACCATGAGGAAAAGACGATTGGTCTGATTATTACCGACTTTGGCAACAGTTATGGCACAGGCTTGATTTATGGGATGGAACAGGCTTCCCGTGATAATGATTGCTTCCTCGTTCTACGAAGAACATTTGGCGTACCAGAGAACGAAGAACAGTCTATTCAGAAGTTGCTCAGTTTGGGTGTAGATGGTCTGATTGTTTTTCCAGCTCAAGGCGAATTTTTTAATGCTGAGATTCTAAAATTGGTGATCGGGCGATTCCCTTTAGTTCTGGTAGATCGCCATCTGAAGGGAGTAGCTGCTGCTTCGATCGGCACGGATAACATACAGGCTGCGCTTAAAGGGACGGAGTACTTATTTGATCTCGGACATACTCATATCTCTTTCCTCTCTCCACCTCCAGCGGATACGACGGCTCTTGAGGAGCGGGTGGAGGGGTTTATACAAGCCCATGCGGAGCGGGGGATAGCTGTAGATAAGGGGTTGTGGGTTAGTGATTTAACCTCAACATTACCAAATTCCTTTAATGATGAGAATATTGAACACGATATCTCACGGCTAGTTTCTCATTTACAAGAGAATCCAGCAATAACGGCGCTTTTTGCCGTGGAATATAATATTGCCCTGCTGGCTAGAACTGCGGTTGAACGACTTGGGCTGCGGATTCCAGAGGATATTTCGATCATTTGCTTTGATAGTCCACCAACTCCACTTGGCTCGGGTTATGCGTTCACTCATTTGCGGCAGAATGAAGAAGAAATGGGGCGACTCGCCGTTGAAAATGTATTGCGAATTATGAACGGCCAGACTGTATCGAACAAGATAATGCTGGAAGCTAAGTTGATTTCTGGTGAATCTACGGGTCCTGCTAAACCATCCAATTCTAATTAATTTTATGCGTTATCCATAAATTAGTTGTTATAAAAACCTATCTTTTGGGATAGGTTTTTTTGTTTGTTTTAGATAGATATTTATCATTATAGAAGTATTGATATATCATTATTAATAAATAAACATATTGACATACTAACCACATGACAATATACTAATTTGTGAAAGCGCTTCAAAGGATGAAGAAAAAGGGGGTATTATAACTGAAAGCAACCAGAGAAATCCCTGAGTCGATGAAGAAACTGGCATCTAATGTAAAATCACAGCTGAGTGATCGTCCAAAATTAGCCGAAATGTTCGAGAAATGTATGGCTAACACCTGGAATACAACCTTAAAAAGAATGGCGAATGGCACCACTTTTGTCATTACCGGAGATATTCCAGCGATGTGGCTGCGGGACTCCGCTGCTCAGGTTAGACCATTCCTGATCCTTGCCTCCGAGGATGAAGAAATTGCGGACATGATTGAGGGACTTGTGCAAAGACAATTCGCCTGCATTCAACTTGACCCTTATGCGAATGCGTTCAATGAAGAAGGGAATGGGAATGGCCATCAGGAGGACCTTACGGAGATGAGCCCGGGTGTATGGGAAAGAAAATATGAAATTGATTCGTTATGCTATCCGATCCAACTGAGTTATCTGCTCTGGAAGAATTCGGGCCGAACTAGTCAGTTTAATGATTCATTTGTTAAGGGTGTAGAAAGAATCATTGCATTATGGACTACCGAACAGAATCATGAGAGCGATTCCAAATATCTTTTTCAGCGGGTGAACTGTCCACCTACGGATACATTAACACGCGAAGGCAAAGGGGCGTTGACGGCTTATACCGGAATGACATGGTCTGGATTTCGTCCTAGTGATGATGCTTGTGAATATGGGTATTTGGTTCCTGCCAATATGTTCGCTGTGGTTGTTTTAGAGTATGTGTGTGAAATTGCCCGAGAGATCCTAAGGGATCAGGAACTGGAATTGAAAGCTAGGAAACTTTCTGAACAGATTAATAAGGGGATAAGCCAGTATGGAATCGTAGACCACCCAGAGTTTGGGTCAGTCTATGCATATGAAGTAGATGGCCGTGGACAGGTGAATTTGATGGATGATGCAAATGTGCCGAGTCTGCTCTCTATCCCGTATTTGGGTTATGTGAGTGCCGATGATCCTCTCTACAAAAATACCCGTGCGCTTATTTTAAGCAGCAATAATCCTTATTTCTTCGTAGGAAAGGCGGCTGCTGGCATTGGAAGTCCGCATACACCTAGTCGTTATATCTGGCCTATTGCTTTAGCGATTCAGGGAATGACATCTACTAGCAATGCAGAACAGGAATCCTTGCTTAATCTGCTGGAGAAGACGGATGCGGGCACCGGGTTTATGCATGAAGGGTTCCATGTGGATAACCCGAATGAATTTACACGTCCTTGGTTCTCTTGGGCAAATATGATGTTCTGCGAGCTGCTGCTTATGCACTGTGGGATGCAAGTTAAGCGAAGTTGATGTCTACAAGGTTTATAAATCGACTCTAAAGGGGATAGAGAACATGAAAAAATGGCTGGTTACCACACTTGCTTTGGTTATGACAGCTTCACTTGCTACGGGCTGCGGTGGCGATAATGGGTCTGCCGGTAATGAGTCCGGAACTGCAAGTAAACCTGGAAGCCGTGATGGGAAAAAGACGGAGCTTACCTTCTGGGGAGATTGGGGCGGTGAGGGACAGAAGCAATTTGAGACCATGGTCGATGCCTTTAATAAATCTCAGGATAAGATTCATGTAAAGTATGTGCTGCAGCAGGATATGATCACGAAATTCCTGACTTCCGCGACCAATGGCGGTACTCCAGATGTACTATTTTGGGATCGTTGGAGAACTTCACTGTATGCCCCGAAAAACGTACTGCATCCGGTTGACGAATACTTAACACGTGACGGCATTTCCAAAGATGATTTCTACAGCGAGTCCCTTAGGGAGCTTTCGTATGATGATAAATTATATGGGCTGCCGCTTACGGTAGATGCCCGAGCTCTTTTCTATAATAAGAAGCTTCTCGCAGATGCAGGACTTCAGCCTCCCACAACATGGGATGAACTAGAGGCGGCAGCTACCAAGCTAACCAAATGGAACGGCAATAAATTGGAAATCGCAGGTTTTTCAATGGGGGATCTGGGTCTTTTTAATATGTATCTTCAACAGGCTGGTGGCACCATGCTTACTGAGGATGGAAAGACCAATTTTAATAATGAGCAAGGCAAGCAAGTGCTAGAATTCTGGGATCGCCTGATGAACAAGGACAAGGTGTATAAAGTAGGGTTCGAGCTTGGACTTGGGGAAGGGCAAGATGCTTTTGTTACAGGTAAAGTTGCTATGCTGTATTCCGGCCCGTGGATGCTCAGCACCTATAACAAATATGGTAAAGATCTGGATTATGGAATCGTTCCTCCTCCAGCTGGTCCGAGCGGGGATAAAGGCAGTGTGATGGGTGGATTTGGTCTAGTGATTCCAGAAGGCTCCAAACATAAGGAAGAGGCATGGGAGTTCATCAAATGGTGGACGGCGAACAAGGATAACGCCTTGCTCTGGGCCAAGACTAGTCTTAATCTGCCAGGTTATAAGCCATCAATGGAAGATTCATTCTTCAAGGATGATCCCAAATGGCAGCCGTTTCTAGATACGTTGGAGTTCGCTAAGGTTCGTCCAAACCACCCTGGTTATTCCGTGATGGAAACCGACGCCTTGGCACCTAATTTGCAGCTTAACCAGCAAAACAAGATGAGTATTGATGAGACCTTGAAGAAATCGCAAGAAGAAGGCGACAAAATGCTTAAGGATAATGAAGTTGTGAAGTAATAAGTAAGACATTTGAAGTAAAGGGGAGGTTTTGCCTCCCTTTTGCTTAGGAGGGGGTAGCTGAAATGGCTTCCATCAGAAAGCTAGAGAAACATCAGGCGCGGACAGCTTATCTGTTTATTACACCCACGGTGTTGCTATTTACAGTATTCACGGTCATCCCCGTGGTAATGGCGCTGTATTTAAGCTTTACCAATTACGATGTACTTAGTAGAAATGATTGGATCGGTTTTGATAACTATCGCCGTTTGATAGAAGACAGTTTATTATGGAAAACATTCCGAAATGTATTTTTTTATTCGATCATTTTCGTTCCGCTAAATATCCTGATTTCGCTGCTCCTCGCGATTCTACTTAGTCGAACCTGGCGTGGGGTGAAGCTGTTCCGCACTCTGAATTATCTGCCAACCCTTACATCCGCCGTTGCTGCTGCTACCGTTTGGATCTGGCTTTTGCATCCTGAATTTGGTTTGGTTAACGGATTGTTGTCCTATGTAGGGATTACAGGCCCTGCCTGGTTATCCGAGACCCGAACGGCCATGCTGTCGATAATTATGCTTACACTGTGGCAGTCGGTAGGTTCAAATATGATTATTTATTTGGCAGGTCTGCAAGGCGTGCCTGACTATTTGTATGAATCCGCACGGCTGGATGGTGCCAATAAGCTGGATTGTTTCCGGTATATTACTTGGCCGCAACTACGTCCAACGACCTTTCTAGTCAGCACGATGGCAATCATTGGTGCGTTACAGTTGTTCGACCAAGCTTTTGTGCTGACGCAGGGTGGTCCAGCGAATATGACGAAGACTCCGGTTTATCTGATCTATCAACAGGGCTTTAATCAATTGCAAATGGGGTATGCGTCTGCACAAGCTTTTGTGCTTGCTGTGGCGATTCTCATATTCTCACTTATAAACATGCGGATCACAAAGGCGGAGGAGTCCATTGTATAAGCTGGGCTTGTCATGCAGAAAGGGGATAGAGGTATGGAGACTAGTGGAAGTTCGTTATTAAAAAGAAACTTAAGTAAGTCTATTTATTATATAGTGTGCATTGTTATTGCAATCGTAATGTTTCTACCTTTTTATTGGAGTGTTCTTACATCTTTGAAGCCTGACGAAGAGATATTCGCCATGCCCATTCGGTGGTTTCCTTCACATTTGACCTTAGAGCATTATCGTAAGGCGTTTACAACGGTTCCATTTGCCCTCTTTTTCTGGAATTCACTTGTGCTTGCTGTAGCGGGTGTGCTGGCGAATCTGTTTTTTGGTTCGATCAGTGGCTACGCATTCGCAAAGTTGAATTTTAAGCTCAATAAGCCAATATTCCGCGTGCTGCTAGCGGCGATGATGATACCGGGCATTGTGACGATGATCCCTACAGTTTATGTCATGCGTCATATTCCATTTTTCGGAGGTAACGATATTTTTGGCAGTGGGGGGAACGGGTTGATGAACTCCTTCTGGGGGATTATTCTTCCAGGAGCTTCAGGAACTTTTGCTGTGTTCTTTATGCGGCAATTCTTTCTTACCCTACCTAGTGACATGATGGAAATGGCCCGGATCGAAGGCTGTGGAGAGTTTAAGATATTTTGGCGTATTTATTTGCCGCTGACCAAACCAGCGCTGGCGACTTTAAGTATCTTTACTTTTCAAGCGGGTTGGAACAGCTTCCTATGGCCCATGATTGTACTAAATGACCCGAATAAAGCAACGATCCAGATGGGACTTCAAGCCTTCTCCTATAATTTCCAAACGGATTACGGTCCAATGATGGCTGGTGCGCTTGTTGCGATCCTGCCGATATTGGTGCTATTTCTGGCACTTCAGCGTTATTTTGTGCAGGGGATTGCATTCAGTGGCATTAAAGGTTAATTCAATAAAAATCGAATCAGGGAGAGAGTTTATATGAACCAATTGGAGATCGGGATTTGGGAGGAACGGGCGAATCAAGCACAAGCCGCGCTGGATTCATTATTCTGGAATGACACGATCAAAATGTACAATATAGAAACACCTTGTCCAAACGGAGAATGTAATACCATTTTTCATTATTGGTGGATGGCTCATGCTGTGGATGTATTGGTAGATGGATTACAGCGAACGGGTGAGAATGGGTATGCCGAACGGATTTCCGCGCTTCACGAAGGTCTTTTGCGACGAAATGGGGGAGTGTGGCCTAACGAGTTGTATGATGATATGGAATGGATGGCTCTCGCGTGGCTCCGTGCCTATCAAGCAACAGGAGAGGAAGTTTATAAAAATACAGCCCTTCTTTTATGGGAAGACATTCTGACAGGCTGGAACGAGCATATGGGTGGTGGGATCGCTTGGCAGAAGTCACAGTTGGATTATAAAAATACACCTGCCAATGCACCGGCAGCTATTCTGGCGGCTCGTTTGTATCATGCCTTCGGTGAAGCTGAGAATCTAGAATGGGCGCTAAAAATTTATAGATGGCAAAAAGAGCATCTGGTAGACCCCACGACGGGTTTTGTATGGGATGGCATGAATCGCACGGGCAATGGCCAGATCGATAAGGATTGGAAATACTCCTATAACCAAGGCGTCTATATTGGTGCGGCTGTAGAACTCTATCGTATCACTAAGGACCCATCCTATTTAGAGGATGCTCGTTTAACTTTTTCCGCTGCTGCTGATGAGCTTGCTGAAGTTAAGGGCGGTGTACTTCCGGACGAAGGAAATGGAGATGCTGGATTGTTCAAAGGAATCCTGATTCGGTATACGGCAGAATGGGTCAAAGCTGATGCCGCAGCTGTTGGAGCTGTCGATTTTCTGCGTAGGAATGCTGAAGCTCTCTGGGAGCAAGGGAAGTCAGAAGACGCAGCTTTGTTTGGCACAGATTGGACTTTGTCATCTACTGGTATAATTCAGCTCAGCTCCCAACTTAGTGCAATGAAGTTATTGGAGAAGATGGCTGAATTGACTAAGGATCAGATTTGAGGTGAACTCTTAATGACACAAACAAAAGAAGCCCTAGAAGTACTTAACTGGAAGGAAAGGTCCGAGTGGCTCCAACAATGTCTAAAACGTAATTATTATAATGCGGAGACGGGGATCATGAATCAATGGTATCCCAGAGAGTATAACGTTGCAGGTGAGAATTTTTATTATTGGTGGCAGGCTCATGTCATTGACATTCTAGTGGATGGCTACGAGCGTAGTGGAGATCCTGCATATTCTCTGAGAATCAAGGGATTGAGTGAACATCTCCAAGCTTATAACGGTGGGACTTTCAGGCATAATTACTTTGATGATATGGATGGACGGCATTGGCGCTGCTACGAGCTTATCGGGCTACTGGATATGAAGTCTACTTAGACGCTGTGCTAGATCTATGGGAGGATATAAAATCGGCTTGGAATGAACATTTTGGAGGCGGTTTGGCCTGGAAGAAGGATCAGCTCGATTATAAAAATACACCTGCCAATGCACCAGCCGTCATTCTAGCAGCTAGGTTATATGAACTTTTTCAAAAGCAGGAGGATCTGGAGTGGGCACTCCGTATCTACGAATGGAACAAAACATATTTAGTGGATCCTGAGACTGGTTTTGTGTGGGATGGAATGAACAGACTCGGGGATGGCCAGATCGATTTCGATTGGGAATTCACGTATTGTCAGGGAGTGTTTCTTGGTGCGGGCTTAGAGCTGTATAAGAATACGGGGGATGTCCATTACTTAGAAGATGCGAATCGGACAGCTTATACATGTATTGACCGTCTATGCAATCCGACTAATCTGATGTTACCTGATGAAGGCATCGATGATACTGGATTATTCAAAGGGATTCTGATTCGTTATCTGGTTCAACTTTGTAGAGAGGTTCCTGAGGCTAGCAGGATTCGTGAGGTAATCATGGTCAATGCTCAGCAGTTATGGGAAAAAGATTTGGATAAACATCTGGGTCTTTGTAGTCCATCTTGGGAATTGAAACCGGAGCTTCCGGTTCAACTAAGTATTCAACTCAGCGGCTTGATGTTGCTGGAAGGGGCTGCCGTACTCATGAGGGAATAAAACGTAATTTTTAAAGAAGCTTCTCTTTTTAAATGGTGAATAAATCTTCCGTTTAATAAAGAGAGGCTTCTTTTTGTTATTTTAAATTAACCGTTTATTCGTTAGAAGTTCCGATGTTTCCAACCATTCAATTTAGCGACAGCGAGCAGAGAATTCGCTCCGCTGTTAGCGTAGAGACTTTTTCGCCTACAGTTACGATCGCAGCAAGCTTTAGCAAACCTGAAGCGGCGATAGATGCCGCAGAGCTATCTTTCTATATTTTAACGGCGTTGTTCCGAGGAATCTTTTGAACAATTGATTGAAATAGGAGGCATTCGGGAAACCGACAATGATTCCGATTTGCTCCACAGGCAAGTCTGTCGTTCCTAACAAGCGGCAGGCTTGTTTGATTCTTCGATAGGAATATCTGCTGGTCTCCAGTCCTGATACTGCTCAATAATTGAAAGAGTAACATCGAAATGTCTTCGATATTTTCGCTTGGATTGTTTTTATTGTGATCATATTGCTCCAGAGTCCACTCCATAATCTCAACACGATCTTCAAGATTAATGGCTCAATGCGTATTTTCCCCTCGCCAAAGTGTTGTGAATAAAGCTTTTCTTTTCGAAAAGCCACTTAGCAGGTTCTCTGCAACATTTGGATCAATATAGAAAATGGATCTTTCAAAAGGACAATCGGGAGAGACCTCAGAATAGATCCGGTGCAGCTGATAAGGCTGGAAAAAGAATAACATCCCCCTGCGGATATCGTGCCTGCTGATTGACGACAACATTTCCCTGACCAGCATGCACGAACATGATTTCACAGCATTGATGCCAGTGATAATAACCTTTGTAATAGTCGTCAGTATATATTTTGTAATCCCCAATTAAGGTCTTATGTTCTTCAAAAATAACAGGTTTTAATAGCTGCTTCATAGGCGCTCCACTTTAAGGGTTATGAAAGCGATACAATAAAAACGAATTGAGGGAGACTTATCTAAGTTCAGGATTACATTAATACCTTGTGGCGACGTTAACAGTTCATGCATAAGCTCGAACGGGATTCTATCGGTAGAAGGTCGCCATATTAGATTAGATGATCAGAAGCTCAGATTCCAGAAGTCAATATCCCAAAGCTGAACTCGACATGAAAACTGCAAAAGTGCAGTTTTCATCAGTTAATTAGGTGTTGGTTAAGGATATTCCTGCGAATACCCCAAGGCCCCCTAATTAAACTGGAGTCTTCCTATCCAAATAAATTAATATAAGAATAAGAGAGATGATGAAAGAAGAAGCGCGGATGAAGATTGTTCGAGAGGCATTGGCTGGTATTAAAGTTGGAGTTCTTGCTCGTATCTATGATGTTCATCCAGAATCTATACGTCAATGGGTCAGGGATCGCCGTGACTCTGTTCCACTTGAAGAAATACCAATGACAGATGAACATGTGCAGGAACTTCAACGACTACAAGTTGTAGAAGAGAGCTTTCATGACCTTTGAAGAAGCTTATACAGCACTTGATACGTACATGGATTTTTACAATAACCGCAGAATGCATGGAAGTTTGGGGCGAAAGCCTCCAGCAGTTTTCTCGAAGTGGGTCAAGTTGTTGGAGGATACTTCTGCTTTTCATAAAGCGATGACCCCTTTTTCATCCAGTACGCTGTAATGGCTCAGTATGAGGAGCGTAGGAGCGGGGTGCCAGCAAGTATCACCCTTGCTCAGCTGAACTTGAATCTGGAAGAGGAAAGAACGCGGTACGCAATTATAATATGTTTGGTATTAAAGCAGATAAAGCTTACAAAGGTGATTATTGCTTGGCAAAAACGCATGAGGAAGTGGATGGCGTACGTGTGTCCACGACTTCAAAATTCCGGAGTACTCTAGCGTATCACAGATACGAGGATGTTTTCTTTCAAACTAATCGCAACTGGACGGATCCGGAACATCCAGCAACAACGAACACCGTGCATCAGTTATTGCTTCGCATCAGCCGCACACTTAATGGCGAAGATAATACTTATTTACTCCTGCAGTAAGACCGTCAAGCTGACACCGTTATAACCTACGCTACACCATATGTTTGATGTGAAATGGGAAACTACGTTGCATTGAATGGTGCTTGTTAGAGCAGGACTCAAGCCTAGCAATTAGAGAACGTAAGATCTTGTAAGAGACTGGTTCAGCTGGTCATCCCGTAGCCAGTTCCATTTTTAGACCTGCAGGTAAGCTCTGTATCAAGTTGCTTATTCAGTCGTATTACTTAGTAGCAATTCAATTCGATATTAATGTTTACGTTTTATTAATCCAAATAACTACTCAAAATAGGAGGCATCAAACGGTGCCTTCTATTTTGCTCTTATGGTGATCTCTATCATAAGTAGGTGTGGATTTTGAGGATAAACTTTCTTTTTACTATACGACTCTGAATATCTTCTGGCATTGATGTAGAAATATATATGGTTTAAATGTGATACAGAAAAAAGTAGAGAGAGAGTAGGAACTGGCAGATTGTAAACTGGGACATGTCTGCGAGATATGTATGGTATCAGCGGAACTAAATGATATATCAGGCGTAATTGTAAATAAAAGGAATGAACCTTAAGGAACGATTTGGAATATAATTGAGATGGACAATCATCAGATTATAAAGGCATCGCTTCTATTGGTTGAGTCAAAACCGAAGATTCGCGAGGATGAAGAGGATTAATCACTTTTATACAAATAAATTTCTGGAACTCCTTGGTTGGTAATCACTCAAGGAGTTTTTTTGTGTCTGGATGGATAAATTGGAATATTTTCACTTCGTTTATGAATCATAATAGATTATCCTTAGAGGCTGCGGTGCACGAACTGCTTGATCAGTTCGTTCAGTGGTTCGGAGGCTTTCGTCGGAATCCGGTGGTCGACTTTTTTAACGAAAACCTGTTCACTCTTCGGCAATCGTTGATGCAACATTTTGGCATAAGGATGAAAGTGCTTGTCTTTGTCCCCGTAAACGAGCAGGACGGGAAGATGGATTTCCCGTAGCCGCGATGTACAGTTGTACTTCAAGCTGTATTGGTAATACTGTTCCGCATTTCTGGCATTTCCTTTTTTCGCATCATTGAATAATTCACGGAACAAAGAAAGATCTTTAGCTTGCGCCCAGGCATTGGAAAACGCGATCGTGCCGACTGCTCCGATTTTGGAGAAAGCAACGCCCAAAGATATTTTGTTTCTTAGTCGCCATTCATTCACTTCCGACATTCCACCGATGACAATGCCTCCCCATGCCCGATCGGGATGAGTCAAGAGAAACTCAAGTACTATCGAACCCCCAGTAGAATATCCGCACAAGAAAAATTTATCGATGCTCAACCGGTCCATCAACTGTTTAATATCCTCAACGATTAAAGGATAAGTAACCGTTTTTTTGGAAGGCTGACTCTCACCGTGTCCTCTGATGTCAAAAGCAATGGTTCGATAATGAGGCGATAGCCCTTGGATTTGGTATGTGAAATTTAAACTTGTAAGTACCGGGGGATGAATGAAGAGGATGGCAGTTCCTTTTCCTTGATCGATATAATGCATTGAGTATCCGTTTATGTTTGCAGTAGTCATCGTCACATTCCACCTCCTTTACAGTGATTTTGGTTTTACTGAAAAAAATAACTCATGATATAAAAAACATTTTCGGAATCGTTTTATGACCTTACAATCATAATTATGATCTCTAAACAATCGAATATATTCTTCTTCATTACGAATATACTCCCCATTGTCGTACCATTTCATAAACCTATTACATAACGGTTTTTTCTTGCATAAACAGGGTTCCATAACGATAATGGTTCCGTTAGGCTTTAGAATTCTTTGAAATTCCTTCATGTAACTTGATATTTCGTCCGAAGAAACATGATGCAACACAGCGATAATTAGTATGCAGTCGAACGATTCATTATCAAGAATGTACATGATCGTGAATATACTTTTTAGTAAACCATCTCGGACGGACAAACCAATGATAAAGTCTAGGCGAGAACGAAATATTAATGGGAATTAACCATCTTTCGGATTAAGTCACGAAAGATAATATAACCTATAGGATTGAAAAACATTCATGCAAGTAAAACATGATATTTTCATAAAAACTGAATGGGGTATATTTATTTTCATCTAAATGAAGAAGGAGTGAATTTATGGACGATATCTATCAGTTAAACCAAGTTCAATTGAACAAAAAAACAAAAACGATTCATGAAGAGTTGGCCGACAAAGGAAAAGAATCCGCGTCAATCAATGCTATTGTTTTTAGAGGAAAAACGGAACATGCCTTAAAAGTGCCTCGCTTCATAACGTACAGCAACCGTGTGCCAGAACAATTGATAATAACAGGACCTAAATGGTTTTCCTATACAGCTCTTGCGCAGTTTGATCCCAAAAATAGCAGGAATACTTTTTTGTGGAAAAAATATGGAATGAATCTTCTCTAGCCTTACTGTTCATTATCCAATTAAACCAGTCGATTCATTTACAGACCTTAAAAATATGAAGTCAGAGGAAGCCGGCATTTGTTTATCTAGTGTACGAATAAACAAAACCATTCCAGCTGTGAAGCGGTGGGGTTCTCAGAGTGCATTACGTATTCAAAAGGGCTTAATGAACCTGCAGATCCGCTTTCAGCAGAGATTATGACTGAAGATGCAGCAGTCTGCAAATCTAGCGAAAAACGCATAGAGAAGAACCCAAAGTCCTATCAGGAGGTATCTTCAGGGCAGTCGTTACCTATGCTCCGCCCACCTACCTTTTTCCGACTTATCCCTTGGGTGAACGTCTATACTGTCACTCGGGCATTTGGAGGATCCGAAGAAGGTGGATGGTACTATCGCCAGTATACGTGCGTAAAAAGCCAGCAAGTTTGGCTTTGGGACGCTGAGGTAACGGTAGCGATGTCTCTGAGAACTTATTAAGGGTTAGCATGGGGTCTGCTCTGTAAAGAAGCAGCCGGACAAGAAGTAGTTGTGAGAATTGAGAGAAGAAGAGCTGCACTTCAGTACGCTGGGAAAAATAGCTTATGATCCAGAGAGATCGTGCTGGAGAGTGCCGTGAAACTGACATCAAAAACTCAGAAAAACATAGTGCGGTCAACACCGTTGTCTATAATGAAACTAAGCAAAGTCACAGAAATAGGATTGACTCCGCCAATCGAGCACTTCGAATTCTGGATGCAGATCGTCAAAATTCAATCGTAGAGTCCACCAAACGTTACGGCAAAATAGTTTCTCCGCTTCAGATGTCCACGTTCAAAGCGACCCTTTGCGTTCCCCTGATCTCTTTTGTAAATGGTATCAGTAGCTTGATTTCCGCATTCTATTGTTGATTACTAGGAAGGCGATTTGAGTGGATTTAATATGAAAATTATGATGGAATGTACATCTTTGAATTGATATGTGATACAATTAAATTGTACACAAATTAAATAAGGGGAGTTAATCAAATGATCATAGCAGGTAATATCATGGTCGGTCTTGTTGCGTTAATACATATTTATATTGTCTATCTGGAAATGTTCGCTTGGTCAAAGCCCAAAGGGCTTCGAGTTTTTGGAATGACGCAGGAAGTTGCGGACGCTTCTAAAACTCTAGCAGCGAATCAAGGGTTGTATAATGGATTTTTAGCTGCTGGTTTAATTTGGGGATTGGTTCATCCGAATGTGAATTTCGGCCACCAAGTTGAAATCTTTTTCCTCTGCACTGTTATAGTGGCGGCGATTTATGGTGCACTAACGGTGAAAAAATCTATTTTGTTCATGCAAGGACTTCCAGCTTTCATCGCTTTAATATTAGTAGTTTCGACTTAAGATAACCTAAAAGTTAGCGAATTCAGGGTTTTCCCTCGCGTGTCGGCGTGGTGAAGCCTTTTTTTGCGTGAGATAAAATGATGTAATCAGTAACCATGCGGTTCATTTTATTTTCCTATGACTTACGGGGAAGCGGCAACTGCCATTTTGCAAGTAATAGTGTTGAAAAGTAAATCCAAATTTTTTAAAAAAGAGCTGCTTCCCGAAGGAATCGCTTGTCAGGGAAACAGCCCTTTTTTATGTCTGGCGTCTTCAAGAGGGGAAGAACTGCTTATTGAATAGAGGCAGCATAAATCGCTTCTACAGATTTAGAGAGGAGCATGTTAAACTCTTCGTCTGACTGCCCGGCACTTAGTCCTTGCGATAAAGCACGTGAGAAGCTGGCGATTAATCCTTGATTATGGGCGAGCTTATCGTTGGCCTCAGCTTGTGTGTAACCGCCGGACAAAGCGACAATTCTTAAAACGTGAGGATCATCCATTAATTCA
This sequence comes from Paenibacillus pseudetheri, assembly GCF_924513355.1. Taxonomy (NCBI): domain Bacteria; kingdom Bacillati; phylum Bacillota; class Bacilli; order Caryophanales; family Paenibacillaceae; genus Paenibacillus; species Paenibacillus pseudetheri. Next base: position 17,422 of record NZ_CAKMAB010000028.1, read on the forward strand.
CGATAGAAGTTATCCTCCGTAGGTATGGAGAGCTTAAGCATGACCTTCACGTCTTTGCCCAGCTTCGTCAATTGAGCTGAAAGTTCTTCTTTTAACAGCTTCTCTGACGTTGTTTTATCAGTAGAGTGGATATCAACTTCCGGTTCGATGATCGGAACCAGTCCCGCTTCTAAAATTTGCTTACCGACTTCAAACTGTTGTTCAACAACTTTTTTGATGCCGGAAGGATTGGCTTCTTTAATCACCGAGCGCATTTTGGTCCCAAAAATATTCCGTTCGTTGGCCCGCTTAAGAAGATCACTTAAGCCGGGAATTGGCTTCATGAGCTGTACACCGTTTTCAGGCTCGTCAAGTCCTTTATCGATTTTCAGAGTAGGCACAATGCCTTTTTCCTCCCACAGATAATCAGCAGTATATTTCCCGTCGATGAGACGGTCCATTGTGTTCTCAAATAGGATTGCACCCAGTATATACTTTGAATCAAATGCTGGGCTCTTGATAATGCGCGTTCGCATCTCGTGAACCATTGCATACATTTGATCTTCATTGGAGTAGCTGTCCTCTTTAATGCCATATTGCAGCAGCGCTTTAGGTGTACTTCCACCACTTTGGTCCAAGGCAGCTATAAATCCCTGTCCCGTCCGAATTCGATCCCATTGCTTCATATTCATGAAAAAATCTCCTTCCTTTCGTAAACTGAATGGAAATTCATACGTTCTTTAATTATTAACACTTAAAATACCTGCCTTAAACAAAGAGGCATGGATACTCAGTAGTCTGTCAACGCCTTCAAAGTTATCTGTGCTAATCCCTACGAAGCATACTCTGATAATCTTCCTCGAAGATGACCTTTTTTTATGCTTAAAGATCTAAGTTGAGATTAAAAGCAAGATCGATTTGTAATATTTTATTTATGTCGTCCATTTCAAAATGATCAATTACTTTAAGTTAGTTTAAAGATACGAGGGAGTACGAGTAAAGATGACGACTGGAAATTTTATTCTTGTTACAAAGTGACTGTTGTGATGGTTTTCTAATCGGAGGGTATAGGTCAGATTGGTTAAAGCCGCGCTGGGATTGAGATTTTTCTTTAATCAACGTAAATATCAGAGTAATTTGATGCGAATAATTCAGTAAGTTTTTCTTTGTGACATTAATCATAATTACCATTTCATAGCTTTGTGAAAATAATAACTTTTCGTAAATGTCGAAATGAGGTTGACGTATGAAAATATCAGTCGTATGATTGATTCTACTGAGTATGTTAGTAATTAAAAGTAAGTATATAAATAATATATAACAACAGGAGGAATGAAAGTGGAATCATCAACATTTGTGCTATTCGGCGCTACAGGAGATTTGGCAAAACGTAAAATCTATTCTGCACTATATAACCTCTTTTTAGATGGTCAAATTTCAGGTCCTCTTTCTGTGATTGGATTAGGAAGAAGAGAAGTTTCGAATGAAGCCTTCCGTAAGCAAGTACTGCAATCGTTACAGACTTTTTCTAGACAACCAGCGGTTGACTCACCGCAATTGCAGGTGTTCTTGGAAGCTTTTGAATATAGTGTTCTAGACGTAGGGAATACAGAAGATTACTTGAAGCTGCTGGAGCATGTTAAACGTCGCGAGCAGTTGTTCAATATTCCGGAGAACCGGATGTTCTATTTGTCTGTGGGTCCTGAGTTCTTCAAGGAAATCGCAGCTAATATTCACTCAAGTGGTCTGGGTTCCACGAAAGGCTGGAAGCGTCTGATTATTGAGAAGCCTTTTGGCACAGATTTGAAATCAGCAAGAGAGCTGAATGATAGCTTGAATGCCGTATTTACTGAAGAAGAAATCTTCCGGATTGACCACTTCCTAGGTAAACCGATGGTGCAGAATTTGGAAGTTCTGAAGTATTCTAATCCAGTGCTAAGAGCGCTGTGGAAAAATAGATATATCGCGAATGTTCAAATTACGGCGAGTGAGACTGTCGGCGTTGAAGAGCGGGCAGGCTATTATGATAAAGCTGGTGCACTTCGTGATATGTTCCAGAACCATATGCTGCAGTTAATGATGATGATGGCAATGCAGCTTCCTAAAGGCAGTACACCTGAAGAAATCCGTGGGAAGAAAATATACGTCATGGAGCATCTCATTCCAATTAGCAAAGATGAGGTTAATAAACATGTTGTTCGTGGACAATATGCAGAGGGTGAGATTAAAGGGAATGCTGTGGCAGGTTATTTGAATGAGCCGGGTATTAATCAATCCTCGCAAAATGAGACGTTTATCGCAGCGCGTTTATTTATAGATGATCCGCTCTGGAATGATGTACCTTTCTATGTTCGTACTGGGAAGAGAATGAAGGAGAAATCTACACGTATTGTTATTGAGTTTAAAGAACCGTTTAATGATAGTAATAACTTGAATAAAGGAAATGATGTACCGAATTTACTGATTATCGAGATTGGACCGAATGAAGCCATAACGCTACAACTTAACACGAAAGATCAGCTGCAAAAAGGAAAGCTTGAGCCTGTCCGCGCTACTTATGAAGCGGGTACCTCAGATGTTCCGGAAGCCTACGAGAATCTAATTTTCGATGCATTACGTGGTGATGCTACCTTCTTCGCTCACTGGAGAGAAGTAGAACTGTCATGGCAGTGGGTTACACCTATCCAGGAAGCGATGGAAGAGGGGCTTATGCCACTTCACACTTATGCTTCAGGTTCATATGGTCCAGATGCGGCTATGGAGCTATTGGGTGAAGATCGCTGGTGGTTCGATGAGGCAGATCAGGAGTCAGAAGTTCTCTCTGCTCAGGCAGAAGTTGCAGCAACAGAGGAATCTATACGGCCAGGGGCGTAAGCCCCTGCCTGTTTTTTTTACCAATTTTGGAGAAATTACATCACAAGAATCTATATATCGGAGGGGAATTACATGAAGGTAGGATTAGTTGGATTAGGAAAAATGGGCTTCAATTTGGGCCAGAATTTGCTGGATCATGGACATGAGGTTGTCGCATTTGATTTGAATGCACCTGCTGTGGAAGAAATGAAAGCTAAAGGTGCAAGTGGAGCAGTAACACTGCCTGAGCTAGTGCAACAATTGGAAACACCAAGAATTATTTGGATCATGGTTCCGCATCAGGTCGTTGATTCAGTAATCGCTGAACTCACTCCACAATTGTCTAAAGGTGATATCGTTATTGAAGCAGGAAACTCACACTATAAGGAATCTATTCGCCGGTATGAGGAATTGAAGGAGCACGGAATTCACTTTATGGACGCTGGTACGTCCGGAGGGATGGAAGGAGCGCGTAACGGCGCTTGTTACATGGTTGGTGGAGATCATGAAGCTTGGGAGGTTGTGGAGCCCATCTTCCGTGATACAGCTGTAGAAAGCGGCTTTTTATATGCTGGTAAAGCAGGCAGCGGCCATTTTCTAAAGATGGTGCATAACGGTATCGAATACGGCATGATGGCTGCTATCGGTGAAGGTTTTGAGGTACTGGAGAAGAGTGAGTTTGATTACAACTTTGAGGAAGTCGCTCGGGTGTGGAATCATGGATCTGTCATCCGTTCTTGGCTGATGGAACTGGTTGAACGTGCGTTCTCGAAAGATGCTAAATTGGATGAAATCAAAGGGATTATGCACTCCTCCGGAGAAGGTAGATGGACGCTTGAAACTGCATTTGATTTGCAAGCCGCAACACCAGTGATCGCAATGGCGTTATTAATGCGCTACCGTTCACTTGAGACCGATACCTTCACTGGTAAAGTAGTGGCTGCACTCCGGAATGAATTTGGTGGACATGCCGTTGAAACGAAGTAATTAATGTTAATCATTAGCCCGAATTTCCTCGCAATTATTCTGCGGTGAAATTTGGGCTTTTGTTTTGCGAAAATTAATAAATGGAGAGAATAGATCGAGTACGACTTTAATCTTTTTAACATATTTTAGAGTTAGATGGGGAAATTACGATAAGGGGGAGTTGACATGCGAAGCGGAATTCGAGAAAGACTTCATTTTCTGTATAAATTTCTGCATGCGCCCCGACAATTAGGAAGCGTTACTCCCAGTTCGCGCTGGCTAGCAAAAACGATGATCGACATTATTCCATGGCAACAAATGCATAATATAGCTGAGCTGGGTGCTGGTACTGGAGCCATCACAAGATTTATTCCAAGCGGGGAAGAGAGTGGGATGAATGTGCTCCTGTTTGAGAAGGATCCTGATTTTCGTCATCAACTAAGACTTAAATTCCCTGACCGTATTTTTTTTAACGATTGCCTGCGGCTACGGCTTGCGCTTCATAATAGAAGGTTGAAGAAGGTAGATTGCATCGTGAGCAGTTTGTCTTTTAGGAATTTCTCAGCCTCAGATCGAACGCTTTACATTGAGCAAATCATATCTTCTTTAAAAGAGGGCGGCTGGTTTATCACTTTTGAATATTTTCCTCAAATGAAGAAAGAATTAATGCAGCATTTTGATATTGTGAGTGTTAAATGGGTGCTGTTAAATTTCCCGCCAGCGCTTGTTTATATTTGTAGGAAGAAGGCTTCTACACAAGTAAAGCAATCAGATCATATTCATTCTTCCGTAGATGTAATATCAATCTCTCAGGTTTCTACGGAAAGATAAGGTTGAAAAATATAACAAATGCCGCTACCCAGCTCACACTGGGGAACGGCATTTGTTAAATTAGGCTTAGTATGTTCTTACCCTCTGTTAATAGAGAACCTCAATATTGTCCTCGTTCAGACGTTTTAGCCAAGCTTCAGAAGGCTTACGGTCAGTGATCAGAAAATCAATATGGCCAAGCTCAACCAGCTTTGTAAAAGCAGTCTTATCGAATTTGGTGTGATCCGCCAGGAGTACGACCTTATTGGCTTGCCTTAGCATGTACTTCTTGAGCTCACACTCCGGTTCGTTGGAATCTGTGATGCCTCGTTCCATATCCATTCCTTTGCAACTGATTACCGCTGTATCCACATTGTATCTTTGAATGGTGTCATGGGCTACCGGTCCCACCAGCGACAACGATCGGTAACGAAGTGAACCGCCAGTAGAGATGATATCCATCCCTGAATTCGAGAACTCATGCAAAATATTTATAGAATTTGTGATGATGGTTAAATTATTTTTGTTTCCCAGCAATTTTAGAAACTCAAAGGCTGTAGAGCTTGGATCTACCATTAATGTATCTCCATCATTGATTAAATCGAGCGCCTTCAGGGCGATTCCCCGTTTAATATCTGTATTCAAGGCATTACGTGTAACAAAAGGCAGATCCTCATTCGTATGGCGATTCAGCATAGCGCCGCCATAGGTACGACTAAGGATGCCATCCTTCTCTAGCTTCTCCAAATCTCTGCGTATCGTCTCTTCAGTGACCTCAAACATTTTACTTAGATCGGAGACAAGTACTCGTTTATCTTGATGGACGAGATCTATTATTTTTTTACGTCTTTCGGCTGCAAGCATAGGAATCACCTTTCCGAAGCTATATTTTACAATCATGCGCTAAATATCTGTGTTTTGCAATAAAAACAACGTATATACATCTGTATTTGCCAATAATATTCACAAAACAGATATAAAACAAACAAAAACAACATAAATAATATTAAAAATGTTGACAACAAAGATTTAGGGGCATACGATGAAGAAGGAAATAAATCCTTTAGAAATTTATCGAGTTGGTGTGATGCAAGGCCGGTCCAGCTGGTATTCAGAGGCCAGCCTGAGGCGCAGCAGAAGGAATACAACGCTTTAGCTTGTAGAGAAAAGTAAATGATTTTGGTGTTGCTTAAAGAACTCATTAGGAGGCTGGTCAAGCAATGAGCACACATGTGTTTTACGTTCCATCGATCAATATTATGGGCAAGGGATGCTTGCAGGAAATTGGTTCTTATATTCAAGAACTGAATTTGAAGAAGGCACTTGTAGTTACAGACAAATTCCTTATGAAGAGCGGCATTGCCGGTAAATTGCTGGCAGTATTGGACGAAGCGGGCATTGTATACGCCATTTATGATGAAGTGAAGTCCAATCCAACCTGTAAAAATGTTCATGATGGCGTGGAATATCTCCAAGCACAGAATTGCGACTATCTGATCTCCATCGGTGGTGGTTCGCCACAGGATACAGCCAAAGCCATTGGTATCATTGCCACGAATGGCGGACACATCAAAGAATATGAGGGCGTACACAAGTCGAAGCATAAATCGCTGCCTATCGTTGCTGTGAATACCACCGCAGGCACTTCAGCTGAAGTCACCATTAACTATGTAATCACAGACGAAGAACGTAAAGTGAAGATGGTAATGGTGGATAAGAACAGTATTGCTACAATCTCAGTTAACGATCCAGAGCTTATGGTAGATAAACCCGCTGCACTTACGGCAGCAACAGGAATGGACGCTTTGACTCATGCAATTGAAGCACTGGTAACGCCGGGAGCTTATCCGGTAACTGATGCTACGGCACTAGCCGCAGTGGAGATTATATTCGCTAACTTGGCTCGTACCGTGAAGAATGGCCATGATATTGAGGCTCGTGAGCAAATGGTGTATGCGATTTTCCTAGGCGGACTTGCTTTCAATAATGCAGGACTTGGTTATGTGCATGCGATGGCGCATCAGCTTGGCGGTGTATATGATCTGCCACATGGCGTATGTAATGCAATGCTACTTCCTTATGTGGAAGAAGAGAATGCCAAATATGTGCCTGAGAAATTCAGAGCTATTGCTAAAGCAATTGGGTTAAACGTGGAGGACCAAACTGATAAGGAATGCGCGGACTTCGTAATCGAGTCGATCAAGGCGTTGTCTAAAGAAGTAGGAATTCCATCTAAACTATCCGAGCTTGGAGTAGATGAGGTCGATCTTGATCTTTTAGCAGAGAACTCCATGAAGGATGCGTGTGCACCGGGTAACCCTTTTATTCCAACGAAGGAAGAAGTCATTACTCTATTCAAAAAAATACTATAATCATCCCTTACTTTAGGAGATTCTTTATGAATAATCATATCGCCATTGATATTGGTGCCTCTAGTGGTGGGGATTTACTCTCCCGTACGAATATCGGACTCGATTTCTTTGCTGGCAGTATTAATCATATCGCTGCTTGGGTGATTGGTACACGCAATACCATTAAGGCGTTACTTCGCGCAATGCTCGAACCTGTGGAAGAATTGAAGCGAATCGAGCGGCTTGGATTACACCTCACGACTAGCGCTTACGAAAGAATTCAAATCGTATCCGTTTGGAGCCGTGTGGGATTACTATTGTGCTTCGCAAGACACACCCGTTCGGGAGCAATGGCTGGCTGAAGTGAAGCGTTATGAACAGGAAGTTTTGTCTGTAAGATAGAGCGTTAGAGTGGATGTGGAGAGTAACATATACAAAGGAGAGATTGACAATGAGTACATCCGTATTAGAATCCAAAGGGTATATTGCCAGTAGTGAGGCTCCATTTATTCAGGAAATGTCAGAGATTACCCGTCATATGTGGGAGCTTGGCTGGGATGAGCTGAATGGCGGTAATGTCAGCTATCTGTTGGATGAGAATGAGGTTGCAAAATATATTAACGTTCTAGAGCCACTACGCACCATTAAACTTACCTTCCCTGTAAAAGAATTAGCCGGCAAATACTTCATCGTGACCGGTTCTGGCAAGTATTTCAGAAATGTGATCAAAGACCCGGAAGCCAATCTCGGTGTGCTTCGGGTTAGTGCGAATGGTGAAAGTGTAGAAGTGTTATGGGGATTGCGGAACGGCGCTGTACCTACTAGTGAATTGGCTTCTCATTTCATGAGCCATATTGAGCGACTGAAGGTGGACCCTACGCACCGTATCGTACTTCATACACATGCTACGAATGTTATCGCGATGACCTTCACGCATGATCTGGATGAATTGAAGTTTACGAAGACGCTTTGGGAAATGTGCACAGAGTGCCTTGTTGTATTTCCTGATGGCGTTAGTGTCATTCCATGGATTGTTCCTGGCAGCAGTGAAATCGGCCGCGAAACCGCTAAGAAAATGAAGGATCACCGCCTAGTCATCTGGCCGCAGCACGGGATTTTCGGCACTGGCTCCTCAATGGATGCCACCTTTGGTCTAGTAGAGACTGTTGAAAAGGCTGCTACGATCTACAACCTGATTGGCGGAAGAGAAATGAAGCAAAAGATCACAGATCAGCAGCTGTGGGATTTAGCTAAGGCGTTCGGAGTGACTCCTAAAGCTGGAATTCTTGAGGTTTAAGAGTTTCATATATATTGATGAGAACCGGGCGTTCGCAGATTTTGCGAGGTCTGGTTTTTTTTATGATTTTTTCTTACATAAAGATCATTAAAAATTTGCATTTTCCATCTTCTGGGGAGATAATTAGCCTTACTTAAAGTAATCAAATAATCAATTGGAGGTAATATGTATGAACACAGAGCTATTATTTTCACCTATTCAAGTGGGAAATCTTTCGCTGTCAAACCGAATCGTCATGGCGCCGATGACTCGGGTGTTCTCACCGGATGGTGTGCCGGGAAGTAATGTTGCCGCATATTACCGCAGACGGGCAGAGGGTGGAGTAGGATTAATCGTTACCGAGGGTACAGCCATTAACCATCCTTCGGCAGTCAGCCACGCCAATATTCCCAATATACATGAAGAAGCAGCTTTAGAGGGCTGGAAGCAGGTAGTAGAAGAAGTTCACGCTGCTGGAGGTAAGATCATACCCCAATTATGGCATGTGGGAATGGCGCGAACTATAGGGGAAGGCCCTAATGTTGAAGCCCTTCCTATTGGCCCTTCTGGTCTGAATTTAGCAGGAGAATCTGTGACAGAGCCACTGACTACAGCTGAAGTTGAAAGCTTAGTCACAGCATTTGCTCAAGCGGCAGCGAACGCGAAAAAAGTGGGTTTTGATGGTATCGAGATTCATGGTGCACATGGTTATCTGATAGACCAGTTCTTCTGGGAAGGAACGAACAAACGTACCGATCGGTACGGTGGCGATTTGGTTGGTAGAACTACATTTGCAGTAGAGGTTATTGAAGCATGCCGTAAAGCGGTAGGGCCAGATTTTCCGATCGTGCTACGCTTCTCTCAATGGAAATTGGGTGCCTATGATGAGAAGCTGGCAAAAAATGCAGATGAGCTCGAAAGATTCCTTACTCCACTTAGCGATGCTGGCGTTGATATTTTCCACTGCTCCACTCGTCGCTTCAGCCAACCTGAATTTGAGGGATCTGAGCTTAATCTCGCAGGATGGACCAAGAAAATCACGGGGAAACCATCTATTACGGTGGGTTCTATCGGTCTTCACAGTGATTTTTTTGCAGAAGACTCAGCTCAGAAGACAGAAGATAACATTAATGAATTACTAGATAGAATGGACCGTGAGGAGTTTGATTTGGTTGCTATTGGCAGAGCTTTAATTAGCGATCCAGCTTGGCCTGCCAAAGTTCAAAGCGGAGCTATAGACGAAATCATTCCATTCACGGCTGAATCGACAAAGACTCTTTACTAAAGGCACAGAAAAGCGGGTTATGGACAGCTTTATTTTTAGAATAATTTTCATTGAAGGATAATATTATCATAGGTAATAAAAAGCATAATAGGTAGGGAGGATATGGGTTGATAGATATCACAGAAGTCTTCATAGATACTCTAGCACCGAACAGTGCAGCAATTAAGAACGGGCAAGGACTAGTTAAGAAGAGACGATTTGTCCAATTGAATCAGTCGGAAGACGGCGTGGTTCTGTTTGGTGAATGCGGTGGTAGCGGTAGCAGCAACTATTATCCTTCTGCTGATTTTGTTGTTTCTGACAAACCGGTGATGCGTTGTACTTGTCCAAGCAGGCAGATTCCTTGTAAGCATGTCCTCGGATTGCTATATGCCTATGTAGGCAAGGAGACTTTCGTATCTGCAACGATTCCTGAAGATCTTGCTGTTAAACGAGAGAAGATGAGTAAGCGTGAAGAACGAAAATCTGAGCTTGCTGCGGAAGGGGCTAATGTTAAGCCCAAGAAAGTGAACAAGTCCGCACTTAAGAAAAAGATTGGAGCTCAACTGGAGGGCTTGGCTGTACTGGAGAAACTGACCCAATCGCTTATACGCGCAGGACTTGGAACAATAGACGCCAAGGGTGTAAAGGATATTCAGGTGCACGTGAAGATGATGGGCAATTATTACTTAACTGGTGCACAAATTGAATTAAGAAGATTAGCTTTATTGCTCTCCTCTACTGACAATCGTGAGAAGACTTATTCATTAGCAATAGAGCAGCTAACCCGAATTCATGCGTTCATCAAGAAAGGGCGCGCTCATCTAACAATGAAGCTGGAAGATCCGGATTTGTCTTTGAATAATGAATCTACGATTGAAGAATGGCTTGGTCATGCTTGGCAGCTAACGGAGCTTAAGGAATGTGGCCTGATGAGCTCCGATGTAGAACTGATCCAGCTTTCATTCCTCAGCTATGATGATGCGGCCAGACAGGAATATGTAGACTTAGGCTACTGGATAGAAAAGTCTACTGGTAATATACATCGTACGCTCCAGTATCGCCCTTATAAAGCAGCCAAGTATATTCATGAAGAAGATAGTTTCACTGATGTTGCACTCATTCCTTCCTTATATCATTATCCTGGCGACCGGAACCGGAGGGTACGTTTCGAGAGTATGTCAACACGACCTCTGACTAATCAGGATGTAGAGTGGATCGTTTCTAAGGCATCACATTCTTTTTCCGAAAGCTTCAAGCAGATTAAAAATCAGTTAAAGAATCCCCTAGCAGACAAGAATCCTGTGATGCTGCTGCATGTGAATAAGATTAGCAAGTCTCAGCAAGATCAGTTCGTCCTTACGGACGAATCGGGTCAGTATTTGGTGTTAGACCAAATAGTAGCACTCGAGCAGGATACACTTGCACTGTTACAATACTTTACACTCGAAGAACTATCGGATACTACGATGCTGCTTATGTTTGAACATCAACTCGATACAGGACGATTGAAAGCACAACCGTTAACCCTTATCAAAGGGATAGAGATGATCCGTCTCTTATATTAAAAATATAAGAAAGCATAAGTTTCACATAAACTTTGGGAGGAATATCCATGAGTACAGCTTTACTACAAGAGCTTCATCAAGAAGTAAACCGGCTGTATATAGCTGGAAGTGAGCTCGCTGCTGAGGATTTCCGCTTAAAGCGGCTATTGCCACAGTTTCAACAGTTAGGTGAACGTGCTCCCATATTCAAAAGGTTAGGAGAGGGAATCGTTGCGGTCATTGAACCAGATCATTCCGAGGGATCTTCCTCTGCTCAGAACCTACAGGAGCTCAGTGTGCTGCTTAGCTCGGTGCTATATACACAGGGAGCGACTTCGCCTGATGGTGAACTGCTTGAGGTGGAAGTCCATCCGGTGAGATTGCCTACTCAGTTCTCATATCGTAGGCTGTCAGCGGTACAGACGGCATTAAAGACTCGTGGGGGAGGACGTTATGAGATTATCAAGGAAGCTTTTGAGACAGGATTGTTCCAAGATCTTCGAATGATTCATCCTGCTTTAGCAGCCCTCCAAGATCCATATGTTGAGATCGCCGAGCTTGTGATGAAGCAGATACTGCCAGCCTATGGCCCTCAGATTCTTCCGATCCTTATCGATCAATTTGATCCAGCTGGAGGAATAGTGGAGACGAGAAAGCTGTACGTGATCGCAGTATTAGGTGGTGATAGCGTTCAGGATCTGATCTATCAAGCTGCGGATTCAGGATCAGAAGATGTTCGGTCTATGGCTATTTCTCTGCTCGCAAGTCAGGGACAATATGAAGTTGAATTACTTGCTTGGAGTACTGATAAAAAGAAAAAAATTCGCGAAGCTGCCTATAATGCGCTGGCTAAGAGCGACTCGGCAAATGCGGTGAATCGGCTGCATGAGGCATTTACGGGAAAAGATAGTGAACTAGTAGTTCCTGCACTGAGACAGTGTCAAGCTCAAGAGCTCACAAAACGACTTGTTGTAGAGTTATCAGAAATGCTTCAAACTGTCTCGGAGATTATGGGCGATGCGAAGAAAAAAGACGGATTATGGATTAGGGTAGTCCAGTATCTTCGGGTTTTATCTTACAAACGCAGTCCTGAACTAGAAAAACTATATTTTAATGTTCTAGAGCAGTATCCATTATATATGAATCAGCTAAAGTGGAATTCATTGATCGAGGAAGCAAACTCCTATTTTAGACAGATAGATTCTATCGAAGCGAAACGTATATTACAACAGACACTTGAGCGTGATCTTGTCTACTATAGAAACAATAGAAGATATGTGAATGATGTTTTTAAAGACGCGTATCTCTACTTGTCACCAGAGCGTGTGTATGAACAATATGTTGAAGTTCTAAAGCATTATGCGCCATCTTCAACTAGCCATACTTCTTCAATGGCGCAGCAACTGCTGCGCACAATATCTGAAGTTGTAGTTCAACGGTATCATGGAACTTATGATGCAGTTTGGAATTCACCTGTAGACCAGATTCAATATATGTATAAGGTCGAAATGCAGCCCCCCGAGGTACTGGCTATTCAATGGGATTCACGGTGGCTTGACGCTTTTATAGAGCTGGATCAATACGAACTGGTAAGTGCCTTTGCAAGGCCGGGACATGCCGAAGCAATGCAGTATTTGCTTCGTAAATTAACCGATAATCCTGAATTCCGCCATCGGTTTTCCAATATTCTCTTGATGGGCTTAGCACGTACAGGGATAAATAAACAAAGCTTGCAAGAGGCTCTCCTAGTGGCTTTGGAAGATGATAGAAATACAGAATGTCGATTAATTGAACCGTATACGTTTGAACAGCTATGTCAGCTTCCAGCAAGTTTTGCGAGTCGAATAATAACTGTTCTACCTCGATTTAGTGAGGTTGCAGAAGAACAACTTGAGTATGTCATTCGCCTCATGCAAGGACCATCAAACCCAATAGAAGAGGTGTAGCTAACGATGAGTCAAGAACGATTACAAGATATTATGAGGCTTCCAGCAGAAAGATTGTATGAGCATGAGTTGGAAGCGCTTCGTAAAGCGGACACTGGTAAGATTCCAGCAGGATGGCAGATGTCGCCCCAATCTGTACTGAAGTTTATCGTTGGCGGTAAAGCAGGGAGTGCCGAGATTACACCTAAGTACATTGGTAACAAGCGATTAATAGAGATGGCGATAGCCACGCTAGTAACTGATCGTGCACTGCTATTAATCGGTGAGCCGGGTACAGCAAAGTCATGGTTATCTGAGAATTTATCAGCTGCTATATATGGACAATCAGGACTTGTCGTACAAGGTACTGCGGGTACGAGTGAAGAGCAGGTGCGCTATTCGTGGAACTACGCAATGCTGCTTGCACAAGGCCCTACGCCGGAAGCGCTAGTGAAGAGCCCCATTATGCGAGCGATGGAGGATGGGGGCATTGCACGTTTTGAGGAGATATCTCGTTGTGCATCTGAGGTACAGGATGCGTTGATATCCATCTTATCAGAGAAGACGATATCCGTTCCTGAGCTAGGTAAGGAGATGAGTGCGCGCAAAGGCTTCTCGATCATTGCAACAGCTAATACGAGAGACCGTGGTGTAAATGACATGTCAACTGCCTTAAAGAGACGGTTTAATATTATCGTCCTTCCAGCCCCTACGGATTTGTATACTGAAGTTGAGATTGTGAAGAAACGAGTTCGTGAAATTGCCTCTTCCTACGATTTGCAAGCGGCGCTCCCTGCAGACGAAGCTTTACATAAGGTCGTGACCATCTTCCGTGAGTTGCGTAGCGGGATGACATTGGATAAGAAGGAGAAGGTGAAGTCTCCGGCAGGCGTGATTTCCACAGCTGAAGCGATCTCGCTCTTAACGAATAGTATGGCGCTGGCCGCAAGCTTCGGTAATGGAGAACTGACGGACGAAGATCTGGCCGCAGGGCTGCAAGGTGCCATTGTGAAAGATGATGATAAGGATCAACTTGTCTGGAGAGAGTATCTCGACAATATTATGAAGAAACGTGGCGCAGATTGGCGGGGGTTATATACGGCTTGTAAGGAGATGAACTAGTGGAGAGCGAAACTACTGGAGCTGGCGTGCATATTTTTGGGGTGCGGCATTTGTCTCCTGGTGGTGCGCAGCATCTATTGAGCTTCCTTCATGAAATAGAGCCCACAGCTGTGTTAATTGAGGGTCCATCGGATGCTACACCTGAGATTCGCCATGTCATCAACATGACAACCAAACCTCCTATTGCCATTCTAGCTTTTACGGAGGAAGTTCCTGTGCGTACAGCCCTATGGCCGCTTGCGCTATATTCCCCCGAATATCAAGCAATGAGATGGGCGGAGCAGCAAGGAGCTTATACTGCATTTATAGATTTACCTTCATCAGTGGTCATCGCGTTACAGGATATACGAACCAAAAGTAGAGATTCTGTTGAACAGAGCGAGGAATCTGAAGTTAACAATACAGATGAGAAGGCTCCTGAAGAAGCATCTCTATATGATAGAGTAGCTGAGCTGGCTGGTGAGCTTGATTATGATATGTATTGGGAGCGCAATTTCGAACACAACACTAACAAGGGTGCATATCAGGAAGCAATAATTTCTTTCTCATCCCAAATGCGTCAGATTTCTGAAGAAAATGAGAGACATAACAACGTAATAGAATATGCACACAATACGATACGTGAAGCTTATATGCGTCGTCAGATTCAGGATACAATCGCTGCCGGCCATCAACCAAATAAGATCGTTGTTGTATGTGGAGCATACCATGCAGCGGCGCTTGCTGATCTGGCATCTGGTATGTCGGATGAGGAAATAGATGCTCTTCCTTCTCTAAATTCGAAGCTAACACTTATGCCCTACACGTACTATAAGTTATCTTCTTTGTCTGGCTATGGAGCAGGTAACCTCGCTCCTCATTATTATCAAATGATGTGGGAACGTATGATGAATGGCTCACTTGAAGACTTGCCGAATCATTATCTGTCTACCGTAGCCAGATACTTGCGTAATACAGGGACACACCGTTCCACAGCAGAAATTATCGAAGCCGTTCGCTTAGCCGAATCATTAGCTGCCCTTCACGGTGGAAGTGCTCCGACGTTAAGAGATCTAAGAGATGCTGCGCTGACCTTACTGGGGCGTGGAGAGCTTAGTGTGATCGCTGAGGCGCTTGCTCGTACAGATATCGGTACTGCTATTGGTGAGCTGGCAGAGGGCATCAGTCAGACGCCGATTCAAGATGATCTGAATCGGCAATTAAAGCGCTTGAAGCTTGAGAAATATAAGACCCCAGTAGCAAATGATCTTGAACTAGATCTCCGAGAGAACCGAAGAGTGTCTTCTGAGGAAGCAGCTTATTTAGACTTAAATCGTTCTTTCTTTTTTCATAGGCTCAGATTACTTGGGATCGATCTAGTGAACATAAGAGCAAGTGGTCAGACTAGCGCAACGTGGGCAGAGCATTGGGTAATGAAGTGGTCTCCTGAAGTTGAGATTCAGGTTGTTGAATCTACGCTACTTGGGGAAACAATTGAGATTGCTTCAGCTTATGTATTGCAACAAAAATTAGATGGCAGCAGTACCATTTCGGAAGCGTCAGCACTTATTCGAACGGCTTATGAGTGTGGAATGATACACCAGATGGAAGCAGGACGGCAGACGCTTCAGCGTCTAGCTGTTGATACTCGAGATGTGGTGCAGATTGCTGCTTCCATTCATGAGTTATCCCTTCTGATTCAGTATGGCGATGTTCGACGGATAGATACCAAGCCGCTCATTCCTTTGCTGGAACAACTGTTTAGACGAGCCTGTCTGTTCTTGCTGGATGCGAGCCAATGTAACGATGAGGCTTCAGGTGAGATGCTTAAAGCTATGAACATACTGAATCAGGCAGCTATTGCGCATAGTGAGGAAGTAGATGAGGTGTTGTGGATCCAAGAGCTGAAACACTTGTCAGAGAGGGATGACTGCAATCCGCGTTTATCTGGAGTGGCGTGTTCCATTTTATTGGAGCGTAATGCGATGACTGCACAGCAATGTTCAGAAGAAGTATCGAGGCGCCTGTCACCAGGTATACCCGCAGAACTTGGAGCCGGCTGGTTCGAAGGGATGTCTATGCGTAATCGATATGTACTGTTGTCTCGATTAAGTCTGTGGGAACAATTGAATGAGTATATTAATTCATTAGATGATGAAGAATTTGTACGTGCATTAGTGTTTTTACGGCGCGCTTTCAGCACCTTTGAACCAAGAGAAAAGACGATGATTGCCGAACTGTTAGGTGAATTGTGGGGTGTGAACACCGAGCAGGCTGCTGAGATTCTGACGGGTGAGCTGAAGGAGGCCGAAGCGAAGATGATTGAGGATTTGAA
The DNA here is from genome assembly GCF_924513355.1 of Paenibacillus pseudetheri. Lineage (NCBI taxonomy): Bacteria > Bacillati > Bacillota > Bacilli > Caryophanales > Paenibacillaceae > Paenibacillus > Paenibacillus pseudetheri. Next base: position 33,829 of record NZ_CAKMAB010000028.1, read on the forward strand.
TGAATTTGACTTTGGAGATATATGACGATGAGTACATCAGTGGATTCAAGTGTTGTAGCTCGGTGGCGCCTTATTCTTGGTCAGTCTGCAGAAGAGCAATTGACGGTTTCTAGCGGAAACACAAGTATTCACCTGTCTGAAGATGAACTCATCATGGACCAAGCACTGGCTGCTATCTATGATGAGACGAGCGATATCGTAAATAGTGGTGATGCTAACTCTTCGGCTACGGGACAAAGAGGAGCGGGATCAGGTAAATCTGCACCCCGGTTGGCAAAATGGTTAGGAGATGTTCGAAATTTCTTCCCAGAGGATATCGTATCGGTTATTCAACATGATGCGATGGAACGGAAGGGCTGGAAGCAATTATTGTTTGAGCCGGAAGTTCTGGCAACAGTGAAGCCTGATATACAGCTAGTAGGTACACTACTTTCGCTAAAAGGGAAAATTCCTGAGAAGACAAAAGATACGGCTCGCCTGTTAGTGAAGGCGGTTGTGGATGATCTTGTAAAGCGTATGGAGGAAGATCTGCGTCGGGCGGTGACGGGTGCACTGAATCGCAGACAGCATTCTCCATTGCCATCTCTTAGTGGTATAGACTGGACACGGACGATAAAACGCAATCTGAAGCATTATGATGCAGAGCGACAACAGATTATCCCTGAGAGATTCTACTTTTATGATCGGGCAAGACGCAGCAAGGAATGGACAGTCATTGTGGATATCGATCAGAGTGGTTCTATGGCAGAATCGATTATTTGGGCTTCAGTAGTTGGTTCTATCTTTGCAAGCATCCCATCACTAAGTACCCGAGTAGTTGTATTTGATACAGAGGTTGTTGATCTGACAGAGCAATGTGCGAACGATCCTGTTGACATGTTATTCGGGATTCAGTTAGGTGGCGGTACAGATATACAAAAATCTGTTGCTTATTGCGAACAATTTATTGATCAACCGAAGAAGACATTATTTATCGTTATTTCAGATCTTTATGAAGGTGGAAACCAGGCAGGCTTAATCCGTCGGATGCGTCATCTGAAGGAATCTGGAGTTAGAACGATGTGCTTGCTGGCTTTATCTGATGAAGGCAAACCTTTCTATGATGAGCATGTGGCCAGATCTTTGACTCGCGATGGAACGCCCTGTTTTGCGTGTACACCTGCACTGCTGCCACAGTTAGTAGAAGGTGCACTAAAAGGACAGGATCTTACTGAATTAGCAAAGAAACTTGGTACAAAAGGGATTTAACAAGAGTCGTGCTATTACAGTTTTTATAAAAAGTGATATTCAGACAAGAACTGTGATTCATTACAGTTTTTGCGGCGTATATAAATATCATACCCCCCTTTATACAATATAATTTGGCCCTGTCGCTCGTCGGCAGGGTATTTTTTTTATGGAAGTCTTTAGAAGAGCTATTGTCCTGCCCTATTAAAATTTTCTTTTAGAGTATGTTCTGCTCTCACGCTGTGGTAAAATAGACCTGATTTTTCAAAAATATATGAAAGTTAAGTTTCACGCTATACATTCTCTTTATATTTCTCGCTTAAACGCTACCCAGATCAGTGCATATTGGGATTGAGATCTAAGATGGATGTAATGTTATAGAATGTGCTATAATTTTATATTAGGTTAAAACATCAATAAGCTACATTTTAGATAGAGGACGTGAAAACAGCATGACTAAGGGGAACCATAACTCACCGGACTTAAAATCCGGCAAGGGTTCGAAAGATTATTCGAAATATTTTGATTTTAGCGATGCGAAGGTAATTAGTGAAGAAGAAGGTAAGATTACTTATCGGATTAAAGGAAGAAACGTTCAAATTAATAGCCAGCCTGATTATAAAGAAGGAAAACGGCGTGGCAAGGAAGAAATAGAAGTGCATTATGATTTCGAGATTCCTGAAGAGATGCAGAATTTCGGAGTAGACAAATATTATCATATAACGACTTATGGCTGCCAAATGAATGAGCATGACACGGAAACGATGAAAGGCCTGTTAGAACAGATGGGCTACAAAAGCGTCGATGATCGGAATCATGCGGATCTCATACTGCTTAACACTTGTGCGATTCGCGAGAATGCCGAGGATAAGGTGTTTGGAGAGCTTGGTCACCTTAAGAACTTGAAGATTGAGAAGCCAGGTCTTTTGCTGGGCGTGTGTGGCTGCATGTCGCAGGAGGAAGGCGTAGTTAATCGAATTATGTCTAAGCATGGATTCGTGGATATGATCTTCGGTACGCATAATATTCACCGTCTGCCACACCTCATTAAAGAAGCTGTATTCAGTAAAGAGCTTGTGGTGGAGGTATGGTCTAAAGAGGGCGATATTATTGAGAACTTACCGAAAAAACGCGAAGGCATGCGGGCTTGGGTAAACATTATGTATGGCTGTGATAAGTTCTGTACGTACTGTATCGTACCGTTTACACGAGGAAAAGAACGCAGTCGCCGTCCGGAGGATGTCATTGCTGAAGTAAGAGAGCTCGCGCGTCAAGGATTCAAGGAAGTGACTTTGCTGGGGCAGAACGTAAACGCATACGGTAAGGATTTTACAGACATCGATTACACCTTTGGTGACCTAATGGATGATATGCGTTTAATTGATATTCCGCGCATCCGCTTTATGACATCGCATCCACGTGATTTTGATGATAAATTGGTTGAAGTGCTCGGCAAAGGCGGCAACCTGGTGGAGCATATCCATCTACCGGTTCAATCGGGAAGTACTGCCGTACTTAAGAAAATGAGTCGCAAATATACTCGTGAAGCTTATCTGGAGTTAGTTCGCAAGATCAAGATAAGTGTACCTAATGCGGTATTAAGTACCGATATTATCGTTGGCTTCCCTGGTGAGACGGATGAGCAATTCGAAGACACTCTTTCGCTAGTGCGCGAGGTTGGGTATGATATGGCATATACGTTCATTTATTCACCTCGTGAAGGTACCCCTGCTGCTGCTATGGAAGACAATGTACCTATGTCAGTGAAGAGCGAACGTCTGCAAAGACTCAATGATCTCATTAAAGAGAATAGTCGGATTATTAATGACCGTATGCTAGGTGAAGTCGTCGAGGTACTGGTAGAAGGCGAGAGTAAGAATAACTCGGAAGTCCTTTCTGGCCGTTCCCGTGCGAACAAGCTGGTCCATTTTGAAGGTTCGAAGGAGCTTATTGGCACATTTGTAAAAGTGAGAATTACAGATACCAAAACATGGTACATCAAAGGGGACATTGTGGCAGAAGCTGCTGCTGTTCATTAATCATCACATACGAATGGGGAGATGGCTTGTGAGTACAGAGGAACAACGTTTGAATAAATATGGAATGAAGACTTATAATACCCGTGACTTGATCGTACGCGAGGATATTATGGGTAAAGCTAAAGAACTAGCTACATTGATCTCGACAAGTGAAGAAGTAAAGCATTTTCAACAGGCTGAGCAAAAAATCCTGAACCACGAGCGTGTACAAGGCCTGATTGCAACGATTAAGAAAAAGCAGAAGGAAATTGTCGCCTTCGAAAGCTTTAATAATAAAGATATGGTAGCAAAGATCGAGCGTGAAATTGAAGTGTTGCAGGATGAAATTGACGGCATTCCAGTCGTGAACGAATTTCAGCAGAGCCAGAGTGACATCAATTATCTACTCCAGCTTGTCATTTCCGTGATTAGAGATACCGTTTCGGAAAAAATAAATGTGGAAGCCGGCACCGAAGCGCCTCCAACCACATGCGGATAACCCACACTCAGTTTGGGGGGCGGATGCAGATCCGCCCCTTTAAGTTTCACACTATACATAATCTAATCTTTCTAGGTCCAGTTGTTGATTTTAGAAGTTAAGGTTTGGTACATTTAAAGATACGAATTAGTAAAATTATAGCTTCGGAAAAGGATGGGGCAAATATGAGCGAAAATGGGGAACAAACCTATAACGCCAAAAAATATCGTACACCGGACGGAGTTCCGGCCGACATCGTAATGTTTACACTGACCAAACGCGAACGTAAGACGGTCACCAAGACGCTTCCCTTACGTGAGCTTAAGGTAATGTTAATTAGAAGAAAGAAATGGCCGTGTGCTGGAATGTGGGCTCTCCCAGGCGGATTCTGTCAGGAGGATGAGTCCATTTATGCTGCGGCTACACGTGAACTCAAAGAAGAGACTGGTGTAGATGGTGGTCATTTGGAATATCTGGGCGTTTACAGTACACCAGGCCGCGACCCTCGCGGATGGATTATCAGTCATGCATTTTTTGCCCTTGTAGAAGAATGGATGTTGGAGCAAAGACAAGCTTCGGATGATGCTGGTGAGGTAGGTTTATTTACATTGCAGGAAGCACTTGAAGAGCTGGAGCTCGCTTTTGACCACCATGATATCATCAAGGATGCATACTTGCGTATTCAACAACAAATGCTTCAGACTACGATCGCAAGACAGTTTTTACCTAGGCATTTTACCCTTAGTGAGCTCTATCAAGTCATTCAAACGGTAGTGCCGGAATTTAAGGAACCGAATTTTATTCGTAAAATCACTTCAACACGTAGCCGTCAGGGTATATTAAAAGAGGTGAGAGACGAAGAGGGGAATGCGCTTAGTTCAAATCAATATTCCCAGCGTCCCGCTCAGCTCTATATGTTCACAGATCATGAGCCTTTGTTATCCATCTACACGTAGTGGTTAAATCAGGAGAGGGGATTAATCTCATGAGAGCACTAATAGTGATCGACTTTACGAATGATTTTGTTAACGGAAATCTGCCGGTTGGTCAGCCAGCCGTAGATATCGAGCCTAGAATGAGCCAATTAACGTCGGAGTTTGTCCAAAATGGCGATTATGTCGTTATGGCCGTTGATTTGCATGAAGAGAATGACCCTTACCATCCGGAGAGCAAACTATTTCCTCCTCATAATGTACGCGGGAGTGAAGGACGAGAGTTGTTCGGAAGTTTGAAGTCTGTCTATGAGCACAACCGTGATTCCATCTATTGGATGGACAAAACACGTTATAGCGCCTTTAGTGGAACTGATCTGGAAATTAAGCTGCGGGAGCGTGGCATTACTGAACTCCATTTAATTGGGGTCTGCACAGATATTTGTGTATTGCACACAGCAGTGGATGCATATAACAAAGGGTTTGCAATTATTGTGCACGAAGATGCAGTTGCCAGCTTTAATCCAAATGGACATACTTGGGCGTTAGAACATTTCAGGGGTAGTTTAGGCGCAGATGTTGTTAAGGCATAATACTAGAACAGAACATACACATATAGCAGCGTAGATATTAGGAGATGAGGACTTGAGAAGAGAACTTGCGCTACATACGGATAAATATCAGATCAATATGATGTATGCTCACTGGGTGAATGGAACTCATAAACGGAAGGCTGTATTTGAGGCTTATTTCCGTAAGCTGCCTTTCGGCAACGGCTATGCTGTGTTTGCAGGGTTAGAGCGTATTGTTGGTTATATCGGCGGTTTGCGGTTTACCGAAGATGATATCCGTTATTTGTCGGAGCAAGAAGAGAACTATGCTCCAGCTTTTTTGGAGGAACTGTTGCAGTTTCATTTTCAGGGAACCGTTCATTCGATGAAAGAAGGCGCATTGATTTTTCCAGATGAGCCATTAATCCGCGTGGAAGGAACCATTATGGAGGCTCAGCTGGTGGAGACAGCCATTCTGAACTTCATGAACTACCAGACGTTGATCGCTACTAAGGCTTCACGAATTAAGCAGGTGGCTCCGAATGACATCTTGCTGGAGTTCGGTACCCGGCGTGCGCAAGAAGCTGATGCAGCGGTGTGGGGGGCTAGAGCGGCCTATATTGGCGGCTTTGATGCTACTTCCAACATGCTGGCAGGCAAAATGTTTAGTATTCCGACCAAGGGAACACATGCACATTCCTGGGTACAGAGCTTTGGCAGCGAGCAGGAGGCTTTTGATGCCTATGCTAAGGTGATGCCGGACGAAGTTACGCTATTGGTCGACACCTTCGATACACTTCGTAGTGGGGTGCCTAATGCAATCCATACAGCCAAGAAGCTTGAGGCGCAAGGTAAAAAAATGGTCGGTATCCGTTTGGATAGCGGTGACTTGGCCTATCTATCCCGTCAAGCGCGTAAGATGTTAGATGATGCTGGCCTGGATTATGTGAAGATAGTCGCTTCCAACGATTTGGATGAGAACACGATTATGGATTTGAAGCTGCAAGGTGCAGCAATTGATACTTGGGGGGTGGGTACCCAACTGATCACCGCCTCGGACCAACCTTCTTTGGGTGGTGTCTATAAGCTGGTGGAAATTGAGTCTGCTACTGGAGAAATGATCCCGACGATCAAGATTTCCTCCAACCCTGAGAAAGTATCCACGCCTGGCAAGAAGGACGTATTCCGGATTATTGGTAAAAATGGCAAAGCGCTTGCGGATTATATCTGCTTCCCAGAAGAGGAAGCTCCCCGTAATGGTGCGCGGTTGAAGCTGTTTAATCCGCTGCATCCATACATGCATAAGTATGTTGAGCGTTACGAGGCACTACCTATGCTAGTGCCGATATACGTTAACGGATTCCAAGTGTATACTTTGCCGGATTTGAATGAAGTCCGCCGTTATCATCGGGAGCAAAAGGACCTATTCTGGCCGGAGTATCAACGTAAGCTGAATCCCGAAGTATACCGGTTGAATTTGAGTGAAAAGGTCTGGACTAGCAAGCAGCAGTTAATCGCTGAGCATATACGACCGGATATAGAGTAGATTTTGCAGGATTAATTCTGTCAACAGTGTTAACGCGGGAGAGTGATGTACCCGCGTTTTTTTGTTTTTTCGGAAGTAAATAAGGAGGAGAACTTAATGGAAAAGGGGCAGCATGCTTTTGCGTCGAACAGGAACTTTAAGCCGGGCGAAATCATTACTTTCGGCACGTATTCACAATCGAAGGATGGTAAAGAGCTGCCGATTGAATGGCGTGTTCTCCATAACTCAGGTAGCGAACTGTTTGTTTTGAGCGAGTACATTTTGGAATGCAAGAGGTATCACGGCAAGAGCGCAGATATTAAATGGCGTGATTGCGTGGATATTACGTGGCACGACTGTGATTTGCGCGAGTGGCTAAACGATGAATTCTATAACAGCGCATTCAATGCTGCCGAGAAGGAATTAATAAAGACGACCCGTTGCTCAGATAACGGAGAGGGTACGCCAGATACGGAGGACAACGTTTTTTTGCTTAGCGTTGATGAGATAAAGGCATTCTCAGAGATACATGGCAAAGAACTACGGCGTGCGTTTGGCACGGAATTTGCTAAATCGAAAAAGCACGATGGATGCAACTTATACGTATATGATAAAACGGATAAAGATAACTATAAAATCAAAGACGGCGAAGAAGTTGGCTGCTCTTGGTGGTGGCTGCGAACACAGGGAAACAAACCTTCGCGTGCGTTTTTTGTCGGACCGAGTTACAGTATTCGCAGCTATGCGAATGTCAGTGTAGCCCGTGACGGCGTCCGTCCCGCTATGGTAATTAATCTCCATGATAAAGACAATCGGTTTTGAGTGGCAATAATTAAAAAGAGGCGTGTCCCTCTCTTCGCTAATGTGAAGAACAAGGGATACACCTCTTTTTGATAAATCGGTCCAAGCTAGAACCTCTAATTCTTTTTCTTGAATTTTACGAACGACCAAATCGTAAGCATCAACAGAACTGCTAGGCATGTTCCTATACTGATACGATTCTGAACATCGAAGAGAAAAGAAACCGCGATAACAGTTAAACAAACAAGTGTAACAACGGTTATATAAGGGAATCCCCATACCTTAAAGGTTGGTTCTTTCGGATAAGATTTTCTCAGTTTAAGTTGTGACATACAAATGCTGATCCATACGAGAATAACCACAAAGCCTGGAACAGCCATTAGCAAACGGAACAATCCATCCTGGGCGAAGTACGCTAACAAGGAACCAATAACAAGAACAACGGCACAGAGCTTCAGACTGTTGATAGGTACACCTTTTACAGAGGTTTTTGCCAAGCTGCGTGGTGCTTCGCCCTGTGACGCCATAGAGTGCAGCATCCGAGTGGCGCCATAAATACCAGAATTGGCAGCAGAGAGCACCGCTGTAATCAGAATAAAGTTCATGATGTGATCGGCACCCTTAAGTCCTGTTGCGGCTAATACCTGAACAAACGGGCTTGTATGCTCATTCAGTTGATTCCAGGGTATTAACCCACAGATGATTAGGATCGGCAAGGTATAGAACAGAATAACGCGCAGAATGAAGCTTTTGACGACCTTAGGTAAGACCTTCTCTGCATCCTGAGTCTCCGTCAAGGTTAGCCCAATCAACTCTGACCCACCGTATGAGAACATGACGACAAGAAGCGCAGAGAAAATGGGGGCCCAGCCTCTCGGGAGAAATCCACCATAGTCTGTAAAGTTGTGTAAGTAAGGCGTAGCCTCAGACATAGGCAACAGTCCAAAAATTAATGAGCTTCCTAAGATAATGAAGATGATGATCATTGCGATCTTGATCCCGGCTAACCAAAACTCCGTTTCTCCATAACCACCTACACTCATCATGTTGATGCCGATAATTAAAGCGCCACTTGCAAGACTGAGTAGCCATAAAGGAACATCCGGTAACCAGTATTGCAAGAAGCTGCCTGCTGCCAGCACTTCAATCACACAAACGGTCAACCACATGAAGCAATATAACCAGCCCACAATAAAGGAAAGTCGTTCTCCAAAAGCCTCACGTATGAAGTCCTTCATATTCCTATTCGGGTACACCGTAGCCATTTCGGCTATTGCCCCCATGACCACTAAGAGTAGCAGGCCTGCTAATACATAAGTAAGAATAACCGCAGGTCCGGCAATGCTTATGGTCTCAGAACTTCCTTTAAATATCCCCGTACCGATTACTCCGCCCATCGCCATAAAGCTGATATGCCGAGGAAGCAATTTCTTCTGTAATGATGCTTCGTTTGACTTCACAATTAATGCCTCCTAAGCTGTCTTCGAAAAATTACACCAAGCATCAGTTTATCCTGAAACGGACTAGTTGAAAAGTAAAAATAACACACATTTTTTGAATGAGGCATTACTTTTCACTGGAGTGTGATATTTATCATGCAGAATGTGATGAATTTAACATCTTAATTTTTAATTTTATTGCTAAATAAGAGTAGCTAAATAATCTTAGGTAACACATGGAAAATGCAAGATTTGTCACTTCGCGACTTGCTAAATGAAGTTACAATCTTTGAAAAAGTCATAAGGATATTATACTGATGACATTCTGAAAGGGGCTATGTCGGTGGTACAGTTACCAAAAGTGAACGAACTCGGATTTTTTGAGATTCGTCTGGAATCAATTGGAGGGCTAGGCGCGAACTTAGCGGGTAAAATGCTTGCAGAAGCAGGCGTTGTCGGTGCTGGAATGAATGGAGTGAGCTTTTCATCCTATGGTTCTGAGAAAAAGGGATCAGCGGTAAAAGCGCATATCCGTTTTTGTGACTTGAACACGCATATTCGTGACACTTCACCAGTAGAACGACCTCATGTCGTAGGAATATTCCATGAAGCGTTGGCAAAGACCGTCAACGTGACTAGCGGAATTTATGATCATAGCACGGTACTAGTGAACTCAGCTAAGTCGCCGGAGGAATTAAAGTCCTCCCTGAATATGATGGCAGGAACTATAGCTGTTGTTGATGCTACATCGATCGCTTTAGATGAAAAGAACCGTGTAAACATGGCAATGTTAGGCGCATTGTTCCGGATGTGTGATTTCTTGGATCCTGAAATTATGAAGGGCGTTATCGAGAAATCACTTGGCAAAAAATATCCGCAGGCTGTTCAGTCCGCACTAACTACTTTCGAACGTGGATTTAATGAAGTTACCTTCATGCATTTCCCATTACCAGAAGGGGCGATTATGCCTGAGTTCGTTCGGTCCGATATTTCGGCCTTAGGTTATGAAACTCAGCCTATTGGTGGTACCATTACGAATCCTGGCAGCAGCTTTTTAAAGAATCTAAGCATTTCAAGATCCGGTTTATTGCCTCATTTCAAATTAGAAGATTGTATTCATTGTGCGCAGTGCGATACGGTATGTCCTGATTTATGTTTTGTTTGGGAGGAACAGCCTGATAAGAAGGGACGACCGCAAATGTTCCTGCAAGGGATTGATTATCAATACTGCAAAGGCTGTTTGAAATGCGTAGAAGCATGTCCTACAACGGCTTTGTCTGGCGAACGCGAGGAAGAGGGCTATGCTGAGAGCCATACGGTCCGGCATATTTTTGATCTTGTTACTGAGGCTTAATTAACGGAGGAAAGGTGGAACACACGTGGCTATTGATTATGACAAAGAAGTAAGCTCTACGAAGGTTGAGCAGAAATTCCTATATGAGTCAGGCAATGAAATGGCGGCTTATGCTGCCCATCAGATAAATTATCATGTCATGGGTTATTTTCCGATCTCCCCATCGACAGAAGTCGCTCAATTTCTTGATACCATGAAAGCGAACGGTCAGCATGACATTATGCTTATTCCATCAGATGGCGAACACAGTTCTGCAGGAATCTGTTATGGAGCTTCGACGGCTGGCGGACGTGTATTTAATGCTACCAGTGCCCAAGGTTATATGTTCATGCTAGAGCAATTGCCGGTACAAGCTGGTACACGGATGCCTATGGTAATGAATTTGATCTGCCGCTCGATTTCCGGTCCGCTTAATATTCACGGTGATCATTCTGATTTGTATTTTGCACTAAACACGGGTTGGCCGATTCTGATGTGCCGTGATCCACAATCCGTTTATGATATGAACCTGATGGCACTTAAGCTTGCTGAGCACGCCAAAGTGCGTCTTCCAGTTATGGTAGCATCAGATGGGTATTTTACTTCTCATCAGAAGCGCCGTGTACAGGCATTTACTCACCGTGAGGATGTTCATGAATTCGTCGGAGCACAACCTCCGGTAGGCTTTACGGACACCCTGGATCGTAATAATCCGGTTACCGTAGGTCCTTACATGAATGAACCTGACTATATCAACAACCGCTATCAGCAGTCAGTAGCGATGTATAATGCGGGTGAAGTCTTCGAGGAAATCGCTAAAGAATTCGCTGAACTGACCGGACGCCACTATCCAATGATCGAAGAGTATCGGATGGAAGATGCGGAAGTAGCCGTATTCTTGATGAACTCTGCGTCAGAGATCATTAAAGATGTTGTAGATCAGCTTCGTTTGCAAGGGATCAAAGCAGGTGCAATTTCGCCGAATATGATTCGGCCTTTTCCACAGAAGCAAATGGCTGAAGCGCTGAAGAATGTTAAGGCAATCACTGTAGGCGACCGTGCGGATTCGGTTGGTGGTCACGGCGGTAATATGGTAAATGAGATCAAGGCAGCCTTATTCACCTATGGTAACACTACTACAAAGGTAATTAGCCGTATTTACGGGTTGGGCGGTAAGGACTTCTACGCAGAAGATGGTCATGCATTCTTCCAATTGGCATTAGAGGCCGTTGCTGCAGACCGTGTTGAGGTTCCGTTTGACTACTATGGTCACAATCCAGGTGCACCGGACAAAGCGCCACAGCGTCTATTGAAGCCGATGGACTTTGATTCGCTGAAGACAGGATTAATTACGGTTAAACAGGATGAAGCAACAGGGAAATTAAGTGTGCGGATACCCCCACTGCGCAGCTTGACGAAGAAACCTAAACGGCTTGCACCAGGTCATGGCGCTTGTCCAGGCTGTGGGATTTTCTCAGGACTGGAGACGTTCTTCAAAGGCATCGAAGGGGATATCGTAGCGCTTTATCACACGGGTTGTGCGATGGTAACAACTACGGGATATCCATATTCTTCTCATAAATCTACGTTTATTCATAATCTGTTCCAAAATGGTGCAGCTACCTTATCTGGTGTCGTAGAAATGTTCTGGGAACGCAAACGCCGTGGTGAATTGGACGGACTTGGGCTTCAAGACGACTTTACATTTGTAATGGTAACTGGTGATGGCGGTATGGACATCGGAATGGGACCTGCGATTGGGGCCGCACTACGCGGTCACAAAATGATTATCGTAGAGTACGATAACGAAGGTTACATGAACACAGGTGCTCAGCAGTCCTATTCCACACCACTGGGTCACCGTACATCTACATCCAGCATTGGTAAGAATCAGCAAGGTAAAGTTACACAGCATAAGGATACTGCGCAAATCATGGCAGCTACTAACATTCCATATGTCTTCACAGGTTCCGAAGCTTATCCGCAGGATCTTGTGAAGAAAGCGGCAAAAGCACAATGGTACGCTCAGAACGAAGGACTTGTGTATGGTAAAATCCTGATCGCATGCCCGCTGAACTGGATGTCTGAAGATAAAGAAGGTACCAACATCGTCTCGCTGGCTGTTGAATCTTGCTTCTTCCCTCTTTATGAAGTGGAGCACGGTTCTACGAATATTACGTACAATCCAGAGGACAAAGGCAAACGCGTTGAGCTTTCTGCTTGGTTGAAGACAATGGGCAAAACCCGTCATTTACTGAAGCCTGAGAATGAGCCAGCTTTACGGAGCTTCGAAACAGAAGTAGAGCGTCGTTGGAATCGTCTGAAAGCAAAACATGAGCATCCTGATTTGTAAAATATAAATGATAAAAAACCCGGCAGATTTCTCTGTCGGGTGTTTTGTATATAATGAAAGAAGGGAGGACTGATACTATTGAGCTGAATTTTGTGGATCTGTTTTTTTGTTTCATTACTGTTGTCTTATTTGGATCAGCGAAAGATATTAAAGTTAAAAGACCGGGAGATCATAATTGCAGCTTTTTCACTTTGTGAATTATATGTCGATTTATTAGGGTTACTGATTCCTGTGGGTTTTATCATGGGATTGATTTATATGAATAAAATCTCCGAACGATCTATGAGTTTGACCGCCTAAAAGCAAGGACTCCGATGATACCCAGATTCTGAGTTTACAAAGATAAAGAGCACCGACTCACAACCTAGAATGGAATTTTTTTCATAGTCCCTCGATATGATTTGATTTCTTCCCGCAAGCTCATGTATTCGCAGGATTTCGTTCATGTGGTGTTGAGGGATTCTAATTTGCATTTCATCCAAAAGCTATCTATACAAAGTCAAAAGGTTGTATCATGTTTATATGGAGTTTTAGAATAAAGGATAGAAAATGAGAGGTGTATCATTTTTGTATAGAGTGGCTATTTGCGATGATGAGGAAAAACAAAGAGAGCTTGTCAAAAGTATCCTGATTACTTTGTCGATAAAGACTAATATAGATTTTGAAATTGAATTATTCGGCTCGGGAGAGCAATTGGTATCCCATTATGAACGCTCTGAAACTCCATTCCATATTTTAATTTTGGATATTGAAATGGGGGGGATAAACGGGATTCAAACAGCCCGAAAAATAAGAGAGTTAAATAACCTAGATGAACAAATTATTTTTCTGACAAGCTATCCTGAATATATGGTGGAAAGTTTTGATGTCATGACATTTCAGTATTTGATAAAACCCATTGCTCCTTCGATCTTGGAGGAGAAAATGATCAAGATATACCAATACTTTCAAGCACTTGATAAAAAGTTTATGGTTATCAAGTCAACCTATGAAGAAATCGTTTTAAAATATGATGACCTCATTAGTATTCAAGCTGCCAAAAGCTTAACTATAAAAAGCAAACTACATTTTATAACCACTAATCAAACCTATGAAAGCAAAGGCATCATTTCAGATTATGCTTTGGCCTTAAAAGGCTGTAATTTCTTGCAAATCCATCGTTCTATTATTATTAATCTGCTTCATGTGAAGAAATTTTCTAGCGGAGTTGTTCTAATGTCCAATGGGTTGGAATTACCTATAGGTCGTTCTAAAATTAATGAAGTTAAAGATACTTACACCAAATTTATGATTATGAAGGTCGATTGATATGATTCAAAATAATTTTCCTATTGTCTTTAGCATTGTACTTGTGATGGGTGTTCAAATTAATTTTTTCTTCAACTCGGTGTTTGATAAATCAGCTAAAAAACATAACCGATTCATTTATTTCATTATGTTTGGGTTGCTTGATTACCTGTATCTGGTTATTCCCATCTCTCCTATTTTATCTTTGATTCTACCTTTGCTCATGATATTTAGTTTTGCACAATCTTATCAAGTAAAAATTAAAGACAAGATCATTTTTTCTATGTTTTACGGTGTTTTAATATCTCTCGTTAATTTTATATCCCTTTATATTTTTTATACCCTATATTCAATTGAGTTTAGCTTTGACTCTGTAAATGAATATGATCAAATAGCCTACACAAAAGCTATTGTACTCAGTTGCATGATCATGTTTGCTATCATTCAGATCATACGACTACTTGCAAAACGTAGAAGTTACTCTTTGCATTATCGTTACTACATATTTTTTTCGGTTATTCCTATTGTAAGTATAAACCAACTGAATATTCTAACTTATAAGGACGCCTATTCTTTCATATCCGTCATTGTATTACTATTCTTAAATGTTATGATTTTCTATGTTTTTGATAATATCATTGATAAATTTCAATTCATGCATGAGAATGCTCAGCTGCAACAGCAGATGGACCATCAGGATGCGAATTACGAAAAAGTCGTTCACAGCTTTAAATCCATTAAAAGAATCATTCATGATACGAACCAACAGTTTTTATATATTGAAGAGTGTATTGAGCGAAACGAGTTAGCAGCAGCAAGGGAACATATTAAGACTACATTAAATAAAGTTGAAGGGGCTTATCAACGGGTAAACACAGGTAATCTAGTTATAGATGCCCTTGTCACAAATACACTTAATATTGGACAAGCCAATGGCATAAGAATAGATACAAAGCTTAGCTTATGTTCGCAAAAAGTCCATATTGACCGTTATGACTTATGTGTTGTCATTGGAAATATGCTAGATAACGCAATAGAGGCTTCTAAAAAGTTGAAGATCGCAGAAGATAGGTACATTCTTATAAAAATACATTCTACCGAGTCTACCCTTCTCATTCACATCATGAATCATATGGAGAATGAAGTTGCCCATTTAAACAGCCAAAAATCAAACCCGGAATTTCATGGTATTGGATTAACGAACATAGCTAGAATCTGCGACAAGTATGGTGGTCATATGACCATTGAAACGAAACATAAAATATTTAATAATATGGCACTAATACCATTATATACCGATAATCCTTAGACAACCTGTTGTTTAGGGATTATTTTTTGCGTTTCAGGGCGATTTTCATTCTAGCAGCGTTCTTCCTTGTATGATGATTTCAGTAAGTCACATCTGGAAGGAATACGAGGAGGGATTAATAATGAAGAAGATGGTTTCCGTAGTAATGACTGCTATACTTTTTGCAATACCAGTCACCCCTGCTTTTGCTCTAACGAATAATGATACTGTAAAAGAAAAGGCACAGAAGCTGGCTTCGAAGATCGTGTCCGATTATGGTGCAAGTGGATTGCAGTATGCAATTATGGATCATGGATCCATTGTTTTATCGGATAGCGCTGGTGTCTACGATAAAGCGACCAAGAGTCCGATAACCAAAGAGACGATGTTTGGAATAGGCTCAGTAAGTAAAACGTATGTGTCTGCTGCAACGATGATGCTAGCTGATTCTAATCAAGTTGATATTGATCAACCACTGACCACGTACATTAAGGACTTTAAAATGGCAGATGAACGATATAAAGAGATTACGCCACGCATGTTGATGAATCATTCTTCAGGAATTTACGGTAGTCACTATGGGAATAGTTTTTTGTTTGATGATAATGATACGAAAAATCATGATGAATTATTGGTCAAATTACAATCAGATAACTTAAAGTCAAACCCCGGCGAATTTTCGGTATATTGTAATGATGGCTTCCAACTACTTGAAATCTTGGTTGAAAGAGTGAGCGGTTTAAGTTACAGCGAATTTCTTGAAACCCATATTAGCAAGCCTCTTCAATTAACCTCTACCCAAACACCACGTGATTCGTTTGATAGAGACAGACTCACAAAAACTTATTTTCCCGGGATCGATCAAGCTTTACCCACCGAGAATGCCAATCTCATTGGGACAGGAGGCATCTACTCCACGGCCGAAGAAGTAAGTAAGTTTGCTGAAGTATTAATCGGGAATCGAACGGATATTTTATCTGAGAAGTCAGCAATGGCTATGCAAAGTCATGAGTATAGAAAGGGTGTGTGGGTTTCTGAAGAGACAAACACCATTAATTATGGCCTGGGTTGGGATGCCGTCCGTTTAGCCCCATTTAGTGATTACGGAATCACCGCATTATTCAAAGGTGGAGATACGTATATGTATCACGCTGCTTTGACTACCCTACCCGAACATGACATTTCTATAGCTGTACTTTCATCGGGAGGGAGTGGTATTTACAATAGTATATTTGCATCTAATATTTTATTAGAATATATAAGAGCCAAAGGCATCATTAAAGAAATCCTTCCTAAAAAAACATTTGAACCTCCATTGAAAGTGGACATGCCATCCGATTTGCTTGCTTACTCTGGATTATACGGTACCGTAGGTAAAACGGTAAATCTGGAGATAAAGAACGGAGAGATTGATTTACCCGATCTAGGATTTGGATCGATACCGCCTCAAAAATATGTATATACGGGCAATGGACAATTTAAAAACAACGATGGGAATGCAACCATAAGCTTTGACCAACCGAAGAATGGCAAAACCTATTTAAAACTTAACGCTTATACGGATACTCCAGGATTAGGTCAAACAGTTGCGGTAACCTACGAATATCAAAAATTAGATTCCAATCCTCTAAATCAGTCAACTAAAACGATATGGGAACATCGAAATGAAAAAAACTACTACTCTTTGGATGAAAAGATAACTTCAATGTTGTATTTGAGCAAAACGCTTTTGGCCAAAAGTATATCCGTTGATATCAATCATGGATACGCATCCGGCACTAAAATTGTTGACGAGAATAAAGCAGTAAATGTAATTGAGATTCCTACTTTGAACGGAAGAGATGCTTTCGATTTGAATTTCTATAATGAGAACCATAAAGAGTATTTAAAGATCAACGGACAATCCTATATAAGTGAAGATGCTATTCAACCCATTTATGAAGGGAACGACTCGTTTTGCAGAATACCATCGGGTGGTCAGGCTGTATGGTATAAAATTGATGATCAATCAGCCAATCGTGTCATGAACGTTGAAACTCCAGTAAGTGGAGGCTTTGCCGTTTATGACGCGGATGGAATCGTTGTGAACTTTTCAAAGGCAACGAGCAATCATTCGGTAGTTCTACCTGAAGGCGGGATGATTGTTTTTGGTGGTAATGAGGGCGATATATTTAAAATTAATTTGATGAATAAATAGACGACTCAACTTTGTAAAACAACAATTAGGAAGATGATTACAAACTTACAATATTAATTGAGAAGAGGAATGCCTTATGAAAATACGTAGTCGAATTACATTTGCAAGTCTGGCCCTTTTAATAACTGGAAGTTCCCTGCTATACACATCGCCAAGCTCAATTGTAAAAGCAGAACCCACTCAAAATGTATCTAGTTCGTTAAAAACAACAACCACTCAACGAGATCATAATTCCGTCAAGCAAGCAATGCGGGATACATTGCAGCTTGGATTCCCGGGGATACTTGCTAAAACTTCTGAGGGTGGAAAAACATGGGGTTATGCCGCTGGGGTAGCGAATCTGAGCACCAAGAAACCAATGGAAACAGATTTTCGCTTTCGCATTGGTAGCGTGACGAAGACGTTCACCGCAACGGTTGTACTTCAATTAGCTGGAGAGAACCGCTTGAATCTAGATGACTCCATCGAAAAATGGCTGCCTGGTGTCATTCAAGGAAACGGATACAATGGTAAACAGATTACCATCCGGCAGATATTGAACCATACAAGTGGTATCGCTGAATACTCAAGGTCAAAAGACGCTGATTTTATGGATACAAAAAAATCGTATACGGCTGATGAAATAGTGAAGATGGGGATTTCTCTGCCCCCAGACTTTGTCCCAGGAAAGGGCTGGTCTTATTCAAACACGGGATACGTATTACTGGGTATTCTTATTGAAAAAGTAACCGGAAACAGCTACGCGGAAGAGATTGAAAATCGGATTATTGAACCGCTTGAATTGTCGGATACATTCCTACCTGGCAATTCAAGCGTTATTCCAGGCACCAAGCATGCTCGGGGATATTCCCAACCAGACGAAGCAAGTGAGATTAAAGACGTTACTTATTATAATCCAAGTGCAGGTAGCTCGGCTGGAGATATGATTTCTACTGCTGATAACTTAAATAAATTCTTCTCTTCCTTGCTCGGTGGCAAATTACTCAAGAAACAGCAACTAAAACAAATGCTTACTACAGTTCCTACGGGAAGAGCAGGAATCGATGGATATGGTCTTGGAATCTTTGAAACTAAGCTTCCAAACGGTGTCTCGATATGGGGACACACAGGTGGCATTCTAGGGTTTTCTACGATTGTGGGAGGTACACTTGGAGGCAATCATACGTTGGTCGTCAGTTTGAACAGTTTGGGTAGAGATAACAGTCCTAATCCGTTTAAAAGTATTTTACTTGCTGAATTTAGCAAGTAGGAAAAAATGGAAAATGGAAAATACGGATAAATTTTGTGATCATTTTTTCAGTTAAATATATACCTTTCTGGTCCAAAATCCCCAACTTACTTTTAATAATAATCTTTGGGCTTTTGGATTAGGACGGCAACTTTTTTGAACTTTCCCCTCTCAGAACGCCCAGAAAATCTGCGCAATATAAGGGGGTTGGTCCCTTATTTGAAGATTATGATAATTTATTAACAGCTATATCAGTAATCAAAGGAGAGTTAAATTATGGATGAAATTATGAATGATTATCTAATGAAAATTGAAACTCATTTGAAATCGATGACCGATTCCGAGCGTATTGACATTTTAAAAGAAATCAAAAGTGTAATACTTGAATTGCAAAATAATGGTGTATCTACTGAGCAAATCATCGAACGGTTAGGAAACCCAAAAGAATTAGCGAAAGTATACTTAGGTAAAGCCATTTCAATGAACAGTAAATTTAGTTGGCGTAAATTTGGTGCAATATTTGCTCTTTGTAACAGTTTTGTAGGTGTCAGTGGTATCTTACTCTTGCCATTCATCAGTACTCTTTCCATTGCTTTAATGATTGGTGGAGTTATTACGCCGATAGGCGGAATTCTTAAATTTGTCGGACAACATATGGGATTTGATATTGGGGGAATAACAATCGAAATGGGAGCATTTACACCAAGCCCAATGTATTCCTTGCCAATTTCTATTGTGATTGGAGTGTTAATGTTTTGGTTTGGGAAAGTCTTATGGAAGCTTACTATTAAATATATTCAGGCAATTAGTCAGAAAAAGAAATTAATATAATGAACGGGGCGCGACGGTCATTCATAGACCAACTGTGCCCCGATTTCTGGCTGGCCTATTTTTTAGGCATATATCGTCAATCGCAATCGAAACAATCGAAAGGCACACCGTAGTCATCGGAGTTAGCTGCTGAGGTCCTTAGGCTAGGTGATGAACTAGTCGGAAGACTGTGTGGGGAAATAATTCATCATATTACACTGAGAGGGTACTTCCAGCCTATACTAATTTCATTGACGGAGGATTTTCTAATGTGTAAAAAAAGAGTTTCAAAAGTGCTCGCTGTAACGCTAAGCACGTCTCTAGCTGTGACTTACTTAATTGCTTTGGTCGGAGGGTATAGTGTCAGTGCGGAACAGCTCCCTCTTAAGGGGCAAATAATCACAGCAATTCAGACTGCAGCTGTTCCTGCTGCTCCAAGCGGTCCGGTTGACCCCAAAGAAGTGGAGGCCTTCGCGGACAATTACTTTGGGAAAAGCCTGAAGAAGTTCAATGTTCCGGGTGCTATGTTCGTCGTCGTTCATGACGGACAAGTGGTTTTATCCAAAGGATACGGGTATGCAAACAAAGAAAGCAAAACCCCAGTTGATTCCAATACCGTTTTTCGCATCGGTTCCATTTCTAAGACGCTTACAGCTGCGGCGGTGCTGCAGCTTGCAGACCAAGGGAAGATCAAGCTGGATCAGGACATCCAATCATATCTCGGAGGTATCACAATACCAAATTCGACAGGTAAACTGCTAACTTTGGAAAATATGCTGACCCACATGACTGGGTTCGATTTCCCATATGAAAAAGACGATGACGCCTCGCTCGATCTTCTCAATCAAGAGAATTCTCTTCGAGATTTCTTATTGGATCGAATGCCAACCGTCGTCCGGACGCCGGGGGAAGCCTACCAGTATGACGATTATGCTTTTGCTTTGGCGGGATATGCCGTGGAACAAGTTACCGGGCTCCCTTTTCATGAATACATGGATAAAAACATCTTTCAACCACTCGGCATGAATTCTTCCCATGATCTTGTAACCCCAGAGCTTAAAGCCCGAATGGCTGCAGCTTACGATCCGGAAGGCACGCCATATCCGGAGTATGGCCTTTATCCTACGGATATGCCTCAGGGCGGAATGTTGTCCACCGGAAGCGATATGGCTAAATTCATGATCATGCTTCTACAAAAAGGAAAGGCCGGAGATCGGCAAATGTTAAGTGAACAAAGTGTTCAACGAATGAGCAAGTTTTCCGTTTTCGCTCATCCGGCCATACCTATTACAAGCTATGGATTTGAAAGCATTTTCAATGAACTGTCGAATGGTCAGTATGTCGTCAGCAAAGGTGGGAACATCCCCGGACATGCCTCTTTTACGTGGCTACTGCCTGAGCGCAAAACGGGAATGTTCGTCATTTATAATAATGATTCCGAATTGCGCTCGGATTTGTATGCTGCTTTTATGGACCATTATTATCCGAAGAGCACTGAGATGCCTGAATCGGTATCACCTCTGACAGAACAGCAAGCCGCGCGTTATGTCGGATTATACAAAGACCTGCATACCCCGTCATTTGTGACTAGAATTGCGTACAATAACGGACAACTTGTAGCGGAAGACAGATACAAATTGGGGAATGGCAAGACTACTTTGAAAAAGATAGATCCCTTGTTGTTTATGGATGACCACGGGAAGAAAATAGCATTTCTTGAACAAAAGGATGGAGGTATTGCTTATATGTATAGACCCTCCAAGTCACCGATAGCCTATTCGCCCAAAATACAGGAAAAAGCGTTGTTTTCGGATGTCTCGAAAGAAAGCCCCTACCAACCGTCTATAGAAAAGCTCCATTCGCTTGATATCATTAATGGAAGAGATGGGCGCAGCTTTGACCCCAAGGCGTCCGTGACCCGTGCGGAATTCATCACAATGCTGCTGCATGCTTTCGGCTATCCGCCCTCCAAATCGAAATCCGGTTATACGGATATCGAACACCATTTTGCCTTCAAAGAGATACAGGCAGCGGTCGAGCAGCGTTGGTTGGGGGAGGAGACCGGAGGCCGATTTGAACCGGATCGCACGATAACTCGGGAAGAAATGGCCGTCATCTTAACGCGCATTCCTCTTCCATGGCCGCTTGGCGATGAGGTCCGATTGGCAGGGAAAACCGATGAATCGGCTATCAAGGCCGTAAGCAAGCTTGTTGCTGCCGGAGTTACGGATCCAGTCACAATAACCAATTCTGACGGTTCAGTCGATTTCCGCTCCAAAGAACCTTTGCTTCGCCAAGAAGCCTCCTATTTCATTGACAAGATTCTATTTGTTCCTTAATCGCTTATCGGTCGTTACAGCCGCATTCGCACCGCGACGGAATCTCCAACCATGACTACCTTGTTGTTTCTTTCCAGTTTTATTTTCACTACCTTTGCGCTTAGCACATTCTAATCGTGAGGGATGGGACACTATTGTTCAACAAAATATCGACAGGCTATAATCTATGGTTCCTTATTTTATTATTTGGTCGATCTAAACCTTTACTTTCCTTAAACGGCAACAAATTTTTTTTAGAAAAAGCTTAAAAATGAATGTAAATATGGGGCAATAGAAGGCGATTGAAAGAATCTGCCTACGATATTGCCCCTTTACAATGATTTAGGATATAATTACCTCATTACAAAACACATTCATTTTCTCCGCTGTCTTATATTCAGCTGGAGAAGGAGCTGTTGTCTTAATTGACAACTTATAGAATATGCCTTGAGGTTGAAAAAGTATGGCCATTTTTTTGGGTTATTCCTTTTTTTTCATTTCAAGGCTTTTTTTATGTCCAAAAACATGAAAAGGGGGAGATAGAGATGGACGTCTATGACAATGATTGGATTAAGATCGATGAAGTGGTTTAGGTAACTACATAAAAAAAACGCCCCGGAAACTTTCCCCGGGGCTTAACTACTATTCCTCGAATAACTCATCCATTAAACTATCGATTTCCTCTTTTTGGGAAACCGTAGCCTCAATATCGAATTTAGTTTAGAGTATGAATCCCAAAAGTAAAGATCCAGGGAAAGGCTATAAGATTGGCCTTTTGGTTTCTTTTTAAGGTTGCGATAGCGGTATGCCACACCATGAAGCTCCTCCTTTCATAGATTTCATTGTTCCAGGTATTGTCTTTGGAGAACGATTAGACTATCAAAGGTTTCTTTACTGACCGAATAAAATAAATAGTTTCCCTTACGTTCCAACTTGGTGAATCCAGCCTCAGTAAGCTGCTTCAATTGTTTAGAAACCGCGGCCTCTGAGATCCCCAATAATGGCGCAAGTTGCTTTGTACAGTGAGGACCTTTCCAGAGGATTTTCAGCATACGCATTCTTGTATCATCACTTAAGGCTGGGCACCTACTCGATTTGGAAGATCTAAGAGCGGGATCCAACCATCTGATAATTCTCCTAAAGTGTGGATGTTCTCTTGGAGTGTAAGGGGCATTGCTTTCTTGAGATCAAGCGCCTACTGCAATCGTTTCGGATGGTGCTCCGGTTGATAGAAGACATGTAGACTACATAATAATTCGTGAAAAGGGCTGACGATCGTTTTGATTTTTCTATTTAATGTTGGGAGTGAGCTCATCTCGTTCCTTTCCGATTAACCGTTTAGTTAATCAAAAACCACTTTCGAGTAAAGTGTTCAAAGTTATAGGTTGAACGGTCGATGTTGTCAAATGTTTTTTCACAGAAAAAAAGTGAGAGAAGTCCCTGTGCATTTAGCACGGATCTTTCTCTCACTTATAGAGTATTTTTAATAGCATTGTGAAGTAGAGTTATCTTCCACCTCTAGGCATCATGGAGTTATCAACAAATACATCTTTAACAGAATAGGTGTAGCAATGGCGAGGTACGGGTACACAGTGGTGACGTCTTACAATTTCAACTGGATGAATCACATTTACTACTTGTGGGTGGAAGTGATCTTGATAAACCACCTTTGGTGGGTCAGTAACCGTTTGGGCTGGGCATTTTGGACATTCAGACATTTCCTTCAGCTCCTTTTGTGTGTGGACTTACCGTATTATACGCACAGAACAAAAGCCTGCTTGGTTGTTTGTCTATTGTTTTAAAAATGGGTATTTGCTTAACGCTTGTAAATTTCACGCATAACATGACGAAGTTCCGGGATAATTAACCGTTCCATAGCCAGTTTTACTGCTCCAGTAGAGCCAGGCATAGAAAAGATAGCGGTCTTTCCCATAGTGCCGGCGATGGCTCGACTCAGAATAGCGGCCGAACCGATGTCCTCAGTGAAGCTTAACATCCGAAAAATCTCACCGAAGCCAGGTAATGTTTTATCTAGCAAAGAGGCAACAGCTTCATAGGTCGTATCCCGTGGGGAAATCCCTGTTCCACCAGTCAGGAGTACAGCTTCTATTCCGGCATGGTCGACACATTTATACAATAGCTCACGAATATCCTGATAATTATCTTTAATAATGGTGCTGCCTATTACTTCATACCCGGCTTCTTCGAGCATAGATTTAATCAAAGCTCCTCCGGTATCTGTTTCAGTAGTTCTGGTGTCCGAGACAGTAATGATATAGCAGGAAACGGTTTGAGGCGCTTCTTTCCGATGTTCTTCAACAGATGACAAATGGCTCAACTCCTAAATTATAGATGTTATCATGATAGGGTATGGCTGAAGTAAAGACAAGCTGTCTTATATTCACAGAATGTAGCTGAAATTATGGGTGCCGCTTGCGTGCTTCGCGTGCATGTAGTACACTCGCTACACATAACCGTAATTTGCTTGGGAGCGATGAAACATGGAACAGGTCGTACCTGTGTATATATTGTCAGGATTTCTGGGAAGCGGCAAAACAACATTGCTGCAGCGTCTCCTAGATCATTGGAAAAATCAGGGTTTACGCCCAGCTGTAGTGATGAATGAGCTTGGGGAAGTGAATCTGGATGGATTGCTTGTTGAGCAAACTGTCCCTATGGCTGAACTACTTGGTGGATGTATTTGCTGTTCTATCCGAAGTGATCTCAGTACAGAGCTGGCAACACTGATCAAGAAGGAGTCTCCGGATGTCGTAGTGATTGAGGCAACAGGCGCTGCGAATCCGCTGGAAATTGTGGACGGCGTAACTGAGATTTCGTTATATCAAAAAGTAGAACTGAAAAGCTTGATCACTGTCGTTGACGCCGCACATCTTCTTGAGCTGTTTCGCGCACAGCAGGGTGCGACTTATCGTTTGATGCAGGAGCAGATTCGCTGCGCTTCTGTTTTGTTATTAAATAAAGTCGACCGTGTAACCGCTGAAGAGGCGGAAGAGGTTACCGCTGTATTGCGGAAATGGAATGCTTATGCACCTATTCTGCCAACTGTGCGTTGTGAGGTGGAAACGGAGGAACTGCTGCGTGATGCAGGTGGAGTTCTTACGGATAAACAGCTGGAAGAAGTTGAGGACGCGAACGAAAGCTTCTCGTATGATGAAGATGAACACACCACTGGTGGCACACATACTACCCACGATCATGTTATGGCGTACACACATTATTTTAAACGTCCAGTAAACAGTGAAGAATTCGAACAGTTCGTTAAAGAATTGCCGCGTGATGTTTATAGAGCTAAAGGTATTGTGACCTTTAATGACACCTCCAGCCGGTTTCTTTTCCAATATGCCTATCGTGAAGCTGATTTTATGAAAATCACACCACAGGGCGAAGTGCCTGACGTAGCCGTATTTATCGGTGAACATTTCTCATCAAATGAACTACGCACTAGGTTACTGGAGATGGAGGGACGTACCTTCGTTCGTCCTAGTACAGTTAAGAGAAGTCTATAATCAGATCTCCTTGTTGTCAGAAGTTGTAATGGTTCATTCCTAATCTTGTAGGTTAATAGTATCGCATACCCTATAAAAATACAGGAGGTTTAAGGCTATGACCCGAATTCAATATCAGGAGTGCATTGACGCTTGTTTAGAAAGTATGAATGCCTGTAATTATAGCTATGTCTCAAGCCTAAAAGAATATGATCTTGCTTCTCTGCGTGAAAGCATGCGGCTAGATCGTGAATGTGCGGATATTTGTTCTTATGCCGTACAAGCGATGACTCGCCAAAGTCCGTTTGTAGCCGGAATTCTCCGACTCTGTGCTGAAATTTGTGAAGCCTGTGCTGATGAAAGCAGTAAGCATATACATACACATTGTCAGGAATGTATTGATGCCTGCCGTAGATGTGCTGAGGCGTGCCGTTTGATTAGCGATGCGGTTGAAGTATACGCGTAAGGTTGTATACCCAAACTAACTATATAATAAGCAAATGACCAGACCATTGCTGTGGATGTACAGCATGGTCTGTTTTTCTTTTTAGCACTAGGCTAGATTTAATTTTGTTTCTAGAAGAGGAAATATGTAGGGAACTGGAGAATTAACAGTAGATGTGTAGCGAACATAAACTTCTCCGGATCATCTGGATGATAGCAGTTTATTATAGCTCTGGCAGGCCGAACAGAAGTGGAGGGGAAAGATGAAGCATACACAAGTACCAGAGAGTGAACAATCCAAGGAGTTATTTGCGTATTTTGGACTAGCAGTTTATTATGGTCAAGCCCTGGAACAGCAGTTGACCAATTTGTTATTGCTTACCAAATTATCACAAGGGAAGACGCCCACTGAAGCAGATCTGACTGATTTGTATCAGCGAAAACTCAGCAATTCACTCGGTCAACTCATCAAAGAAATCCAGCATCACTTTCCTTTCTCAGAGCAAGAAACCGCTCAGCTGGAAGAAGTGTGGAAACAGCGTAACCATATCGTTCACGATTATTTCAAAGAACGGATACAAGAGACGTTCACCCCTGCTGGAAGGGCAAAAATGATCGAGGAGTTGAAACGATTCAAAAATAAAGCTAGAAGGCTAGAGATCAAATTACAAGGCTATTGTACAGAAATGTTCACGAAACTGGGGTTAGAAGAGGAGACTTTACATTAATAACCCTTTTAATCCGCAGTCCTCTACAACCTCCGGTCTAAAATGAATCTTAGAAGCTCTAACGCAGCGTGACAGTGCAGATAGAGCTTCGCCTAATGCCGGAAGCATCTCTGGCGTTAGGCGCTCACCCGGTTCCCACCACCAATTCATAATGTTCAAGGTTTGGCTCTTCTTATCCATCACCGGTTCAAATCTCGCAATAAAACGATCATTATATAATAAGGGCAGTACATAATAACCATACTCCCGTTCCAAGGCTGGTTTATAGACTTCCCAGCGGTAATGAAATCCAAATAATTGTCGGATCAGTTCTCGATCCCATATCAAGTTATCCAGTGGAGCCAAAACAGCCGCAAACGAATAACTTGAATGACTCTCTGCATCTTCAGACTCCTGCTGTATTACAGCTTCTAGAGTTAGAGCGTCCATGCTACGGATGTAGAGTGGAAGCTTAATACCCTCCACTAGAACTTCTCTGAGACTGTCCGCCATTAACAGTCTTTGAATCGCTGCAGTACGTTCCTTGCTCTTTAGATCAGAAATCCCAAGCCATCCGTCGCCAGATTTATTCCATAACAGTCCGATGCTACCTATTCTACGCAGCACATACCAATCATGAAATTGTTCATCAGTGGGGTTAGGGTCTTCAGTGTTTAAAAGATTATGTGGAAGCAGACGTTCAGTAAAATCGTAATACCGACGGGTATGAACACGATGATGAACGACTACTTCCCCCCAAAAGTACATACTTTCCAAAGCGGCCCTTGTTAATCTAGCCGGAGCCCAAGCCCAATCCACCTTATCCTTACCGTCTAGATCCAGAGAGGAAAGGGGACCACGCTTTAATAGCTCCTCACGAACCTGCTCTACAGTGACCATTACAGGCTCATTGGCCTGATGGTACGATGCTGATGCATCTCTTCTACGTTTAAAGTAAGGCCAGTCCTCTGTACAATAAATGGACATGTTCTTGTCCCAGCCATCTACTAGAAGTCTGTCTTGGTACAGAAGCTCTTGGGCTTGTTCAGGTGTGAACCCGGGAACTCGTGATTGTAGGACAAGCTCATGGTTATGCCCTGCGATGTTGAGTGGATCATATTGAATACAACCTACATGACGGACATAATCATAAATGCTAAGTTTACCGGCAGGGAGAGCGCCCTTAGTTAACTTTTGGTGAGCCAGGAGAAAAAGTCGAGCTTGCTTCTTAGTTACAGTGTATGTATGCATCATTTGCCTCCTTCACTTATATGTATTATTCTTCATTTTACAGAACAAATGTTCTAATATCAAGTATAGAAAAACCCTGAATCACAGGATGTGACTCAGGGGATCGATTACATCTTCTCTAACGATGGTTGCAAGCTGCCTAACGAAGATCGGGAGGGCGCACCATTATCATTGTCGATACTGTTAGAACCAGCGCCTACTTGTAGCTGGTACATCCGTAAGTATCTACCGCCGAGTGCCATCAGCTCATCGTGGCTACCGCGTTCTACGATTTCTCCGTGATGCAGAACAAGAATCTGATCTGCACTGCGAATCGTGGATAGACGGTGCGCGATGATGAATGTGGTACGTCCTTTTTTGAGGACTTCAAGTGCATCTTGGATGACGCTTTCTGTCTCCGTATCGATATTGGAGGTAGCTTCATCAAGAATCAGAATAGCCGGGTCGAAGGAGAGCGCTCTGGCAAAAGAAATCAATTGCCGCTGACCTGCTGATAAGGTGCTCCCTTTTTCAATAACGGGTTCATCAAAACCTTGAGGAAGGTGGGCCAGCAATTTATCTGCTCCGACTTCCCGTAAAGCCCGTTCAACCCGTTCGCGTGAGATTCGTTCATCCCCCAGGCTGACATTGGAAGCAATAGTGCCAGTGAAGAGGTAAGGGTCTTGAAGAACAATCCCCATGTGATTGCGTAGCCATTGCTTAGGAATATCTGTAACCTTCTGGCCATCAATCGTGATCTCACCTTTTTGTGGATCATAGAACCGGAATAACAAGTTGATAATCGAGCTTTTTCCGGAACCGGTGTGACCTACTAGAGCAACAGTTTCGCCCGGGCGTGCTTCAAAGGAAATATCGCGAAGGACGAAGTCTTTTTTATAAGCAAAAGATACGTTCTTAAACTCCACTTTTCCTTTATAGCGCGGCATAGAACCATCGGTAACATTCTCCCCAGGCTCATCCATAAGTGTAAAGACACGACCCGCAGAGACCATAGAAGTGTCGAGGTTTGCGAGCTGATTCACCATACCTGTAATCGGTTGGAACAAACGTCCAAGCACATCGACGAAGGCGTACAGAACACCTAAAGATACAAATGTAGAACCCGTAATACTGCCATTTCCGAAATACCAAAGCACCATCACAAAAGAGAGACTGCGTAGAGAGTTCACCAGGTTGTGGGAGGTGAAGGCATTCAGATTCAGCATTTTATTCTGATATTTCAAGTAGTCATCGTTCAGATGTTCAAATTCTTCACCAAGCTGCTTCTGACGGCGGAATATACGAACAATAGACATTCCTTGAATCGATTCATTAATGATAGCGTTGATCTCACTCAGACGTGAGCGGATGATTGTATTGTATTTTGTAGCGATTTTGCGATAGAGCACGATCCAAAGAATAAGAATCGGGATGATGAACAAGCTGATCAGACCTAGTCGAACATCGAGCAAGAACAAGGCGATGTATACACCAGTAATATTAATAATACCAGTACTGAAATTAGAGAGGACGGCAATAAATAGATCTTTAATCGCTTCGGTATCATTAGTTACGCGTGACACGACCTTACCTGCTGGCAAGTTGTCAAAAAAGTAAACCGGAAGTCGTTGGATATGCGAATACACATCTGTTCGTAGTTTTCGGATTACCTGATTCGCCGAAGATTGCAGCCAATAGGTTTTACCGAATTCAGCAAAGATCGAGATGACCAGGAAGATAGCGTACAAACCGACCAGCTGATAAATACCAGGGAGCTCAGGTTTGTAAAAATCAAACAGCTCATCTGCTGAAAGTTTAACCGCAGGATAAATGACTTCATCCTGGCCGCGCGTGATATGCATTTCACCATTACTGAACTTTCGCTCACCATCGGACTGTGTTACGGCTTCATTGATAAAGTAGAAGCTTCGTCCCGATTGAAGAATGCGAATTTCTTGACCCTTAGCTTCCCCGGGTTCAAACCGGTCTCCGCGTTTATAATAAGCGTTGTTGTATTGAACCGCCTCTTCTGGTGATGTAGTACTAAAATAAGGCTTTTCGATGGCCAACATATGATTGTCAATCATGCTTTTGGCGATAAATGGACCTGCCAGCTCTGCCGCTACCCCGATGGAGAGGAGTAGAAGAGCTGCGATAAAGGTTTTTTTTGCAGTCAATGCGTATTCAAGCAGGCGTTTGCCTGTACTCTTTGTCAACGGTGACACCTCCTAAAAGTTTTGCTTAGTCATAGCTAGTATGTCTTTAATCATTGGATAAATTATTCTCTACTTGCTGCCGGTCATACTGCTCGCGGTACCAGCCGTTCATATCCAATAGCTCCTGATGCGTACCACGTTCCACGATATGTCCGTTATCAAGTACGATGATCATGTCGGCATGTTGAACAGCAGAGAGGCGGTGCGTAGAGATCAATGTAGTCTTTCCCGCACGCTCTTGGCGAATATTCTCAATGATCTGAGCTTCAGTACGAGCGTCAACAGCGGATAAGGCATCGTCCAGAATCAGTACATCTGGATTTGCAATAAAGGCTCTGGATAAGGATACACGTTGTTTTTGTCCACCGGATAAGGATACTCCACGTTCACCAACCAACGTATCTAGACCATCGGATAAAGTTCCTAAGTCATTTTGGAAGGCGGCAGCTGTGATAGCTTTCATGATCGTATCGTCATCCGCGTTGTCTAGACCAAATTGAATATTCTGACGTACTGATTTGGAGAAAAGGATCTGTTCTTGAGGAACATAACCCATCCAGCTGTGCAGTTGATCCAATGAAATCTGTTGAATAGGAACACCAGAGATAAGAATTTCACCATTGCCTGTCGGATATTCACGGAGCAGCTGTTTGAGGAGCGTTGATTTACCGCTTCCCGTACGACCGACTACACCTAGTGTTTGCCCTTGGTTCAAGGTCAGACTAACATTGGTTAGATTGTCAATCGTCGATGAGGGATAACGGAAGGTCACATCGTTAAGTTCAATTCGGGTAGGATTAGCAACTTGAACCGGATTGGCAGCACTCTGAACATCCGCTTTGGAGTTTAGCGTCTCATCAATACGTTCGAGAGAAGCGCCACCACGTTGCATGATGTTAATAAGCTCTCCAATAGCGAACATCGGCCAAACGATCATTCCGAGGTACATATTAAAGGAGACAAGATCACCTAGGGTGATCTGATTACGGAACACAAGATAAATTCCATAGGTAAGACCGATGATGTAGCTGAGCCCTACGCAGAACCGAATCGTCGGTTCGAAGAAGGCATCGACACGGGCGACGGCCATGTTCTTGTTGTATACATCTTCTGTAATATCCGAGAATCGCTTCTCATCAAGTCTTTCTTGTACATAGGCACGGATAACTCGCACACCTGAGACAGATTCGAGAACCTGATCATTCATATCTCCGAACGCATCTTGTGCTAAGCTGTAACGATCATGGATCGCTTTACCATAAAAAATCATAGCTATTGCAATTAGTGGTAATGGTAAGACAGCTGCAAGAGTCAGCTTCCAGCTGACAAGAAAACCCATCGCGAATAGTACGACAGTAAGGTAAATTGTAGAATCCACCAGGGTGAGCATTCCGAATCCAACGGTAGCTGAGACAGCTCTGATATCATTGGTTGCCCGCGCCATCAGGTCGCCGGTTCTATTGCGTTCGAAAAACGACGGGGTCATGGTCATCAAATGATTCATAAATCTCGAGCGCAGCAGGCGCTCTACGAGGTTAGAGCCTCCGAATAATTTGTGCATCCATATGTAGGTAATCCAATAAATGACTAGCAGCAAAATGAGGATCATACCGATATACTTGGTTAACGATGCTGTAGTAATAGAACCGCGTACTATGTCGTCAATGGCATTGCCTAGCAGACGTGGGGGGAATAATTCAAGAACACCTACACCAATAAGTAAGATAAGGCCAATCAGGTAACGCCTTTTTTCTCGGCGAAAGAACCAGCCGAGATTACGGAGAACGGAGAACAAGTAAATCCCTTCCTTTCGAGTTAAAGTACTAGCTGTGATGTTGGAAAAAAGCGCAAGTGGTTATCTCAACAGCCAAGAAAAAACGACGTTGTCGTCCTTCAAAGATGACAACCGACAAAAAAGGCATATCATCCGAAAACGGACGATATGCCTGTAATTTACAGCTATCATGCGCACGGTGCTATACAGCACCAGGCATGTGAGAGACCTTCAAGAACTAAAGTTATGCGATCAATTACACTCGCAAGGAACTTCAGGATGGTTTCACCACTTGGGCTGCTTCGGTATTCGGTTGATTGGAAATTCCAACAATAGTAATTTGATATGGCTGTAACTTCGTAAACACCGCGCTCACCCCTTTCATTGATTTAATAATAACTTTTGGTAATAACTAGTAGACGGTAAGTTATGTTCAGAGTTTATCACTCGCTTCGCAAAGTTGTCAAATTAATTTTTGAAGAGCTTGGGAAAACATTAATTGTATAAAGGTGTTTGAATATCGATTCATTTTCAGTATGATTAGACTATACAAAGGAGCTGAGAGAGATGAACATGGAAATTAGTCAAGCAGCGGCAGCTTGGTTTAAAAGAGAACTGGATCTTAAGAATGGAGACTGTATTCGTTTATTTCCCCGCTATAGCTCGGGAGGTGGACTTCACCCTGGTTTCTCACTGGGTATCGGGACGGAGGCACCTGGACGTCCGGCAATACAAGTTGAACAAGAAGGTATTGTGTTCTACATGGAAGAGCAGGACTTATGGTATATGGAAGGCTACGGCTTAACTATTGTGTATTCTGAGGCAGAGGATGACATTGAATATAAGTATGAAGCCAAATCGGTGCCTGGCGGAGTACAGGTTTAAATGTCTTAATTTTGTTTTTTTACTAATGTGAAAAGCCCTTGCCAAAAGGCAGGGGCTCTTTCTACGTTGATATAATCAGTGCGAATTGCGAAACGTTTCTTCCTCCATAGCAAAATCGAAATCGTCAATGTCGTATACTTGAACAGGGACGCCACCTTCAATAATGCGTTGAATCAGCTCAAATTGATCGGTAAGAATAGGCACCTTTTCACGTTGAGAGGACAATAGAAGCTCCGTTTCGATAGGATCGAACGTTTCGCCGTAGACAGCGGTATCCATGCTGTTAATGATGGTAATCTTGGATTGTCCGCCGAGCAGAATACCAGAGCTTTTTGCCCAAGGAACGGCCAAACAGCGGTTAATTTTTTTAGCATTCAGCGGCTCTTCGAAATATGCTATGAGCTCACCAATCTTGAGTTTAACATGCTTGTCATCATCTGGACGGTTCATTAACGGATCATCACTGTCCCTCAGTTCGTATAATTCCATCACGGTCGTATAAGGCACTATATATTCTACAGGGCTGCTCGATATGAGAAGCTGGCCGTAAATCGCCATCATGACGGCTTCCGTCACAAATTGTCTAGACATCTTTATCCTCCTGAAGTTCGGGTACTGCTATCGTACTTATGGACTTAAAAATATAAAAACACTGTAGAGCGCAAAAGTCAACTGTAC
The DNA here is from genome assembly GCF_924513355.1 of Paenibacillus pseudetheri. Classification (NCBI taxonomy): domain Bacteria; kingdom Bacillati; phylum Bacillota; class Bacilli; order Caryophanales; family Paenibacillaceae; genus Paenibacillus; species Paenibacillus pseudetheri. Next base: position 67,054 of record NZ_CAKMAB010000028.1, read on the forward strand.
TTAGCAACTCAGTAAAGAGAAAGGACAGAATATCCCTGTGAAGCAATGGAAATCATATTTTACTTTTGTACGTCCTTACATGAAATGGATTGTGTTTACGCTCTTTATAGGTATGATCAAGTTCAGCATCCCGTTGACACTGCCTATGATTCTGAAATACGTAGTCGATGATCTGCTGATGAACCCTGCGATGAGTATTGAGGAGCGGGTATCGCAATTGATGCTCATCCTCGGAGGCGCTTTTGTTTTATTCGTAATTGTAAGGGGACCGGTGGAGTATTACCGGCAGTATTTTGCCCAGCTGATCACAAGTAAGATATTGTTCGATATACGGAATAAGCTATACAGTCACTTACAGCGGTTGTCGCTGCGGTATTATCAGAATACAAAAGTGGGCGAAGCGATTTCGAGATTTATAAATGACGTGGAACAGACCAAAAATTTAGTAGAAGTCGGAATGATGAATGTATGGTTGGATTTATTTACGTTAGTGTTTGCGCTTGGTTTTATGTTTTATTTGAATCCAGTGCTGGCGTTAGTATCTATCGCTGTACTTCCGTTTTACGCCTTCGCGGTAAGTAAACTATATAAACGACTTAAGGTGTTAACCAAAGACCGTTCACAGGCTTTGGCTGGCATTCAAGGCTACCTTCATGAACGGATTCAAGGCATTTCGATCATCCGCAGCTTCACCATGGAAAAAGTGGACCAAAAGCAGTTCGAAGATATCAACGGTAACTTTCTCAAAAAAGCAATGGCTCAAACCCGTTGGAATGCGATTACCTTCGCGATTATTAACACACTAACGGATATTGCACCACTGCTAGTCATCGGATACGGTGGATATCAAGTGATTCATGGCAATTTGACAGTGGGAACCTTTGTTGCTTTCTTCGGCTACTTGGACCGGATGTATGCGCCGCTGCGTCGATTGATTAATTCCTCGACAGTGCTCACACAAGCCTCGGCTTCCCTTGAACGGGTGCTTGAGCTGCTAGAAGAGCCTTATGATATCGTGGATAAACCAGGAGCAAGACCTCTGACGAATGCACGTGGTGAAATTGATTTTCATAATGTTTGGTTCAAATACAACGAAGAGAATGATTGGGTACTGAAGGATATCAATTTAAGTATCAAACCTGGACAGACGGTTGCTTTTGTCGGAATGAGTGGTGGTGGGAAGTCCTCTCTTATAAGCTTGATCCCGCGATTCTATGATATCAGCAAAGGCAGCCTTCAGATGGATGGTCAGGATGTACAAGGTTTGACGCAGGAGAGTTTGCGAAGAGCCGTTGGGATGGTGCTTCAAGATAATTTCTTATTTAGTGGGTCTGTACGAGATAACATCTTGTTCGGCAATCCTAATGCTACAGAGGAACAAGTCCTCTCGGCGGCGAAAGCTGCCAATGCGCATGATTTTATTGAGCAGCTGCCGTTAGGCTATGATACAGAAGTGGGAGAACGTGGAGTGAAGCTGTCTGGTGGACAAAAGCAACGGGTAGCCATAGCAAGGGTGTTTCTTAAAGACCCGAAGGTTCTTATCTTAGACGAAGCTACGTCAGCGCTGGATCTGGAATCAGAGCACTTAATTCAACAAGCGCTGCAATCCCTCTCGTCGGAACGTACTACACTAATTGTTGCGCATAGACTGTCTACCATTACACATGCTGATCAGATCGTGGTGCTTGAGAACGGTGAAATCACAGAACGTGGTACACATGAAGAACTGATGGGACTAGACGGAAGTTATGCGAGATTGTTTAACGTACAGCATTTGGATACATGATAAGATATAACATTATAATAAATTACTTAGGTGGTCTTCTCGGGAGAGAGGGCCATTTTTTTAAATCCATTTGAGTCTTTTTGAATATCACGTGCGTCTAAAAAATATAAGCAACATGAAAGGTAGTGAGAATTTGAATACAACAGAGCTGGAGGAAAAGGCGATAGCGGGTGATGAAGACAGCTTTACTGCATTGATAGATGGGATGCAAGAGCGTCTTTACCGTATGGCGTACTCCTATGTGAGGAATAAGGATGATGCGCTGGAAATTGTGCAGGAGACCGTCTATAAAGCGTACATCTCTATTCATAAACTGCAGCAACCTCAATATTTTAAAACTTGGCTTACTAAAATAGCTGTCAATTGTGCCTTGGATTTTATCCGGAAATCTAAAAAAATCGTGTATATGGAGAAAAATCCGGAAGGCAGCTACACATCAGAACCCATAGAGGATGTCATTGATCTGCAGGAGGCGTTAAGAGTCCTTGATAAAAGATCAAGAATGATCATTGTAATGAGATATTTTGAAGACTTACCTATTAAAGATATTGCGGGGGTATTGGAAATGCCAGAGAGTTCTGTTAAAACCGTCATCTATCGGGGTTTAGGGAAATTGAAAATAAATATGAAGGGAAGTGAGTACTTTGGATAATCAACTTGAACGGTTACAGAAAGCATACAACGATATTGAAATCCCTGAAGAGCTATCACAAGCTTCTCGTAAAGGGATTGAAAGAGGAAAACTTCATAAACAACAGAAAAGAGGAATAAAAATGAGTGGATTAAAATGGACAGGATCAGTTGCAGCAGCAGTTATTATTTCTTTTACAGTAGGTGTAAATACGGTGCCAGCCTTCGCTGATAGTATGAATGATGTGCCAGTTCTCGGTAAGCTGGTAAGTGTATTGAAATTTACGGATGGAAGTGCAGGAGGCGGTACGATTCAGGATGGAGTAGACGTTAATTTCATTTCGTTGAAACATCAGAAGAACAGTGATCAAATGATTTTGAACTTCGCAAATTCGGAAAATACACAAGACCTTGCAAGCTCTTATAACGTAAAATTCACAGACAATCCTTCTACAATGACCGTAACCGTGAATGGGGCGAGAAATTTCTCAGCAATTAAAGATCTAGAGACATTAAAACAAAGCAAGTATGTTCAGGATGCTTATCGTTTAATTACTTTGGATGACTCAGCCATACGTTTCAATGTTACCTTCAAAGAGCCAGTCGCTTATGAGGTGAAGGAATATAAGGAGCCAGCACAGGTGGCAATTACATTAAAGGATAAGAAGGGGGATGTGGGGGAAGACACTTCAATATATTCGCTTAGAACGGTCTCAGAACCTTCCGGCGAGAGTCAAGGCATGGCTGAAGAGATGTTATTCGGGTTAGAGAACGTGCGCGTATTAAAGGATCAGAAGGGATTATTCCTAGTGGAAGCTGGGTATTTCAATACGGAAGCAGAAGCTTTGGCCCAACTGAAAAAAATTCAAACAGAGCATGGGGTTGGTGATCTTTTGTTTGTAGAAAAACGATCGTCTCAGGAAATTCCACAGTCCATTTCTCAGGCTGAATAAAAATAAAGTAGAGCAGCAATTCTCTCGATAGTGGAGATTGCTGCTCTATTTTTGTTTGAATGGTTGCTCACCGGTTACATTTTGCCAATCAAGAGCGACAATATACCGGCTGCGATAAGCGGTCCTACTGGGACACCCTTGAACAATGCAACGCCAATCACTGTTCCGATCAGGAGCCCCGCAACAACTGTGGGCTGGTTGGTCATAAGGATGGCTCCGCGCCCACCAAGATAAGCGACGAGAATGCCGATCGCAATCGCAAGAAGAGACTTCCAGTGGAGGAAGGACTGACCGACCATCTGTAGCGATATTTTACCGCTGGCCAAAGGTGTCATAACCCCGATCGTAAGAATGATAATCCCGATGGTTAAACCATATTTCTCAAGCCAAGGGAAGGTCTGCTGCAGGCCAAGAACTCTTAGCAGTAGTAGGACGACCATTGCTATTGTTACAGGGGAATTACTGCTTATAATACCGAGCGCAGCAAGACCAAGCAAAAGCAAAGAGGTCATGTCCATCTTAAACGTTCAACTCCTTATTGTGAGAACTGCGCTTCGCAAGAATGTGATCAGCGATAAGTTTACCATGCCCACGACCTGTCTCAATAAATACTTCATTCGCATTACGGCCTGAAGCGATTACTCCAGCAACATAAAGACCTGAAACATTACTTTCCATAGTTGAAGGATTAAATGCTGGCTTATCCATATCGTCATCCATAACTACGCCGGCAGAAGTGAGAAGCACCCGGCTAGGCCGGAAGCCAGTTAAAGCAAGGACGAAATCATTATCTATGGATTTTTTGTCTCCATTATGACTCGTAACAATAACCGAACTAGCCGTAATTTCAGTAACACGTGATTCCAGATGCAGAGTGATCTTACCCTTTTGTACCATCCCTTCAAAGATTGGCCGAACCCAAGGCTTAATATTCGAGGAAATGCTCTCACCACGATAGACCATATCGACTGTAGCTCCAACACGCATAAGCTCCAGTGCTGCATCTACCGCAGAATTACTGCCACCAATGACAGTAACTTTCATCCCTGTATATGGATGTGCTTCACCGAAATAGTGGGTAACTTTAGGAAGTTCTTCCCCTGGAATACCGATCATATTCGGTTGATCAAAATAACCTGTAGCGATAACGACATTTGCAGTGATACGTGTGTGATGCTCACCACGCATATTGGACGTATGTACAGCATAGGTTCCATCTTCCAGAGGCTCAATGGATAACGCTTCTTCGTAAGCGGCGATATCTAGACCATACTGCTTCGCAGCCCGGCGGTAATAGACAAGAGCTTCATGACGGTATGGTTTATCATTGGTCGAGGTGAAAGGAACGTCTCCGATTTCTAATAACTCAGCAGTACTGAAGAATTGCATATTTGTTGGATACAAAAAAATGGAGTGAACGATAAAGCTTTTTTCAATAATGAGACAGGACAGTCCTTGGCGCTGGCATTCGATAGCTGCCGAGAGGCCGCAAGGACCTGCACCGATAATAATTACATCTTTCATACAGTGGGTTACCTCCTGATTGTTACTATCTTTTCTTTAAATCCTACCCTAAATTCATTCATTTTGCCATAAGCATAAGATTAAACACAATAACCATTGCAAGCATAATGTAGATTGTTATATAATTAGATATATATCTAATGTGTTCCTGGCTTATGAAGGTGAAGGAGTGTGATTCCAATGCAGTTAGAAAAAATAGTGAACTATCATAAAGCTTTGGCTGACCCAACGCGTCTTCGTTTATTGTTGCTTCTGTCGCAAGGAGAAATGCACGGACAAGCGCTGGCTGAGAAATTGAATTTATCACACCCAACGGTAACTCATCATGCAGCGAAATTGCGTGAAGCAGCTCTAATAAAGGAACGGCGTGACAAAAATACAGTTTATTTTAAGTTGAATCCAGATTTCATTAGTAGTGGCGCTGAGGCTTCACTTCAGTTTATTTTTTCGAAAGGAGCGAGAAATATGGAAGAGAAATCACCTGAAAATAGTCTAAAGGAGTCTGTGCTGCGTAACTTTTTTTCGAAGGATGGGCGGCTTCGGCAGATCCCGGCACAATATAAGAAGAAACTGATCGCATTTCAGTACATGGTTGAGAAGCTAGAGCCAGGGGTAGTTTATAGTGAGAAGGAAATTAACGAGTTTATTAAGCAGTTCCATGAAGATTTTGCTACCATTCGGCGTGAATTTATTATGCATCAGTTTATGTATCGTGAGAATGATAAATATGAACTTAATCCCCAAGAAATTTGGACACGGTGGGAAGATGTCAAATAATGATCATAAAGTTGTTAACAATTTGTGCCGATTGGAAATATGCTGATTATGAGGGAGGAATTCGAATATAATAGAATTGTAAGCGTTAACAAAGATGGTTTTTCGAAAGGAGACTTGTCTTATGTTTTTCAAACGCGCAAAAAAACAACCCCAATCCGATCACGTCACCGTTACCTTAAATCAAGTCAAGCAGGCGATCAGACAGTTTGAAGAAGATATGCCTGCACTCATTAATAGAACAGCCTTAATCCTTGACGACAAAAGAATAGATTTGAGCCGACTACAACGATATTTAGGTGGGGTTCCAGACCAAAATTTCTATATGTCACGTGAGACGTATGAAGTTTTCGAGGAACAAGATAAGCTAGTTCCGTATTACCTTGATATGGTTCAGTCCGCTGTCGACAATTACATCAGTGATACAGGTCAGCTGCCACTTGTTGAAGATGCTTGGTTACCTGAAGTCCATTATCGATTGCTAGCCACAGAAAGCTATCTCAAAGAAACCCCTCCTTTCCCACTGTATATCACGGAAGAGGAAATGATGCTGACACATCGAGCGGAGCATTTTGAGTAAATGAATAAATCAAATATAATGCCTATAAAGACTGTTCGGTAGAAGGGGAGATAACTGTTCCTTTTTACAGAATGGTCTTTTCATTGTCTCCAAAGGCATAGTACAATAGATTTCTGTAAGTTAAATTTTTATAATCAACAGCATATAAGGGGAATCGCTTGATGAAAGAAGTACAAGCCATATTATTTGATTTGGATAATACTTTAATGGATCGTGACCATACATTTCGCAGTTTTAGTACTCAGTTTGTTCAGGATTTTCTAGGACATTTGGAAGCTGAAGAAGCACAGAAGGTAATAGAAGATATGATTCACAGAGATGCTGATGGATACCGTGATAAGGACGGATTCTTCGTAGAGCTAAGCGAGGTACTGCCTTGGGAAACGCCAGCTACGGCTGAACATATTCGTGCGTATTATGATGCAAGCTATATCAATCATGGTGCTACGATGAAGGATGCTGTGGATGTTCTGAAGTACTGCAAGGAGCGCGGTTATATACTTGGTCTGGTTACCAACGGCAAAGTAGATATCCAGAACACCAAAATTGATACCCTGGGCCTGCGAGAGTACTTCAAGGCTATTGTCATTTCTGGAGAAGTAGGAATCGCTAAACCCGATCCTAAGATTTATCAACTTGCATTAGACAGATTGGGAGTTACTGCGGATCAGACATTGTTTATTGGAGATCACCCGGTGAATGATATCTGGGGTGCGGGGAAAGCAGGGCTACAAGGCGTTTGGCTGCAAAGAAAACATGCCTGGGACGAGCAATTGGACATACAACCTTGGAAGATAATCTACGAGTTGAATGAGCTTAAGTCCATTTTGTAATTTTATCAAAATTTATAGTTGACATTATACGGCAGCGCCGTTTATGATAACAGCATCTTATTTCGGAAGGAGACGATGTTTTATGACAGTTTTAAATGTAATGAACTCAACTGTTGTGGATACGTGTCTTCCGGGAACAGCGGCTGCCGAATAAGTTATTCGTGCAGTTTAGCAGGTAAGCTCTATTACGCTTATTAGAGCCGCGGGAACCGTATTGGGTCCGGTGGCTTTTTTGCGTATATAGAATCGATAGGAATTGTAGTTAATTGACTATTTCTCTATATATCGCACGGGAAAATGAACTTATCCTAGTCTTTAGGATGAGAAATTTTTCTGATTATGTGTACACTTTTTGTCCTTTTCGTCCTAGAAGAGTTCATGAAGTGTGACCGCCGCCGGAGTCTTATATTCCGACGGCTTTTTGTGTTCTCGGAAAATGCTGGCAGTACATGGTGAATAAAGACAAAAACTTAAACAGATCTTTAGGAGGATTCAAATGACTAACATACAGCAATATGGTTGGAATGAAAATTGGAGTTCAAAATGGGATGAAAAGTGGAAAGAGACGGAGGATAAACGGCTTGTTCCCGGAAGAATTGTAGGCGATTTTGGCAGTAAGTATAGGGTGATGACTGATTCGGGAGAAACATGGGGTGAGCTATCAGGCAAGCTGAGACATACGTTTGTCGCTTCAGGTGATTTTCCAGCGATCGGCGACTGGGTGGCTCTTTCAATGCAAGATGGCGGCGAGCATGCGATTTTACATGGGATATTGCCTCGGCATAGTGTCATCTCACGCAAGGTAGCTGGTAACACACAAGAGGAGCAGATTGTTGCCTCGAATGTAGACACTTTATTTTTGGTCAGTGCTTTGAATGATGACTTTAATGTTCGGCGGATGGAGAGATACTTAATCATGGCTTGGAACAGCGGGGCCAATCCAGTCATTTTATTGACCAAAGCGGATCTTTGCCTAGATGCAGAGAGTAAAATCGCCGAAATGGAAAGCGCTGCTCCAGGTGTGCCAGTTCATGCGGTTAGTGCACTGCAAGATAATGGCCGTGAGAAACTGCTGCCTTACATCGGGAGTGGACAGACAGTAGCTCTAACGGGCTCATCAGGCTGCGGCAAATCAACGATGGTCAACTGGTTATGTGGAAAAAATCTACAGCTTACACAGGATGTAAGAGAAGGCGATAGCCGTGGACGCCATACTACTACCCACCGTGAACTGTTTATTATGCCGGACGGAGGAATCATAGTGGACACACCAGGGATGCGTGAGCTGCAGCTGTGGGAAGATGAGGGTGGATTAGATCTGGCGTTCAGTGATATTAGCAGCTTAGCTGCTGCATGCCGGTTTAGTAACTGTAGACATGAACGTGAGGAGGGTTGTGCGGTACTTGAAGCGGTTCAAACCGGTGAGCTGGAAGAGAAGAGACTGCTGAACTATCGAAAGACACAGCGGGAGCTGCTGTACCAAAGCACCAAAGAGGTGAAGCTCAAGAGAAAAACTGCAGCTTCTTCTAAAGTTAATTCGACAAGGACTAGAGGGTACGGTTGGCGTAAAGAACTAGATGAGTATTAGAAGAACTTTACAGACAGCGACGGGGACAAGAGTAGTGTACAAATAGGCTGGAAAGTCAAAAAAAGGGTGACCCTGAGCTCAGGGTCACCCTTTTATACTGAATACTATTCTAGGCTTGTATTAGAACGATGCAGCAGTTTCCTTAGCCAATTGTAATCCGTTCTCAATGATTTCAGCGGATTGTGCAGGAAGTTGGTTGTGACCTTCGATGATTACTTGAGTAATATCTTTGATACCCCAAAGGTTAAGGTTACCAACGATGAAGTTTACAGCCATTTCAGCACTTGCTGCAGGACCTTCGGAATAAATGCCACCTCTAGCGTTCAGAACGATTGCTTTTTTACCTGTCAAAAGACCAACTGGACCCTCAGCAGTGTAAGAGAATGTTTTGCCAGCTTGGCAAAGGTAATCGACATAAGTATGCAATACAGCTGGTACAGTCATGTTCCACAGTGGGAAACCGAATACTACTTTATCAGCAGCGATAAACTGTTCCAGATATTTATTAACTAGAGCAGCACCTGCTGCTTCTTCAGCTGTTAGCTCGTAACCTTGAGCAGACTTGTACATACCAGTGATCAAGGTATTGTCGTAGTAAGGAAGTTGCTCTGCGAACAGATCAAGTTCAGTGATTTCATCTTCTGGATTGTTGAGTTTGTAGTTCTCCAAGAATTCATTGTAAAGCTTAACACTTACGGATTGTTCTGCTGGACGGTTATTTGCTTTGATAAATAAAACATTAGACATTATGATTGCTCCCTTGGATGTGTGTATTTAATATTAACTATAAATAAGATAGCATGTATTCTTTTGTTTGTAAATTATTTTTTCGTAATTTTTAGTTTAAAAGTTAGAAATCCCGGTTAATAAACTTACAAGAAAACAGGAAAATATTCCCTATACACATAAGGATCTGAATGAATTAAAAGGAGCGATGGACATGTCCATTGATCGGTTTATCATTAAGAAATTGGATAGCTGTCACGAAGAGCATACACGCCAAAATTTAGTGAGACTCTTTAAACTTCGAATACAGAAAGCTGAAAAAGCAGAGAATAAGAACTATAAGATTAGCTGAAATTGCCCCATGCTCCTGTAATCATATTACTAAAGCTGCAAAACTTAAAAGGGGCTGCCCCATAAGTAGATATTCTACTAGCGGAGATAGTCTCTCTATCCTCTTAAAAGTTTAAAACGTCAACAGAGCAGCGAATCTCCTGTTATTGGAGAATCGCTGCTCTGCGTTTTTGGTCATTTGCAGCTTGTTTCTGTAAATTACGGGCAAGTGAAAGCCAACCGACCTCAAGCGTCACTTTTTCTATGCCGCGAAGCAGAAAACGCCGGAATCCCCGGTTGTTCTTCAGTTGTCCAAATACGCTTTCCGGTTCCGTCATTCGCCGTACGGCTAAATAGGTAACCTTCCTCGCTCCGTAGCATTTCTCGGGCCTGCTTATGGTACCGCAACCGCAACCGCTCTAGACTCACCATGACTTCCCGATTACCGGTTGCCTTCGTGTAGCGTTCTTTTAGCGGACACCCTTCACAGTTCTGGCTTCGGTAATGACGTTTCCGAATTTTGTATCCACTCTCTAAGATTTCTTTGCTTTCTTTGCGGAAATGTAGCGTTTGTCCAGCCGGGCATTTCCAGCTATCCTCGGCTTCGTCGTACGTCATTCGCTTTCCATGCTTTGCTCTTTTCCTTATGGTAGCTTCCGTATTTCACTACCGCCTGAATCTCTTTCTTTTCCAGGTAGGCGTAGTTTTCTTCACTGCCGTAGCCCGCATCCGCAATCACTGTCTTCGGAAGTTTCCCAAGGATCTGCCTTGTTTTCTCCATGTGTGGCTGTAAGCAGCGGGTATCGGTCCCAATTTGTACATTGTAACCCGGTTTAAGTTGACCATTTCGCATGTGGTCTTCTTTCATTCGCATAAATCTGAATCGGTCTTGCTGAAGCTATTTCGGTCACCAAGCAGCTTTTGGTACTGTTCGTACTTCAACAGCCGGGGAAGCAAATCCTTACGCAGCTTCCGAATAGCCTTTTTCAGAGGTTTGTTTTTCGGTGTTTCGACAAGCTGAGCTTCAAGTTTTTGCACAGCTTGTTCGAGTTTCACACTGCTTATTTTGGTACCCGTGCCGAGTTCAGCGAGGTCCTTGCCTTGGAACTCCTGCTCTTCCTGATGCTCTGCGGCTTCGATGGTCGCAAACAGGGTATGTACCTTTTCTTGGAGTTTGGCCTTGTGTTTGCTGACCGCTTTGCCCCACACAAATGTGTAGCGATTGGCGTTCGCCTCCATTTTGGTTCCGTCCAGAAAGTAATGCTCCAAAGAAACATATTTTTCGTCAGCCAGAAACTGAAGCACGGCGGTAAATACCGTCTCTAGGACGCTTTTCATCCGCTGGGAACGGAAGCGAT
>NZ_CAKMAB010000029.1:0-77696 GCF_924513355.1 Paenibacillus pseudetheri
AAAAGGCGAGGACATGATGCGGTAAGGGAAGCTAGAGCATTCATGAAAGAAGGGTACCGATTCGTTGTTGATCTGGACTTGGAGAAGTTCTTTGATCGCGTCAACCATGACCGACTAATGAGGAAGATTTCGGAGAAAGTGAAGGACAAGAAAGTTCTTCAACTTATTCGTAAATATCTTCAATCCGGCGTAATGGAGAACGGGTTAGTAAAACCGACAACGGAAGGCGCGCCACAAGGTGGTCCACTCAGTCCGATACTATCTAACATCGTCTTGGACGAGCTCGACAAGGAACTTGAGAAACGCGGACACCGCTTCGTCCGTTATGCGGACGACTGTAACATCTATGTGAAAACACTAAGAGCAGGAGAGCGAGTGAAGGCATCCATCACCGGATTCATTGAGACAAGACTAAAACTAAAAGTAAACCAAACGAAGAGTGCGGTGGACCGCCCATGGAGACGAAAATTTCTTGGGTTTAGCTTTAGTAGCGATAAAGAGCCGAAGGTGAGGATAGCAAAACAGTCCTTGCAGAAAGCGAAGGCTCGAATTCGGGAGATAACATCCCGGAAGAAAGCGATGCGAATGGAAGAACGAATCCAGGAGCTCAATCGATACTTGATGGGATGGCACGGATATTTCTCGCTGGCGGATACGCCAAGTGCCTTTAAAGCGATAGATATGTGGATTCGAAGGAGATTGCGAATGTGTCTCTGGAAGCAATGGAAGAACCCGAGAACCAAAGTCAAAAGGCTTATCTCCTTAGGCGTGCCTAAGGATAAAGCCTATGAGTGGGGAAATACCCGGAAAGGGTACTGGCGAATTGCAGGAAGTCCAATTCTACAACGTGCATTAAGTAACCAATATTGGGAGTCCAATGGACTAAAGAGCGCATTGGACAGATACAACTTCTTACGGAATATTTCATGAACCGCCGTATACCGAACGGTATGTACGGTGGTGTGAGAGGTCGGGGGCTAGCCGCCCCCTCCTACTCGATTGTGGAGTGGTTTTTCTAAGAAATAGACCGCATTCCTTTGCGAGAGGGCGGTCTATTTTTTTTTGCGATCAGGTAATCCAGTGCTCTCTCCCGGTGCATCCACGACCTCAAGACAAGACAATGCTTCATCAAGTCAACAATAGACTCTAGTCGGGACGAGCGACTTAGGTTATTATGAAAGCGCAAACATGTTTTCTGGAAGTCATGAAAGCTACAATTTAGCTACAGAGCATAAAGGTAATCTGAACGGAGGATACGATGGAAAACTGGTTAGGTAAATCGTTAAAGCAGAAGCTGAGTTTGTTGATTATTATTTCGGTATTGGTACCGGTGTTGTCTCTGGGACTGTTCTCCTATTATATTGCTGAAAGCTTAACGGAGGAGAAAGCGAAAAGCTCAGGCATGAACACGCTTCGGCAAATTGGGGCCTATTTGGAAAATATGGTGAGCGATGTCGAGAATCTATCACTATTCCTCATCGGCCACCCTGATGTCCAAAGCTATTTGAAAACACGGGAACACGATTTGTTAAAGCAAACCTCCATCGTTAATTTACTTACTACATTATCGATTTCCAAACCATATATCGCCAATGTCATGATCGAATCGAATGAAGATAATAAGCCGTCCGTTTCCTTCAAATCCGTCCTTGAATCAGAATGGACCGATATTCAGAGCGAGTATCCCGGTTATTATGAGGAATATCCAAAATGGTGGTCTCCTGTGCATCACTTCGTTACATCGGACGGCAAAGAGGATGTCATTACGATGTCGCGGCCGATTCGCAGCACATCAAAATATTACAGTATCGGCATGCTTAAAATTAGCTTGACACAATCGGTTATCTCTAGCCATTTAAAGCAAGCTGGACTAGAGGGTGAAGGCGTCGCCCTGCTGTTGGACGGACAAAACCGGATATTGGCTGGGCCGGAAGGGTACTCGACTAACAAGAACTTGAACGATTATTTTCCCGGAATAATTGAATTCAAGGGTAAGTCGGGCTCGTTCGATTACCGAGAAGCGGAGGAGCGGAGTACAGTACTGCACTATCAGATGCCGAATGTTAACTGGAGGCTCGTAGGTATCATTCCGGCAAAAGCTTACAGAGCGCAGAACCAGTATTTTTTAACGTTAACTGCAATTGCAGTGAGCATTTCCATGCTCTTTGTCATCGCGTTCGTCCTTGTACTTATTCAAAAAGTGACGAAACCGTTGTCTGCATTAACGAAGTTTCTTAGGAATTCCAGCCCGGACGAGCCGCTGCCGACGCTGCCCGTCACATCGATCGATGAGGTTGGACAGCTGATTATTAGCTATAATCGGATGAGCTCGCGAATTATTAATCTAACCGATGAGGTGAAGCACAACGAAGCGTTGAAGAAGGAAGCGGATATGTCGGCGCTTCAAGCGCAGATCAATCCGCATTTTCTATACAATACGTTATCGTCAGTCCACTGGATGGCGCTAATGAAGGGAGACGAAAAAATCGCGGATATGGTCGGCTCATTGAGTGATTTTCTTCGTTTCAGCTTAAATAAAGGACAGGAATATTGTGCAATCAGCCAAGAAATTTTGCATGTAGATCATTATGTGAAGATCCAGTCCATTCGATATCCGGATAAATTTGATTACGAGGCGAATATTCCGGCGGAGTTGCTCGATCTGAGAATGCTGAAGCTGCTGCTCCAGCCGCTAATTGAAAACGCGATGATTCATGGCATTTTGAAAAGAGAGGGTAAAGGAAGCATTATCGTTAAAGCAGCGTCTGCGGGAGAACGTATAACGTTTATTGTTCAGGATGACGGTGTCGGCATGAGCAGAGAAAGATTGGACCTGTTGAGAGAGAAGATAAGCGCAAACTTGGGCATTGATCCGCTGAAGAATAATGACTCGGCGGGGAGCAGCTACGGATTGCGCAACGTGCATAATCGGCTGCAGCTTCATTATGGGCATGAAGCCGGTTTGCGAATCGAAAGCACAGAAGGAAGCGGCACTAAAGTTAGTTTCACGATTATACCGCTCCAATCAGAAATTAAATAGGCTGCAACCGTTTGCGGGAAAGAAGGAGAATATGCACATGAAGCTACTAATTGTAGATGACGAAGTCATCATTAGAACCGGCCTTAGCACGGTTATTAAATGGGAAGAGAATGGTATTGAGCTGCTCGCGCCGGCTGCTTCCGCGGAGGAAGCGCTGATGCGCATTCCGATAGAGTGTCCTGACATCATCCTCACCGATATTCGGATGACAGGAATGACGGGGTTGGAATTGTCTAACGAGGTTAAGCGGAATTTTCCTCACATTGAAATTGTTATATTGTCTGGATTCGATGACTTCGCATATGCGCAGCAAGCGTTGCGGGAAGGAATAAGTGATTATTTGCTTAAAAATAGCCGTCCTGGCGACATTATGACTGCGGTTATGCGTGTGAAGCAGCGTATCGTCAGCAGACAGGAGGCTGTGCTTCAAGGAGCCATCCATCAAACGGCGTTCCGTTGGAAGCAGCTAGATCGGTTTCTTCGCGGGGACAATCCCTTGACGGAGCGTGAAAGTGAGGAATTGCTGATCTATTATCCTGAGCTGAGGCTCGGATCGGATATGGAGAAGCTAGAGCTATGGCTAGTTACATCTGCATCTCCCCTGACCATGCAGGAGGAGACGGAAAGTGAAATGAATGAGGCGGGAATGTTGATTAGGGACTCACTTGGCTGCGTTATTCTGGAGTGGGAATATGGATGGCTGCTTATTTTCCGCAGGGGACAGCCGGGCGCGAAGCGATTGGTTAAGACGTCGATGGAGCGGGCGGAGCGCGTTTATAACCAGCCTTTTTTTGCCGCATGTGGGGTATGGGCCAGCAACGTGGCAGAACTGAGGGAGTCACTTCGCACCGCTGAATATACCACCTCATTCCGCTGGTTGGCAGAGGAAGCAAGAATGCTTGCCTATGAGGATATTAAAGACCGGAAAGGAATGCGGACCGTTTGTACGGAAGAAGTGGAGAGTAAGTTGACTGCCGTTCTGAGAAGCGGGAGCCGAGAAGTCGTACAGCAGTGGATTAAAGGTGAACTGGCGAGCATTAGGCAGGATACGGAAGCGACGCCTAGTTCCGTTCAAGCGTATTTGCATTCGTTGATCGTTGGAGGGTACCGCTGGTTAGAGCGTGCAGCGGCATCCGTGGGTCAATCGATGCCGAAGCTACCGCAGCTTGAAATGCTGGACATGAAGCTGCTTACTGCGAATCCAGAAGAGACATTGCAGCAGATGCTGCTTGCCATCCATGCACAGTATGAACGATTAAACGGTAGCAGGAATGAAGCTATTGACCGAACTGTAGCATATATACGCGAGCATCTTGCAGACAGCTTGTCTTTGGCGCAGGTAGCGGCAAGCGTACATATGAATCCGAACTATTTTAGCAAGCTGTTTAAACAGGAAACAGGTAAAAACTATATTGAGTATGTAACGGAAGCGAGAATGGAATGGGCTAGCCGTTTGTTGAAGGAAACGCCGGCGAAGGTGAGCGAGATCGCTAAGCGGGTAGGATATGAGGATATGAAGCATTTTAACCAGCTGTTTAAGCGTTACAGTGGCGAAACTCCTTCGCAATATCGTTCAAGATGAATCGATGAAGGTGAAAATATCCCCCGTAAGGGCTTAATTTTCCCCCCTACGACTTCTCGTCTGTCTTATCTATACTAGGGTTATCACTAAAGGGGGAATATTTGAATGAAGAAGAGACTTGTGTTTATAACGACAATTATCTTAATGATTGCCCTTTTGGCAACCGCTTGCAACAATAGCGGAAACAAGGAGCAGAGCAATGAAGGTAACAAAAGCTCTGAAGAAAAAACGAAAATTTCAATATGGCATAACTTCGCGGGTGACGATCTTCGTGCCAAAGCGGTTAGAGACCTGATCGACAAGTATAAAGAGGAGCATCCGGACGTTGAGGTAGACGCGCAAGCGATCCCGGTTGACGGTTATCGTCAACGCCTAAGCACAGTGGCTGCAGCAAATGAAATGCCAGACGTATTTTTCGTCTATGCGGGTAGCCAATCCCAAGAGTTCTATGATGCCGACAAGCTTCAACCGATTACAGAGTTGATGGATAAATATCCAGAATGGAAGAACAATTTCTTGGCAGGGGCATTCGACCGCTATGAGTTTGAAAAAGGACAAATTTTCACAGCGCCGCTCGGGATGTCAGCAACTTCGTTCATGTATTATAACAAAGATCTTTTCGAGAAGCATAGTGTAAAAGTGCCGACTACTTGGGAAGAGATGATGGCTGCAATTAAAACATTTAACGACAACGGCATTACGCCGATTGCCCTCGGCAATAAAGCACCATGGGTTGCACAATCGACGATTATCGGTTCGTTGGCTGACCGCGTGACGGGCACGGAATGGTTCTTGAAAGCTGCAGCTCAAGATGGAGCGTCTTTTACAGATCCTGTGTTCATTGACGCTTTGGGCAAGTACAAAGAGCTCGTTGACAATAAAGCGTTTCAAGATGGTGCAAACAGCATCGACAACACGCAAGCAGAGCAATACTTCATTCAAGGCAAGGCAGCTATGATGATTAACGGCGCATGGTCGCTTACGAATCTTGCAGCATCCGCAACTCCTGAGCAATTGGCACCTATCGAAGTCACAACAATGCCTGGCATAGAAGGCGGGGCAGGCAAAGCGAATACGATTTCCGGTGGTGCCGGCGCTGGCTTTGCGCTTAACAAAAATACAAAAGGTGCACAGAAGCAGGCAGCGCTTGATCTGATCTACGCAGTTAGCGGACCAGACGGCCAAAAGGCGATCGCAGAAAGCAACTCGATGGTTATGTACAAAGTAGAACTGGATAAGTCGAAAGTAAGCCCACTTTACTTCAAAGCTTACGAATTGGCTGTGAATTCTGAAATCACGCCGGTATATGACGCCTATTTATCTGCTGAAGCAGGCGAGGTGATCAACAACGG
This sequence comes from Paenibacillus pseudetheri, assembly GCF_924513355.1. Classification (NCBI taxonomy): domain Bacteria; kingdom Bacillati; phylum Bacillota; class Bacilli; order Caryophanales; family Paenibacillaceae; genus Paenibacillus; species Paenibacillus pseudetheri. The sequence goes on from NZ_CAKMAB010000029.1 coordinate 5,975, forward strand.
TCTTCAGGAACTGATGATGGGCGGTAAGCCGGAGGATGTAGCTAAAAAACTGCAGGATGCGCAAGCGCGTTCGACTAAAAAGTAATCAGACAAAAGTACGTAAAGGAGGCTGTCGCCATGCCTGCATCATTGCGCAGCAGAAGCTTCGTCATCATGGCGCTGCTTCCTGCACTACTCATCTTTATCGTCTTTGCGATCATCCCGATTTTTTGGTCAGCTTACTACGGTTTCTTTGAGTGGAAGGGACTCGGTGCTGCCAAGCTTATCGGGTTGGATAATTATCGAATGATATTAGAGGATCCTGTATTCTGGAGAGCGCTGAAAAATAACCTGATCCTTATTGTCTCGGCAATAATAGGTCAAGTATCGATCGCATTGCTGCTGTCATTGCTCCTGCTTAAAAACACAATGTTCAATCGGTTGATGCGCTCCGCCGTATTTCTCCCGATGGTGCTGTCTACAGTCGTCGTCGGCCTCATCTGGGGCTATATTTATCACCCGCAAATCGGTTTACTGAATCAATTATTGGAGACGCTGGGACTGGAATCTTGGACTCGATCTTGGCTAGACGATCCTAAAATCAATATGTTTGCCGTATCGATTCCGATTAACTGGGCAAATATTGGGCCATATCTCATCATTTTCATCGCTGCACTCCAAAATATTTCTACAGAAATTAATGATGCTTCGAAGATCGACGGGGCAATTGGTTGGAAGAAGCTATGTTTCGTGACGCTCCCGATGATTTGGGGAACAGTTGTTGTAACCATCGTACTGTGCATATCTGGAAGTTTGAAGGCATTCGACCATGTGATCGTCATGACGCGCGGCGGACCTGCACAATCGACAGAATTACTTGCCACATATATGTACAATAACACCTTTACGGTATACCGTTACGGCTACGGCTCTGCGGTATCCACAATGATTATTCTGATTAGCGCCGTGCTCATTGGCCTAAATCATATCATCACGAAGAGACGCGGGTAATGGGCGGTCGGCTAATGTTGGCCCGGCCGATGAAGGAGTGAATCGCTATGCAAGTAATGATAAACGCTCGGTCGGAGAAGATGAGAGGCTCGCTGTGGCGTAAGCCGATTTCCGGAATTGCGAAAATCATCCTGTTATTTTATGCCATAATTACATTGTATCCGCTATACTGGTTAGGAATAAGTGCATTCAAGTCGAATCAGGAATTTTTCAACCGTCCTTATTCCTGGCCTCAGCATTGGCAGCTCGACAACATAACCCGGGCATGGGATCTCGGAAATATGGGCCGGGCGGTGCTTAACTCCACAATAGTTACTATCTCAGCGCTGCTGCTGACCATTGTGCTCGGCATGCTTGCAGCTTATGTGCTTGCCCGGTTCCCATTCAAGTTGAACGGAGCTGTAAAAGGATTGTTCTTGCTAGGCATGCTCATTCCAATTCATAGCACACTCGTTCCGTTGTTTATTTTCATGAACAAGCTCGGGATGCTGAATACGTACTGGTCACTCATCCTGCCTTATACGGCATTTGAATTACCAATTGCTATCTTCCTCGGAATGTCCTACATCGTATCCATTCCGAGAGAAGTAGAGGAAGCAGCGATGATCGACGGCAACGGCTGGTGGGGAATCTTCGGACGCATCATTTTCCCGCTGTCCCTACCGATCGTGGCTACGATTACAATTCTTGCATTTTTGAGGTTTTGGAATGACTTCTCCTTTGCGCTCGTCTTTATTAATTCTCAAGCGCTGAAGACGCTGCCCCTAAGCTTGTCGCTATTCTCCGACGGATTCGGAACGGACTACAGCTTAACGATGGGCGCGATGTTTATTGCTGCAATACCAACCATCGTCATCTTTTTGATCTTCCAAGAGCAAATTATGAAAGGTATGGTAGCAGGCTCGGTCAAAGGTTAACACCCTTGATCGAGTTTTTGGTGTGATCTTATATATATTTCATTCTTGTGGAGGGATTGATAGTGAAGTTACATTTTATAGGAGAATTGAGCGAGCTTCAATCAGGGCTTCAGGTGCTGCTTACAGAACTTAAGACAGAATGGTCAGAGGATGGAATTCCCGTTTTGATAGAACCGTCTTCAGGAGAACTGGAAGTTGGCTATGATGGTAAAAGTGCTTATATTCGTTATAGTGCTAAACATCAGTTTTTCCGCGGCTTGGGATTGTTGATTCAGAAGATTAGTGGCGGAGAGCTATTTCAAATTACAGAGCAACAACAATTCGATGCGATCGGTCCAATGTTTGATTTATCGCGCAATGGAGTGCTAACCGTTGAAAGCTTCAAGTTTATGCTGCGCAAAATGGCGCTGATGGGCTTGAATAGCGTCATGCTCTATTTGGAAGACACTTACGAGATAGAAGGCGAGCCTTATTTCGGCTATATGCGCGGCCGCTACTCGGCGGCGGAGTTGAAGGAAATCGACGATTACGCCGATCAATTCGGCATTGAAGCGTTCCCGAGCATTCAGACACTGGCTCATTTGGAGGAGTTTCTGAAATGGGAGCCGGTCAAGGAATATAAAGATACAAAAGGCGCGTTGCTCGTTGGAGCGGAGAAGACCGATCGTCTGGTCGAAAATATGATTGTCAGTATTAGCGCACCGTTCCGCAGCCGGAAAATCCACATTGGCATGGATGAAGCGGAAGAGCTTGGACGCGGCAAATTTTTGGATCGCAATGGACATATGAGCCGTTTTGATATTATGACAGGTCATCTGGAGCGGGTGCTCGCAGTGACTCGACGCTTAGGGTTGAAAGCGATGATGTGGAGCGATATGTTCCTGAAGCTGGCTTCGGAGAACGGTGAAGATTATTACGGCCATGAGACGCAAATACCACAGGAGATGTCGAACCGCATTCCTAAGGACGTAGATATGGTTTACTGGGACTATAACCACGTCGAGGAGAAGGACTACGAAACATTGATCGCCAAACACCGGCCGCTCGGCAATAATCTCATTTTTGCGGGTGCGGTGTGGGTATTCAATACGTTCGGCGTCAATTACGGACTATCCTTACCGGCAACCGATGCAGCGCTGACGGTATGCAAGAAGGAAGGCATCCGGGAAGTTTATGCGACGATGTGGGGTGACGACGGGATGGAGAGCAATCCGTACATCGCTTTGCTCGGCTTGCAGTTTTATGCGGAACATGCCTATTCAACGTCCACTCCGACTGACGAGACGCTGGCCGAGCGCGTTCGGTTCTGCACTGGCATCGAAGCGGATGCTTACATGGGACTGAAGTATTTGGACGAGACACCGGGAGCTGCACCAAATAATCAGAAGCAGAGCAATCCGTCTAAGTTTCTGTTGTATCAGGATGTACTGCTGGGGCTGTTCGACAAACAGATTGATGGGCTAGATATGGCGGCTCATTATGCATGGGCGGAAGGCGAAATTGCAAGCCGCAGAAAAGCTGAGGCAGAGCTAGATTACTTGTTCGAGGTGCCGCAAAAGCTGTGTGCGGTGCTGAAGCAGAAGAGCGAAATCGGTCTTGAGCTGAAGCGGGCTTATGACAGTGGAGACAAGGCAGTGCTTAGGCGGATTGCAGAGGATGTTTTGCCCGAAATCTCGCTGAGTGTGCAACAGCTTCGCGCCGCACACCGGAAGCAATGGCTATCGATGTTCAAACCGTTCGGCTGGGAGGTACTCGATATTCGTTACGGCGGCGTCGTAAGCCGGCTGGATACAGCGAGCATGAGGCTGTTAGAATATGCGGACGGAAAGCTCGAACGGATCGAGGAGCTGGAGCAGGAACGATTGCTGTATAGCACTACGAACCGTTTCACCGACAAAGGTACAGGCTGGTGCAGCTATTATTACCGCATGGCGTCGCCTAACGTCTTTTTCCATGTGATCAATCCATTCTAGGTTGAGGAATTATAGAATAAGAAGATAGATAGAGGACAGCTGATTGTGGCTGTCCTATTATTTTTAACTTTAATATAACATTAGTATTCTCAAGTAAATTGAAATCAATGGTACTGGTCATGAAGTGATGGTTTGGGCTCCGTTTTTGGTATATGGTGAAGACTGTAGATGATTAGATATAAAGAAAGCTGTCGAGACATTCTCGACAGCCTTAGCAGCTCGTGTCCCCAGAGAGGGTGAGCTGTTTTTATTTTGTAAATCTTACTATTCGCATTTGTTCCTCACCTTAGTTTACCAACCCGCTAGCGGATTGTTTTTCTTTCCATACCATCGTAATTAGAAGACCAATAAACATAATGACAGCCGCAAAGAGGTACGGATAGTTGATATTTACATCAAATAATACTCCGCCTAATGCAGGTCCGATGATATTACCGAGGCTAGTATAGGTTGAGTTCATGCCAGCGACAAACCCTTGCTCTTTTTCAGCCGTTTTTGATAAATAGGTCGTTAATGCTGGACGGAGTAGGTCAAATGCGAGAAAGATGAAGCAGGTTACTAGCAGAACGATTAAGTAGTTAGAGATTACGGTGGATACTACCGCTAAGGCTACGCCAGCAATTAAGCATAATTGGATGAGCTTCTTTTCACCGAGTTTATCAACCATTTTACCAAACAAAAAGACTTGCACAACCACTCCGAAGATTGAGCTTATTGTAATGATGGTTGCAATATCTCGTGGAGTGAAGCCGAATTTATGATCAGAAAATAGACTGAATACAGTTTCATATGCTGATAAACCAAAGGCAAGCACAAAAACTATTATAAAGGCAATAATATATACTGGGTGAAACGATCGTTTCAGATCAGTGATAAAGTTGGTATCTTTTTTAAGCTTACTGATTTCCAAAAGCTGCTGTTTGGATAATGGTTCTTTTAGAATAAATATCGACGAAATACAGGTGATTAAGGCAAAGCCAGCAGCAAAGTAGAATGGAGCACGTATACCTAGTTCAGTAATAAAACCTCCGATTCCGGGGCCAATAATAAAACCGATACTAATGGCGGCAGAAACATAACCCATTGCCTTAGGTCTTTCCTCTACTGAAGTAATATCTGCAACATAGGCAGTGACACCAGGCATAATAAATGCACCACTAATCCCTCCAAGAATTCTGGCGAAATAAAGAACGGATACATGTGTGCCTAAACCAAAGATCAATTCCGATGCACTGAAGAGTACTAAGCCGATTACGATCATTTTTTTTCTGCCGTAAGTATCAATCCATCGCCCTGCCAGAGGAGACATGAGTAGTTGAGCGAACGCAAATGCTGCTACAAGATACCCCATCGTTTTGCCTGACAAATGCATAATATTCATAAAGGATGGCATAACAGGGATGATAAGTCCAACGCCTAGAAAGACAATGAATATATTACTTAGCAGAATGAGTAAGACTGTTTTTTGTTCTTTTAATGGTTTCTTCATGAAGTAATACCTCTCTTTGTAAAATCATAGCTGTGAAATACCTCTCCAAAATATGGTCCATGAGGCATTCAGTTTTTCATTTAAGCGTGTTTGATTATTTCCATACACAAGCTCTAGCATGATCGAATCTACCACACCCAAGAAGGCAAAAGTAGGGATGGAGGCTGCATCTTCCCTAATGACTTTGGCATCGATCCAAGCTTGGAATTTGCTCTCAAGTACGGGCTGAATCTTTTTCTCCGTGTCGATAACTTCATCATCAATCGCTGTAGCAAGATGGGGCGGTGGAAAAAAAGAGATACGCAGCCAAAACTTTAACTGCTCGTTCTTTTGAAACATATCAATAACCAATTGCAGATATCCTAGTAAATCTTTTTTAGGATTTTGAGTCCCTACCTTACTCAAATATTGTAGTCTGGATGAGATTTCTGTTTCTTTTGCATCTTGTAAGACTTGTAGAAAAAGATCATCTTTCCCTTTGAAATGGGCATAAAGAGATTGTTTTTTCATCCCGACTTGCTCAGCAATTTGAGACAAAGAAGCTCCCTCATAACCATGAGTTGTGAAACATTTCAAAGCGATGTCTTTAATTTCTTTTCTTTTCAAAAAAATCACCTCGATATTAACGAACGTTCGTCAGTTATACTAACAAAATTAGTTGTTTTATGCAAATGAAATTTAACTTCAGAGCACAGTAAGGCGGCTAAAATCCATTGAATTCCTTAAGCATTTGGGTAAAGGTTTCAAGCTGCTGATTATTCCATTGCGCTATGCGCTCATAAAATACGAACTCCTTATCCTGCAGCGAATCATAGGTTTTGTGTCGTCCAAGATCTGTGAGCGTAAGAAGGATAGCTCGACGATCCTTAGGAGAGTCTTCCCTTTTAACATACCCTAAAATCTCAAGCTGTTTGAGAAGACGACTGACCGAGCTACGATCCATAGCTGTTGCTTCCGCCAAGGTAGAGGCGCTAGTCGGACCATAGGAATACAGCCAACGGACGATATGGAAAGCTGCAGGTTGTATAGAGGAATCGAAAGAGGCAGCAGTTCTGACATTAAGCGCATGCGCTGCGCTAATAAGGGCATTCAATTGTTCACCGAGCTTTAGCTCGAGTTGTCCTCTTAATGTATCTTTGCGTTCGATATTCATGGTTTAACCACCTAACCTAGATTTTTATGCAAAAGATTCCTATTTTTAATTAGTTGACATATATCAATCATCTGCATATAGTTGACATATATCAATTATATATTTTCGACAATTTGTTGTAAAGGAGAATGAAGATGACGACAGAGCCGATCATTGTAATTACTGGAGCTACAAGCGGTTTGGGACAACTCGTTGCCATTGAAATGGCAAAGCGTGGGGCTCATCTTGTTCTGACGGCAAGGAGTAAAAGTCGCGCAGAAGCTACTGAGAAATTGATAAGAGAAAGCGTACCTACAGTTGAGATAAATTTTTTCTACGGGGATTTATCCTTATTAAGGGATGTCAGTCGTTTAGGGCAAGAAATATCTGATGCATATCCTAAGATAGACGTGTTAGTAAATAACGCAGGACTTCATGCTTTTGAACAGCGGATCACTTCTGAAGGATTATCAGAAATGATGGCCGTGAACTATTTTGCCCCATGGATATTGACTCATACTTTACAGCATTCATTGAAGGCAGCGGGAAGTGCAAGAATTATAAATGTGGCTTCTGAAGCTTCACGCAATCATGGAGAACTTAAGCTTCCCGAGGATTTAATAAATACATCTAATTTTTCGGCCAGAGGCTCGTCAGAGATCTATGGAAAAACAAAGCTGCTGAATATCATGTTTACCGCTGAACTTGCTCGCCAATTCACAGGGACCGGAGTTACTGTTCACGCATTAAATCCAGGTTTTAATGTAACGGGTTTGGGGCGTGAGTTGTGGTTTGCAACTATCCTTGAGCGTGTATTGAAAATTCTTCATATAGGGAATCCACGTAAGGGAGCTGATATCATTATTCGTTTAATGATCGATCCTAAATATCAGGAAACCACAGGGGGATATTTTAATGTTGAAAAAGGCAATCCAATTGTACCCGTACATCCAGGTGGAGATAAGGAAATGCAGATTAAGTTATGGAATGATACGCGATTAGTAATACATCAGATAACTCAATGACAAGGGGAACTGATCCTAAAGTAGAACTTTCTACAATAGTATCAGCTCCTTTTTGTATTGAAATCGTTCGTATGCGTTGTCGAAAGACAAGAATTCCTAGTGGAAGTGAGTGATCTTTTATAAGCTTATCTTCTAAAGGGGAGGGAACTTATAAGAAGAAATTGGCGGATGTCTGGGACTGACCCCCCTGTGTGAGACAGGGATCAAAACACCTTCTCTTTTACAGGTGCTCCTGCTAATCTCATTTCTATAGCCTTCATCTTTATTTCCACGGGATAACTTACTCTGGTTGCCAATGCAAAAACACCTCCAAGATTATCCCCTATCATACGACAAGGTTCCATTCTCTTGAAGGTATTTTGATTTGTCTCACGTTATGGGGTCAGTCCCATTTCTTGCATGGTTTTTTTTTTTTGCTTGATTAGCACTGGGGCAAGCGCTAGCCTAGCTATGCTCCGCTAACTGCACCTCGAAGCCGTCCGGGTCCAGTATATAAAGGAATCGCAGATGGGGATTTGGCGTGATCGGTCCGCGTGCGACGGGGATACCTTGGCTTTTCAAATACTCTATGGCTTCGTCGAGCGATTCCACTTCGAAACCAACAGAAACGCCGCATTCTGGCTTCAGAGCCGGGTCGCTACCCTGAATAAGCTCGATTTTGGGCTGACCCACACTGCCCAACATAACAATCTGTTTTCCTCTACTCTCAAATCTGCGCTCAATGGGAAGCCCCAGGATTCTGTTATAAAAATCAAGGGAAGCCTCCAGATCGCGCACCCTAAGCGTTATCCAATTCATGCTCAATTTCATGATTGTAATGTCCTCCTCTATCTATTCTATGACAAGCCTGATTCTCCTTAATTATACGCTTTCTTGTTCACTAAAAGTTCGTAACATTAAACCTAATTCACGAAGGAATACATAAGTGTTAAACGCTTACACAGGTGAAGCAAGAAATGAAGCTTAAGTTTTCGCTGCTGGTCAATGATAATGACGGGGCGAGAGTCTGGCTGGAATACAATAGTGGCATAGGTTCTTCGAAGGATGTTAATGCCTTCGGGGACCTGTACCTGATGGATTAAGAGACTATTTCATAAACGGCAGAGATGCCGTTTATTTATTTTCTCCTCAACTGGTAGGAATTTGTCTATTATTAAAGTGTCAGTTCAATTCACTAGATGGTATGATAGGAGCGGGAGGGAATTTAAAATGACCAATGAGATAACAAATGAGAACGAAGAAACATTAAACGAGAACGAGGAAATAACCAATGATCCAGAAATGTCTGAGGAGGATATGAATAAGCTAGTGATGGCTGTTCATCATAACGGTCTCGTAGCTTTGAGAGTGCACTTTCAAGACGTTGAAGGACAAGTGTTGAATATGGAGGCCTACGGCCCGGTTTTTGTTTTTCACGTAAAGTCTGAGTTAGACCATGTCTATTCTTGTGGCTTTTTTCTGCGTGAATTGATTGCAAGATTCCAATCGGGTAAGGATCCTGCAGCATGGATGGCTTCATTCTTTGTTGATCTGATGAAGATTGAGGGAGGCAAAACGCTTCCAAAGCCGCCTTCAAGTGAAGAAGAAGCTAAAGCGATCATAGACAATGTATTAGTTCCGCAATGTATAAAAGAAATCACCGAAGAATTCGCGCCAGAGGATGTACATGTTGGTCTAGCTTGGAACGAAAAACTAGGTCCGGTTTTCGAGGCTGGATTTCCAGCGATAAGCGATGGGAATAACGTATGTGCGTTCCCACTGCATTTATTGTTAACGCACTTGCAATTGAATCGGGATCCTTCCGAACTACTTGTTCAAGGCATGTATAACATCCGTAAGGAACATGGATTGGAGTAAAATAGGCTCTGAGCCCTGGCCATCCATAACCCAAAGAAACGGCAGCAATGCCGTTTCTTTGTTGTTTCTTTTGATATTTATCCTGCCGTGTTAAAGATCATTGAAATTGTTGTTCCAGTTCCAGGTGAGCTCTCTACTTCAATCTGTCCCTGATGCTGGATTACAAGCTGCTTGGAGATCGCCATCCCAAGTCCAGTCCCCTGATTTAACGCATCTGTATTCGTGCCGCGATAATAGCGTTCAAATAGCAGATCTTTCGTCTCTGCATCGATACCAACCCCATTATCTTGGATACGAATCACAAATTGTGAGGCTGTATTCTTAACTAAAGAGACCTGGATCAGGGTACCTTCAGGGTTATGAAGGGCTGCATTGGCTAGCAGATTCTCCAGTATGCGTCTGAAATATTTACTGTCGATTGTATAGGTAATCGATTCTTCCGAAGCCGAATAATGAATCGGAACATGGGTGAATTGTGGGTGTTGTCTCCACTTTTGAACCGTTTGTTCGATGAATTCATTCATATCTGTCGGGATCAAATCAAAGGCAAAGGCATCATTCTTGAGTCGATAGGTTAAAGTCAGATCGTTAATCATTTCATCCATATAAGCGGATTTCTCGCGCATAATAGTAGCGAATTCACGAATTTCTGATTGTGACCATTCGTAGGTGTCCGATTCCATTAGATGAGCGTACCCCAATATGGAAGAAAGGGGTGTCTTCATATCATGAGATACGCCAGCAATCCATTCTTCTCTTGTGGTCTCCAGCTGCTTGTGAATCTGCTCGTTCTTTTGCAGCGTGTCTGTTAGATGCGCTAAGGAATCCATCATTTCGGTATGGTTGCGGAATCTTTTTTTTAAGCGTCCAGAACGATTTCGGCTAAGAGGTAGTCCCTTCGGATTACGACCCTTAGGTTCTTGAAATTCTCCCTTGGACAAATGATGAAGCCAATCAATCATATGCAAGATAGGTGTGCCGAACCGATGACCATACCAAAGCGCTAGCAGCAAGAATAGAAGAAGTATAATCACAAGCATAACTACAGCATTCCAAAAGAAAATCTGAATATCTTCTCTATACGTATCGCCATTCGTCCATGAAGCCACAGAAGCGGCTAGTGGCGTGTGAATGATCCAAGTGTTGTTTGTTGCTGGATCATACACCGTAAATAATTGCGTGCCATAACGTTCAGGATATTGGTTACGAAGCATCAATTCTTGAAGATTATAGTGTTCTGGTGTATTGTACGTTACACCATAACCTCCGAGCACCTTTCCATTATCATCGAGCAGCTCGATGGACCCATGAACAGCATTTAGTTGCTGCTTGAAAGTCTCGTTCACTTCGATTTCCCCCGTACTCCAGGTCACTTGCTGCAGTAGATTTTCTTTTAACTTTGCAATATCATTGCTCACTCCATATAAAAGGGTATAGCTTTGTCCATCCAGCTCTTGAATCCAAGCATATAGTCCGTAAGGGAAGTCCTTCTCCGCTCTCCAGTAGCTCATTAACTCACCGAGATGGTAACGTTCCGGCACATCCTTAGGTTTGTGGTAGGCAGCCACTGTTGTTCCAGCCTGATCAACTACCTGTAGCCAGCCTCCCTGATGCTTAACCTCAGCAAGAAGTTTTGGATCGAACTTTATGGTCTCGTTTTGTTTTGTAATGGAATCTGTAAGCACAGGCAAACTGGGTTTAATGAAGTCGAATTTCTGATCCAGACGTTCCAGCTTCACAACGCTTAAAGTAAATGTCCCTATAATTAGTACCGTCAGAAGAAGGCCGACAAATAACAATTGCCAAATGTATTGAAAAATAAACCGTTTCTTGATGTTCATCGCATCAGTCCTCAGATTCTTGTACAAGCTTGTAGCCTAATCCACGCGCCGTTATTAAGTAAACGGGCTCACTTGGACTTGGCTCAATACGCTCGCGAATACGGTGGATATGAACCATGACCGTATTGTCATCACTAAAGCTTTGTTCGCCCCATACATGCTCATACAACTGTTTTTTACTGAATACCCGATTGGGATTTTGACAAAAAAACAAGAGAAGCTGAAACACCTGCGCCGGGCAATCCACCAAGACATCATTCACGCGAAGCTCTCCGGCATATTCGTCTACTTGAAAGGTTCGGAAGGTGTAAATCGGCTTCACAGCCGGAAGTTCATTAGCTTTATGATATCGACGAAGCTGTGCTCGGACTCGTGCAACTACCTCTAATGGATTGAATGGTTTCGTAATATAATCGTCCCCGCCGATAGCAAATCCTGTAAGTTTATCGAAGTCACCGATTCTAGCCGTCAAAAAAAGGACAGGGGCATCCGTCGTTTGCCGAATCCATGGAAAGATCTCGAAACCGCTCTGCTTTGGCAGCATAACGTCCAGCAGGATCAGGTCATACTTCGTAGTTCGGCAGGCTAGCATGGCCTGTTCACCTGTTTCAGCCGTATCGATAAATAGGAATCCCTCTTTATTTAATACGGTTTTTAGTAGCTTAAGTATGGACGTTTCATCATCCACAATTAGGATTTTTGATGGATTCATCTCTTCCTGATCTCCCTATAATTAGCATGAAATTACTATACCATTTGTTGGGTTCCAGCAGCGCAATTGAAATCTTAACAGAGCCTTAATTTATACCCTCCAGATTAATACAATCGTAAGATTTCGTTTCGCGGGTGTTAAACCTTGTCACATACACTTAGCTAAGAATCCAATATAAAGGAGAGAAATCAATGAATCATTTCTTAAATCCAAAAAGCTTAATGCTGCTTAGTGTCGTTAGCTCACTGACATTAGGTTCACTCTCAGTCACCGTCTCAGCGACTTCCACCAACCCTGTAGCAGTATCTGCGCAATCCCAAACGTCTGCCTTTAAGCCGGACCAATTACTCCAACTGCTGGAGCAACAGAAGTATGATCGTATCTATGGGCAGTTAGGAGCGGCTTATAAGAAAGAATATGCTTTAAAAGAGTTTAAGCAACAAGCTAGTCTTTACCATAAGAATGCTACATCCTATAAAGTGGTGAGTCATGTAGCTCTAAACAACACGCACTACTATGCCTGGACCGATCCTAAAGGTGTTAACACGATACAAGCGATGTTTGACAGTAAGGGTAAGTTAGAATTTCTCTTCTTCAGTAAGATGCAAAAATATCCGGAGACTGATGTACAGCGTACTAAAACTACGTTTCAGCTTCCTATTAAAGGGAACTGGTTTGTTTTTTGGGGAGGCTCGAATGAGTTAATTAATTATCATTATGGAGCTGAGCAGCAGCGGTATGCGTATGATCTCATCGTCGTGAACAATGGATTCAGCTATAAAGGCGATCCTAAGAAAAATGAGAGCTACTACGCCTATGGAAAACCTGTGTTAGCTGCAGGAGCAGGCAAAGTCGTGAAGGTAGTTAATGACATTCATGATAATGATCCTGTGGGCACCGAGAATACGGAGCAAATCGCCGGGAACCATGTCATAGTTGATCATGGCAATGGAGAGTTCAGCTACTACGCCCATCTGCAAAAAGGATCGGTTAGCGTCAAAGTCGGCGATGTTGTGAAAGTCGGGGATATACTAGGAAAATGCGGAAACTCGGGAAATTCCAGTGAAGCCCATCTTCACTTTGAAGTTGCTAACAGTGCGGAGCTATTCACTACTCAGTCACTACGGGTGAAATGGAAGGGTGCGGATGATTATGAACAAGGCACCTTTATAAAAGCGCCTTAAAAATACTAGGCTGTTGTAGTCGTTGCTTTTCGAACGACTATAACAGCCTTTTTTACAAACCAAAACCGTAGGCAGCGGAGAGAACGGAACGATTGCGGAGAAGCGGTCGCGGTTGCCTTGGTATCCGGATTTTTTCCTCTTGGGAAAATTGTAATTTAAATCTGGATACCACTGCAATTGGAGCAACGGTCCGTTTGCGGAGCGTCCATCAGAACACTACCTAAGTCCTGCTCAAATAATTACAGGACCTCTTCTGCCTAGCACCTTAGCTTCCGATAGAGGGAAGATCTGATGGGTAATAGGTTGGAAAGTTCGATTACGAAGCATTTCGAATAACGTTCCCAGCTATTCTTTAAACCAATGCGGTTTTGTTTTTTTAGATAAGAGTTGATGTTGTTCTTTATGTTTAATACGGCTAAACTTCTTCAAGTTGTCAAAAATATTTTTTTTATAAAGATCGATCTGGTTATGCATATCCGTAATCCACCTTTTTGTTTCTAAAAAAGACAGGGAGCGAGCATTCTCTCTATCGGTCATCATGTTGCCTATGGATTTAATCCCGTATAATCACTCTTTATCGATAGGTATTACTATTTTTTGATCTTATTCGTCAATAAATTCACGACATTTTACACCTATTCCAATTTAAACCATTAAATAGTAGTATGTTAAGGCATACATACGACATTAGGAGGGTTTAATGAGTGACTTTAATTCATCAATCGGTTGATATGGGAAGACTTGAGCATTTCTCACAAGCAATACAGGCCATTAACGACGAGGCGAATAGGGTATGCAAGGATTTGTTCAAGGTGACTAAAATGACAGGAATGGATTATGAATGGGAAATTACGGTTTACGGTAAAAAGATATTTATTACCTCAGATGATGTTCATAAAATATTAGTTCAAGACAATAATACAAATTACAAAGAAGTCTTCAAGGAACTTATGGCCTGGAAATTGAGAGCGGTTTAGAGCTAAAGGCTATGGAATGCATTGATTTCCATTAAAGAGTTTGAAAAAATGTTGGAGCAATTGCTGTCACGGAAAAAGATCTTCTGGAAGTGTTAAAGCGTGTTGAAGCCAATAAAGGAATGCAATTGAATCGGGATCCTTCCGAGCTGCTTGTTCAAGGCATGTATAACATCCGAAAAGAGCATGGATTGGAGTAAAATAGGCTCTGAGCCCTGGCCATCCATAAAACAAAGAAACGGCAGAAATGCCGTTTCTTTGTTTTATTTTATGAGTTTTTACAATCCGTAGAGTCAATTCACTTCAGAAGCGCTTTTGAATTCACTAGGTATTAAGCCTGTAATGAGTTTAAATACTTACTGAAATAATATTGATTGTTATAGCAAACCATATCTGCGATATCTTTAAACTAGAGGTGGATGGCATTGTGGGCAAGATTACGGAATGGAGCTGAGGTTCTAATCTTTTTGATGGGCATTCTTATATGGTGGATACAACCATTAATTATTCTCGCGCAATCTTCCAAATCGATAAAATTGCGGCCCGCAGCCGCCGCATTGGCGTGAGGGAAGTGTATTAGGATTGCATGCAAGAAACGGGTACACAGTGAATATGTCGTGGAGTAATGGCCAGTTAGCTGAGGTTACAATAGGGTCTGACAATGGTGGACTGTGCAGAGTGCGGTCAACGATTCCGTTGACAACAGAAGCACTTGATTCTATATTACGCACAGCACGCTATGGATTCTATAGTTATGAATTTAGCATTCCAGCGTGTGAGAATGCATATTTGAAGGCTATGATTTAACGTGGTCTTCTAGGAGGTTTTATAGTGAACATGAGAGCATTGTGTGAAAGAATAAAGCTTGATCCAGCTGCTAGACAGCAGGTTTATGAGTTTCAGATGAAAGAGGATGAATATGTTGTTTATAAACAACATTTTTATTCTGACAGATTTTCTTTTTTTGAATCTGTGAAAGCATCAGAGGGCTATCGGAAGCTACTATTATATTTATTTGTGAGATTCGCAGTAGATGCTTATGAAGAGTATCGTATTCGTAACATTGAGGACGAGATCTATTATGATACGTTCTCAGATATTCAGATCTGGTGCATGCAATGTCTGCGTGATCACGGTGAATATGGTATTGAAGAATACAACTGGCTGCAAGAGCATGTTCAGCTTCGTCTATTTCGTTTGGGAAGAATGCAATTTCAACCTTTTGCGATGGACAGGGATTTAGTCGTGGATGGTTGTAAAGTCTTTACCAATCAGATCGTGCTTAATGTGCACATTCCAGCGGGAGAGCCTTTATCCGTTCAAAGTGTGGAGGAATCCTTTCAGTTAGCCAGAGCTTTTTTTAGAGGTATAACTCCAGTGTTTATTTGTCATTCATGGCTGCTTGATCCGGAACTAAGTGAGGTATTGAACCCAGAATCGAACATTATTCAGTTTCAAAGTCGGTTCTACATTTATGAAGTTGATAAAAGTTCCAAGGAAGCAGAAGAAAGAATATTTAATAAACTAAGTATGAGCCCTCAAGTGTACGAAGAGAACACCCAACTGCAACGGAGTGCAAAGGCTTTTTTAATTACAGGAGGTATATTAGGTAGTGGTTACGGAATCAAAGTACATAAGTAAGGCTGAAATCTTGGCATATTACGGATAGTGAAGACGTACACTGCAAATGAAGTGAGCGTTAACCTGACTCTGGCTGTAATAGCTGGTTCTAGGGATAGCGTCTTATTTTATCCAAAAACGAAACCGGTTTCAAATGTGCGAGCGCGCCGTGCAATGAAATCAATAAGATCAAAGAGGTGATTCCATTGGGCTGACTCTGGGCAGATATCGTCTTAAGCATTTCTGTGTCCTATGATTTTTTCATTTATTAGGAGGAGACGACGATGTTGAGAAAAGGAAAAATGCTAAGTCTATTTCTGCTGTTCACACTTATGATTGCTCTAGTGCCTACTGGTCATTCAAGTGCAGCCTCGAACTGGAATCTGGTATGGAGCGATGAATTTGACGGGAATTCTCTGAATACTAATAATTGGTTGGCTGAAATCGGCACGGGTATCGACGGTTGGGGAAACCATGAGCTTCAGTATTATACCAGTCGTCCACAGAACCTGCAGGTAACAGGTGGCAATCTAGCAATAACAGCGCAAAAAGAATCGTATGGAGGAATGAATTATACCTCTGCACGGATCAAAACACAGGGACTTAAAAGTTTTACCTATGGAAAAATCGAAGCTAGAATCAAGCTGCCTTCAGGCCAAGGACTCTGGCCGGCGTTTTGGATGCTGGGATCGAATATTGATTCGGTGGGTTGGCCGAATTCTGGGGAAACGGACATTATGGAGCATGTGAACAATAATGCTTCTGTTAATGGGACGGTACACTGGGATGCCAATGGGCATGCTAGTTATGGTCAGGTTTCCGGTAATCTTGATTTCTCTCAGTACCATGTGTACAGCGTGGAATGGGATGCGAATTATATTAAATGGTTTGTAGATGGCAACCAATATAATGCTTTTTATATCGAGAACGGAACTGGAAATACGGAGGAATTCCAGAAACCTTTCTTCATTCTGCTAAACCTTGCAGTGGGTGGGGATTGGCCTGGAGGACCAAACGGTTCAACTGCTTTCCCTGCACAAATGCTGGTTGATTACGTACGTGTGTATCAGACTACGCCTAACTCAAGCATCGTGAGTGGCGGAATTTATACTTTAGCTGATAAGGCTAGTGGTAAGGTTCTCGACGTTGTAGATGTATCTACAGCAAACGGAGCAAAGATGCAGCAATGGACCAATTACACAGCCAATAATCAGAAATTCAAGGTGGAAAGTACGGGAGACGGCTACTATAAGCTGACAGCAGTGCATAGTGGAAAAGTGTTGGATGTACCGAACTCATCAACCGCCAGCGGCGTACAGTTGCAGCAGTGGGATGACAATGGTACCAACGCTCAGCGGTGGAGCATTGTAGATGTAGGGGGTGGATACTACAAACTAATTTCTAAAGTGAGTGGATTAGCCATGGATGTAAACGGAGCCTCAACGGCAGATGGTGCAGCGGTTCAGCAGTGGACGGATAATGGAAGCGATGCTCAGAAATGGTTTTTTACTAAAGTGAACTAAAAGGATTTATTATACGATCATGTTCAAGAAAAACGGCAGAGTGCCGTTTTTCAGAATGACGAGAAACCCAATTCACTGGATGGCCTTGGGTTTCTCGACAGCCTGAGCCCCTATTCAATAGGGGCTGCCTTTTAGCGTTTAATGCGTCGTTGGTTTTGTATTCTTGTGTTGATTACAATGCCTTTTCTCCTTCTTATCGTTCTAATTAATTTCAATTGGAACAGTGAAAGGGGTGAGATTCTTGTGCGAACAATTTTAATTCTACGTCTATAAATGATTTGTCTATTGGTTTTTTGTGTAAAACGCCGCTTAACATAACTGACTTTCCGTCTTCTTCGTTTTAATTTGGCTTTAAAAGTTCTCCAAGGGGTTAAATTTAGGAACTTGCGATACAGCGCAAACCCTGAGGAATCTTTATTCCAGCATTTCTCATCCCCGGCAAAATGGACAATTTTATTATTATAGTCATGATCTGGGATGGCCATGTTAAATGAATTAAAACGGATATCGAGTGGGAGGTAATTCGCTCCAAAAACTGCATTTAGAACATCCTGATCCGGCATAGTGACATCCGGGAAAGTGCGCAAAAAGTTTAGCATCTCTTGGTACCAGTTCGTATTCTGGCGGATATTATTCAAAGCAAATACGATCACTCCGGAATTAAAATAAACCTCAGGATTTAGCCCCTTGGCGCTTACAATAGGTGCCACATCCATAATGCCCTGATCCCAAATTGCCCCTAAATATTTATCATTCAGCTCAACTTGCCACAGCTCCGCGATATCTATGTTTACCAATACATCACAATCCAGATAAATAATTTTGTCAGCAGGAATTAACGCGGGAAGCAGCAATCGGTACATACTTGCATGTGTCCACATATCGATAGAATTAATATTGGCAAGAACCTGGAGCATATCTTCGGGTAAAGTAATCGAATAAAAGCTAATCGTATGCTGATGTTTAGTGGTTAATCGGACGAGCTTTCGCTTGTTAACTTCGGTTAAAGAGGCATCATGTAAAATATGAACATGGATTGGGGAACTTGTATGATGAAAAATTGATGCTAAAACGACACCGGCATGCTCTACATATTTTCCATCCTTATCTTGAAAGGCCAAGGCAATTTCGATCATTTGATTTATCCTCTCTCTACATTAGTGTACGAATGTACCACAGTATACGTTTGCCCTGGCAAGAGGATTAAGGCATTACACCTACGATATTCACCCAATTTAATTTTGGATATGAAAAAACCAAGCTCTGCAGATCACAGACTTGGTTGTAATTTCTTATTTTCGCAGCTTAATGCGATCTATGTGATGATTGTTATTTTTAAATAGAATAAGATCTGCACGATTTCTAGTAGGCAAAATATTGTGTATCAAATTTTCAAAATTGATTTCTTTCCATATTCTTTTCGAGATCTCGATAGATTCTTCTAGTGATAACTGTGCATATTTTTTAAAATAAGATTGCTTATCTTGGAAGGCGGTATCTCTAAGCTTAATAAAACGATCAATATACCATTTCTCAATATTATTCACATCAGCATCCACATAAATTGAGAAATCAAAGAAATCAGATACAAAATAGTTTGGTACACTTTGATTAATCGTCAAACTAGTCTGAAGAACATTTAATCCTTCAACAATTAGGATGTCCGGGTTCTCGATTGTAATATATTCATTTGGCACAATATCATAAGTTAGATGGGAGTATACAGGGCTTTGAACACTCGAAACACCAGACTTCACTTGAGTTAAAAATGAAATTAAACTACGTGTGTCGTAGCTTTCAGGAAATCCTTTTTTCTTCATGATTCCACGCTTTTCCAGCTCAGCATTGGGATGTAAGAACCCGTCAGTAGTAACTAAATCTACTTTTGGATGAGAAGGTAATTGAGAGAGGAGTTTCTGAAGAAGTCTAGCGGTTGTACTCTTGCCAACAGCGACACTTCCGGCGATGCCTATGATAAATGGACCTTTTTTAAGATCGTTATTAAGAAAGTGATTTATAGAGTCTTTAAATGTATGAGAGGCCTGAAGCTGCAAATGTATCAATTGGGACAGAGGAAGATAGACCTCATTTACATCCTCAATCGAAATTTTATCATTAATACTTTGGATATCGGTAAGCTCTTCTTCTGATAATTGGATAGCAGTGAAATCGCTTAGCTTCTTCCAATCCTCACGTAAATAAAGTGTATATGCTGAATTATTTACCATTATAGTTTCCACATCCCCGAATTTTTAAAAGATTCGCTTGCACATAGGTATTATAACCGTTCATTCAACTTGATTCCATTCATTGCAATCGACATTAGTATGGACATTATGGAGAATTCATTTCAATAAATAGGAAAATAAATTAAAATATAGTGAACGAGGAAGAATGGAGTGGAACCATGGGAGTTTTTCGAAGAGTTGAAATATTAACGGATTACACGAGCAAGGGTACGTTCCTAGAAGAGTCTGAGCCCAGGAAAATCGTGATAAGTCTTTATTATCCGGATACGGATGGTTTGCTCGAAAACAACGAATCTGAAATAAAATATATGGATCTTTTCCGCCCTTGTGAACAACAAGCAAGAGCAATTCTACAAGATATAGGTATGAATATGGATCTCATAGATGGATTATCTACCTTAATAAGCGAGCGAACATTTCAACAGAAGTCTAAACGCCCCTATCCAGTCATTATTTACTCTCCGGCATTAGGATTAGATAGAGATATGTATATTTACAATATACAAGCGCTGGTAAAGCAAGAATTTATCGTGGTAACCGTCAGTGCTGCTTATGAAGCCATGTTTACCGTTTGTCCCAGTGGAGAATTTATTAATCAATCAGAGGTCATGAGGACAATACAGGCTACAGATTATAGCGAATTACATCACTTAATTTCTATTCGAAAAAAAGATATACAGTATGTTTTGAATTACCTCTATGATCTGAACGCTAAGGATAAGGATATGATGGGAAGTTTTGATATGGACAAGGTCGGCATTATTGGACATTCAATCGGCGGAGCTACTGCAGTAGATTTAACTATGGAAGATGATAGAATTAAAGCCGCAGTATTATTAGATGCAAGTATGCATTTATATTTTGAGAATGAAGTGAAGAACAATACGGTGCCCCTACTTGTATTAAGGCAAAAGGCGTCTGCTTTAGAATCTCTAAGCAATATCTTACAGGAGAAAATAGCAAATGATTTCATCAAAGGACAAGAGAAGCTTTATCGGAATTGGAACGGATATAAATCTTTTTTAAAAATACGAAGTGCTACACATATGTCCTTTAGCGATATGCCACTTTTTGAGGAGGACGAGATTTTATATCAAAGAACATGTGGAACTCATAATCAGATAAATGAACTTGTCGCTAAGTTTTTTCAAGAGCATCTATTAGATCAGGGGGATGCTTATTCTACATTCATTAGCCATAACCAAAGTGATTTCTGTGTGATCAATGGCAGTGGAGATGAAATTCTGTAAACTAGCATACAGGATTTCAAGGGATGTTCGTGTGGGTAAGAAGCTATGAGGTCTCTTTTGAAAAATAAGCAAACGGCCGAGAGCCGTTTTTTTATCCTTTGATCCCAAAAGCAATCCAGCGCCCATCGACATCTTCAATAACAAATTCCTTGTTATTATAGTCGGTGTTTGCTAATGGTCGGACAATGTTAACACCAGCCGCTTTGAATTCTTTCTCCAACTGCTCTTGCAGTTTCGTAATAAAATAGACATCGTAACCATAGCCATACAATTCTCGATTAGGAATAACCCTTTGTCCTTGGGATTGTGTAAGGATAATTTCTGTATCATCACGATAGAGACAAATGTGCGGTTCCTCCGTATCTAAATAGGGCACAACTTGAAAGCCTAAGTACTGATTGTAATAAGCAGCGGTTCGCTCAATATTCAGGGTAGGAAAGATACTATGTGATTGTAAAAGCTTTTTGTCCACTTTTGAGTTCATCCTTTCTAAGAAAATAGATATCCACATATTACCTTGCGACAAGGAGTTCAACAATACATTGAGTCATTATTCCGGAGGAGACATTCATGGTTGACACCATAGATATTCTATAATAATATACATGCATGAGCATACATTAATTACTCTCTGCTAAAACATGGTTTCAATGTTCATAATAAAATTAGTTTTTTATAAAGAGGAGAGATATCATGAAGAACTTGTTCACCCCGTATGAAATGAAGGATTTGAAATTGAAGAACCGCGTGGTTATGCCTCCAATGTGTCAGTATTCAGTGACTAACAAGGACGGAATCGCTACCGATTGGCATTATAATCATTACGTAAGCCGCGCCATTGGAGGAACTGGATTAATTATTATTGAAATGACCGATGTAGAGCCTGATGGCCGAATTACTGATTTTGACCTTGGCATTTGGTCCGATGAGCAAATACCTGCATTGGCTAGAATTGTTGATGCTTGTCATGCCTATGGGGCAAAAGTAGGTATTCAAATTGCTCATGCTGGGCGTAAGGCTGAAGATGCAGCAGTTCCTGTATCCTCTTCTGCCGTTCCATTTGATGCTGACTCCAAAACACCACGTGCCCTAACGACTGAAGAAGTGAAGGGTATGGTTGAGAAATTCCGGTTGGGCGTCAAGCGTGCGATTCAAGCGGGGTTTGATGTTATAGAGCTTCATGGTGCGCACGGTTATCTTATTCATCAGTTCCATTCACCGCTAACGAATCAAAGAACAGATGAATATGGCCAAGATTTGACCTTGTTTGGTACTGAAATCATTCGTGTAGCGAAAAGTGAAATGCCTGAAGGAATGCCATTGATCATGCGTATTTCAGCTCAAGAATATGTAGAGGGCGGATACGGCATTAAGGAAAGCTTGGCATTTAGTAAAGTTTATAAAGAAGCTGGCGTAGATATTTTCCATATTAGTGCGGGTGGTGAAGGTCCTATCGCGGCTGCCGGCAAGCCAGGAACACATGCGGCGTATCAAGTTTCTTTGGCAAGAGAGATCAAATATGGTTTAAATGTACCGGTGATTGCTGTAGGCAGATTGGATGAACCAGCTCTTGCTAATGCAGTCATTGGGAATGAAGAAGCAGATCTTGTTGCAGTGGGTCGGGGGATGCTGAGAAATCCATATTGGACCTTAGAGGCTGGAGTTAAGCTTCAGCAAGACCCGGGTATTCCTCGGCAGTATGCCTTTGGATTTCCTAGAATTAAAGGCTAAGGACTAACGGAATTAAATGGAATCATTTGGAAAGACCGACTTCGTGGAGAAACGGTCTTTTCTCTTTTTTAGATTAAGCTTGGCACAATGGATGTGGAGTGTAGTACTATTATATAGAAGAAAAAATTCATGAATAGTCATACGCTCAGGAGATGAAGAGATAGATGGACAAAATTCTTAACAATGACCTTATCGCGAATTGGTTGACGTTAACGCATATACAAATGAATGTGACGAATGAATTAGAAGTTAATTTGCAAGCGAATCATGGTTTATCTTTAAAAGAGTTCTACTTGTTATTATTCTTGTCAGAAGCCCCAGAGAAAAAACTGAAATTGCAGAAACTCGAATCTATGGTTGGTTTAAGTCAAAGTGCCGTTTCACGACTAGTTAGCCGGTTTGAAGCCAAGGGCTGCGGAGCTTTAGAGAGAAAAGCATGCGACAGTGATCGCAGAAGTATTTATACCTCCCTAACCTCCATTGGTGAGGCCAAGCTCATCCGTGCACAAGAAACCTTTAAAGACACGCTAATGACGGCATTCCCGGAGAAAGATGTGGAACAGCTTCTAGCGCAAATGCTTCGTATGAAGCCTCAATCATGAATCAGCTCAAAAAAACCTCTGTTTAGGTAGATGGATCGTATCTCCATTTCCCATGCAGAGGTTTTTTGCGTGAGACTTTCTTATTCCATTACCGCTTAGAAAGCTGGTAATAATTATAGCTTTCATTTTCAATCGTAATTTCATTAATTAAGTCGAAGTCACATTTTTGTATGACTCTATTTGAGGGTGTATTGTGTACCAGAGCAATAGCGTTTAATACATCGGTAGATGTGTGCTCAAACAAATACTTAATTAACCCCTTGGCAGCTTGTGTGGTATACCCTTTGCCGCGATGATCCTTGGATATGGCATACATGATTTCTCTGTTCGGAGCGGGTAATTCATCCTTCATTCCTGTACAGCACCAACCGATAAACTCATTCGTCTCCTTTAAAATAATGCCTAAACGAAGACGAAGCTCCCCGATATTTCCATCCGCTGAGACCGCTTTTAGAAATTGTTGGTTTTCTTTTATTTCATAGTTTATTAACCAATCTAGCCGTTGTTCTTTAGGGACATTCCAGTCGGGCAGAAATTCTATGATTTCAGGCTGCGTGGTAAGTGCATGAAACTCGTCTAAATCCTCCACAATAAACTCTCGTAACAGGATATCTTTACATTCAATTGTAAATAAATCGCGTTTTGTTGACTCATACTCTACATGGTTATTCATATTTCATCTCTCCTTCTTGCTTTCAAATTCATTTTATCATGAATAAAAGGGTCTATTTGGTAATCATTAATTATAAAAAAAGTTTTCCTTTGTATGAAGAGACGGTTACCTGGTATGAGAAACAAAAGAACTACATGGATACGATTGCGGACGAGCATTACTACCGTTCCAACGAGTATTTGTTAGAGAATGCGGATCGCTACAATTATTATTACAGAGCTTATAAAGAAGACGGCAGCTTGGACGAGGCTGAAACTTCGAAGGTTTTTGTAGGTGAATATGCATCGACAGATAAAAATACATTGGCAGGAGCGATTGCTGAGGCGGCGATTATGTCCAG
The DNA here is from genome assembly GCF_924513355.1 of Paenibacillus pseudetheri. Taxonomy (NCBI): domain Bacteria; kingdom Bacillati; phylum Bacillota; class Bacilli; order Caryophanales; family Paenibacillaceae; genus Paenibacillus; species Paenibacillus pseudetheri. The sequence goes on from NZ_CAKMAB010000029.1 coordinate 30,057, forward strand.
CTTCGAGAATAACTCTGATGTGATTAGACTAGCTGCAACGGCACCGTTGTTCAATAAGGTACTGACAGATGGAATCTACAGATGGACACCGGATTGCATTTGGTTTGATGATGAAACTGTATGGTACACGCCGAACTATTATGTTCAACAGCTGTACGCTAAATATCTCGGCACCAAAGTGGTTGGCACATCGTTCTCGACTTATCGCAACGGTGAAAAGGTAGATCTCATTCCTCACGGAGGAATTGAAGTAGCTGCTGGAAAATCATCTGTGGTTGTGAAGCGGGTGAAGGTTACTTCGAATACGGATGGCAGCGTTATGTTAGAACAAGATTTTACACAGCCGTTGCATGAAGCTTGGAAAGTCATTCCTGGTTCTGCCGGATATACGATTGATCCTTCCAAAGGACTAGTCTTGAAGGCACAGAACAGCGGGCTAAATGGATTGTATATCCTCAATGACGCGTGGACTAATTATAAAGTAGAGGTCGCTCTTGAAAAAGCTTCCGGCGAAGATGGCTTCTATGTAGGTGCAGGTCTGACAGACATTTCACCTGAAAATAAAGATGTTATCGAATATGCGATTGGCTATAATGGCGATGCCACAGGAATCAAGGTGTACAAGCAAGGGATTGAGGCTTATACGCTCGGCGATTATTCCTCTAGTACAGCAGCGGGTAACCTAAGAGCTAGTTGCTATGAAGAGCGTATAACAGAGAAGTATACAATTCCGTTACTAAAGATGATAAGCATCTCTATGTGAAGCTTGTGAATGCGGATCGTGTAGAGAAAGCAACGAAGCTTGATCTGAAAGGCTTAAACATAGCTACTACCGGTAAATGGATTACTTTAACGGGCGATGCTTCGCTAGTTCACACACCTAATGTGAACAGAAAAAATGATGAGAAGGTTACTCCGGTTGAAACGAAAATCATGTTTGGTAAAGACACTGCAATTGTAAATCTAGCGGCCCATTCTGTGAACGTGATTGTTCTGGATCTTATTAATAGAAAAGATAGCATTCAGTGCGCGCCGATATTACTTCGGCGCGTGATGTTGTTTAGGTAGCCTATAATCGGTTGATGAATATTTATAGAGAATGGTCCGCCTGCTTGATGAATCTCGGAATCTAACTTACACTGGTGAAAGTACAATCACCCGAATGACTCTCTATCCTGCGATCCTCCCAGAATATTTTTTCAAAATATAAGAAAGTATAAGTTTCACGCTATACATCATCCTTCTATTTCTCGCTTAAACGCTTACCGTCCTTGTAAGGACGCCGAAGGCGTTTATGCTTGCCACACTAATGCTTTCATTTCACGAGAATATAGTTCATATCTTGCCCCTAATAGGAGGACGATACAATGATGAAATCATTCAAAACGGACTGGAAAGCAAATCTAAAAAATCCACAAACGATTATGGCTTTGTTTACTTATCGTTTTGGAAATTGGGTGTATTATCGGGTGAAAAGTGGCCTGATCCGCAAACCATTGTGGCTCCTATACCGAATTATGGATGTGCTGTTTGTCCGAATTGTTGCCAGTGGAGAGCTTCATGCAGAGGCTCAAATTGGTGATGCGCTTCATTTACCGCATGGGTTAAATGGAATTATTATTAGTCCTAAAGCGGTGATTGGCAACAACGCTACTATTTTTCACCAAGTGACCATTGGGGGGAGAAATAACTTAGGGGAACCCGTGATTGGTGATAGAGCATTTATCGGAGTAGGTTCTAAGATACTAGGCCCGATTACGCTGGGGAACGATGTTAATATCGGAGCTATGTCTGTTGTGGTTAAGGATGTGCCGGATAATGCTTCGGCAGTAGGGATTCCTGCCAGAAATATTTTGCGAGATGAACCCAAACCTGAGAATACAAGATAAAGACGTTAGGTTCTAGTACATAGGGTACGCGTGCGCTTTATTTTAATAAGTTACAGGGTATAATTAAAGCATCCAAGAAATCTTGTAATAACCTTCTAGAGATCGGAGTAATGAAATGAAATATTGCAATTTAGAAGAGTGTGTTAATGATTTAGAGAAGCATGGACATTTGGTTCGTATTCGTGAAGAAGTGGACCCTTATCTGGAGATGGCCGCGATTCACTTGAAGGTTTATGAAGCCGGTGGCCCCGCATTATTATTTGAAAATGTAAAAGGCTCGAAATTTCGTGCCGTATCTAACCTTTTTGGAACGCTGGAGCGCAGTAAGTTTATCTTTCGGCGTACTTGGAACTCCACACATAACGTAATTGCACTTCGTAACGATCCTATGAAGGCACTTAAGAATCCTTTTAAATATGTAGGGACAGGACTATCCGCGAGAAAAGCATTGCCTATTAAAAAGCCGGGTGGTCTACCAAGTGGTTTTCAGGAAATCAGTATTTCTGATCTTCCGCTGATCACACATTGGCCAGAGGATGGTGGGGCTTTTGTCACTTTGCCGCAAGTGTATTCCGAAGATCCAGACAAGCCAGGCATTATGAATTCCAATCTGGGGATGTACCGTGTTCAGTTGAATGGTAATGATTATGCGCTCAATAAAGAGGTTGGTATTCACTATCAAATTCACCGCGGTATCGGCGTGCATCAGGAAAGAGCCAATCGAAAAGGAGAACCGCTTAAAGTGAGCTGTTTTATCGGCGGACCTCCAGCGCATACCTTATCGGCTGTCATGCCTTTGCCAGAGGGAATGAGTGAGATGATCGTTGCAGGCTTACTTTCGGGACGTCATTTTAGCTATAGCTATGTGGATGGATATTGCATTAGTAATGATGCGGATTTTGTGATCACAGGGGAAATTCATCCTGGTGAGACGAAGCCGGAAGGACCTTTTGGCGATCATTTAGGCTATTACAGCTTGGTGCATCCTTTTCCAGTTATGAAAGTACATAAAGTGTACGCTAAAAAGAATGCAATCTTTCCATTTACGGTTGTCGGCAGACCGCCACAAGAGGATACCGCTTTTGGTGAGTTAATTCACGAGTTGACGGGCGGAGCTATTCGACAAGAAATCCCGGGTGTCAAAGAAGTTCACGCAGTAGATGCTGCAGGTGTTCATCCCCTTTTGTTTGCGATTGGCAGTGAACGTTATACGCCATATCAACAAGTGAAGCAGCCAGCGGAGATTCTTACGATTGCGAATCGGATATTAGGTACAGGTCAGCTTAGTTTAGCTAAATTCTTGTTTATTACAGCCGAAGAGAAACAACCTATCAGCACACATGATGTTGAGGATTTCTTGACTTATATTTTAGAGCGAATTAATCTTCGCAGAGATATTCATTTCTATACGAATACAACGATTGATACCCTTGATTATTCCGGTACAGGATTAAACAGCGGAAGTAAGGTGATTTTTGCTGCGGTTGGGGAGAAGAAAAGAGAGCTATGTACAGAGGTTCCTGGCATTCTTCTAGAACTACAGGGATTTGGACATGCAAAGATGGTGATGCCGGGTCTAGTGGCGCTTCAAGGCTCTAAATTCACTACTTACGCTGAAGCAGCGCAGGAAATGAACAAGCTTAGCGAAGATATTCAGGCATCGGGAGCGCTCCCGTCTTGCCCGATGATCATTGTATGTGATGATAGCGAGTTCTTAAGTGATAGAATTGAGAATTTCCTATGGGCGACGTTCACACGCAGCAATCCTTCTCATGATATATATGGCGTGAACAGTTCAACGGAGTATAAGCATTGGTCATGTGATAACGTGATTATTGATGCGCGTATAAAACCTCATCAAGCGCCACCATTAATTCCGGATCCAGCGGTTCAAAAGCATATCGAACGATTGTTTGTTGCAGGCGGCAGTTTAAGTGGCGTTAAAATCTAAAGTTGTTTCATCGACCTTCTTGGGACACCAAGGAGGTCTTTTTGCATTTATATGTGATGATTTTAATCATATGAATGTTATGGTGAACCCTACAACGTATTCAGTGGAGAGAAATGTAAAATAGGGTGGAACTCCAGCTATAATCTTAGGAAAGATCAATTTTAAGTGGCTATATGTCATGGACTTCGGTCAGGCGGCATCTTTATACTTAAAGGGACAAACTGTGTAAGGTGATGTTTTTAAGAATAGAGAGTACAAACGAATTGAAAGCGGTTAAATCCACAGCGAGCTATTCATGTATGATTTTTCGTTCTCCACGCAAAGTGGTTGTACTTACATAATCAGATAAAACTAATAAACGACAAGGGTGAAATTATGATGGCAAAAAAACAAGGGTTAAATCCGTACCTCCCGTCTTGGGAATATATCCCTGATGGTGAGCCGTATGTTTTCGAAGGAAGAGTTTATGTGTATGGCTCGCATGACCGTTTTAATGGACACGCTTTTTGCTTGAACGACTATGCTTGCTGGTCTGCGTCTGAGGACAATCTGGGCGATTGGCGGTATGAGGGTGTAATCTATCAGACTACGGATGACCCTCTTAACCCTGATGGAAGCATGTGTCTATATGCTCCCGATGTCACCGTTGGACCGGACGGGAGATACTATCTCTACTACGTGCTAGACAAGGTTCCCGTAGTATCGGTGGCTGTATGCGACAAGCCGGGTGGTAAGTATGAGTTCTACGGTTATGTAAAATATGCCGATGGAACACGCTTGGGGGAAAGAGAAGATGACGAACCGCAGTTTGACCCAGGCGTGCTGACCGAAGGAGAGAACACTTACCTGTACACCGGATTCTGTGCCTCCGGGGATAAATCCAGACACGGCGCAATGGCAACGGTGCTTGGTCCGGATATGCTCACGATTATCGAAGAGCCTGTATTTGTTGCACCGAGCCAGCCATACAGCAAAGGGAGCGGATTCGAAGGCTATGAGTTCTTTGAGGCTCCTTCCATCCGTAAAAGGGGAGATACTTATTACCTTATCTATTCCTCGATCTCGATGCATGAGCTGTGCTATGCGACCAGCCAGTATCCGACCAAAGACTTCACATACCAGGGAGTCATTGTAAGCAATTGTGATCTTCATATCGATACATACAAGCCGGCGGAACAGCCTATGTATTATGGCGGCAATAACCATGGCAGCATCGTGGAGATCAATGGAGAAGGGTACATTTTTTATCACCGGCATACCAATGGAACGGCCTTCTGCCGGCAGGGCTGTATCGAGCGAATCGAATTCCGCGAGGATGGCACCATTCCCCAGGTGGAGATCACATCCTGCGGTTCAAACGGAGGGCCACTTGAAGGCCGGGGGGAATATCCGGCATACCTGGCCTGTCATTTGTTCTGCAAAGATAAGGAAATGTATACGGGAGGCTTCGGCCGTACCGGAGCATGGATGGATAGTCGGTTCCCAAAGATTACCCAAGACGGCAGGGATGGCGACGAAGAAATCGGCTATATCGCCAATATGACAGATTCGGCAACCGCAGGTTTTAAATATTTCGCGTGTGAGAGAGTCACCAAAGTCAAAATAAAGGTGCGTGGATATTGCCAAGGCGCTTTTGAAGTCAAAACGTCGTGGGACGGGACCACCACTCGGACGTATAGCGGTAGGCTTTACGAATGTATGGAAGGAATACGCTATTGATATGGTTGTTCCGGATGGTGTACAAGCACTGTATTTTACGTATACCGGTAATGGTTGTGCTAGTCTGGCTTCATTTACTTTGGAATAACATCCGCATATTTGGAACGTTGGTTTCATAGTAGAAGATTAGAAGAGCATACCAATTATGATAGACACGGGATACAGTCAGCGATTGTGGTACAGCTAGCCTGCAGGAGATTGGAACGACGCTTTGCCAATAGGAAACGGGGCTGGCGGTACGGCCGAAGGAAAATTGCAGCTAAATGAGGATTCCGTGTGGTACGGAGGTCCGCGTGACCGTAATAACGAAGGTGCTCTGCCTCATTTATCCGAAATTCGCAAGCTGATTATAGAGAGAAGGCTTAGTGAGGCAGAAGAACTGGCAGCGATGTCGATGGCGGGATTACCTGAAGCGCAGCGGCATTATCGCAAGGGGTGCATCTATTCTGGAGGCGGAATACCGGAAGGAGAAGCCCTAACGTAGCCGCCTTCGGATAGATCAATTGATGAATCAGTAAATATTCTCTTGAACAAACAAAAAAAAGTAAGCGCTTTTTTAGGAGGGATTAAAAGGGATGTTAAGAGTAGTGCGTGTAGAAGATGGTATGGTTCAAGGACTGCCGGCAGCTGATCCTCGTATTACTAGCTTCAAGGGAATTCCGTTCGCGGCCCCGCCTGTGGGGGTAAACCGTTGGCGTGCTCCCCAGCCTGTCCAAAACTGGGAAGGGATATTGAAAGCACATGATTTTTCCCCCATCTCCATGCAGGTCCCGACTGTCATAGATGTGAATAATATTTATACACGCGAATGGTCAGTTGATCCGGATCTTCCAATGAATGAGGACTGTCTTTACCTGAATGTCTGGACACCGGCCGTCAGCTCCGATGAGAAGCTTCCCGTATTCGTATGGTATTTTGGCGGAGGACTTCAGGTCGGTCATACGGCTGAAATGGAGTTTGACGGTGAACGCATTGCCCGCAGGGGAATTATCGTAGTAACCGTAAATTACCGCTTGAACGCGTTTGGTTTTCTGAGCCATCCCGAGATTACTGCGGAATCGCCTGATGCTCCCACGAATTTCGGACATCTGGATCAGCAGGCGGGCACTCAGTGGGTAAAACGCAATATCGCTGCTTTTGGCGGAGATCCAAACCAAATCACGATAGGAGGACAGTCTGCAGGCAGTGGAAGTGTGTTGAGCCAGCTGACCTCGCCGCAGAATGATGGGTTATTTCAGCGGGCAGTCATTATGAGTGGGATCTTTACACCTTTGTACCCGAACAGTCCGGTACCCCCGCATAACCGGATCCTTAAGGAGGCTGAAGAGGAGGGGGCAGCCTTTTTTGAATTTTTAGGGGTTTCGACTTTGAGAGAGGCCCGCATGCTGGATGCCGTATATCTCCGTGATAAAATGCTTGAATACGGTAAGTTCTGGGGAACGGTCATGGATCAGAAGTACTGTATTGGCGATCCATATAACCTTTTTTTGAGTGGACAGCATTATAAGGTGCCGGTAATGCTGGGAAATACAGCGTCTGAGTTTTTCAGTGTCCCTTACGCCGGCAGTGTAGAGGAGTTCAGAGCCAAGGCTGTGGAAATTTTTGGAGGGGCAGCAGTTGAGTACCTTAAGCTGTGCTCCGTTGATTCAGGTAATCTGGAGGAAATGATCCGAAAAGCTTCCGTGAACAATATTGAATATGCGTCCCGTGTTGCCGTTAAAGCAAACAGCGATTCCGGTTGCAGCGTTTCAATGTATTATTACAGTTTTGATGCGGAGATTCCAGGCTGGGATAATCCGGGAACCTTTCATTCGGTGGATCTATGGTTTCATTTCGAGACGCTAGCCAAATGCTGGAGGCCTTTTGTAGGTAAGCATTATGATCTTGCCCGCCAAATGTGCAATTATCTTGCCAATTTCATTGGTACAGGTAATCCGAACGGCAAAGATTCTACTGGTGAAGATATGCCTCTCTGGAAACCGTGTACACGGGAAGCGCCATACGGCATGATTTATGCAGACAAGGCAGAATTTGTAGAAGAGCCCCCGGGTGAAGTGATGCAATTTTTGGTCGAGCAATATTTCAAGCAGCAGTCCATTTATGAATAAGAGAGGAACGAGCAGCATTGAAAGAGAGCCAGCAGAAATATAAGATTCAATCAACACCAGCCGGATACGACAAGGAGAGGGAAGGCATTCCCCGGGGTGAGATACAGACCATAGAATATCCCTCAATAACACTGGGCAAATCTCGGAAGGCAAGGGTATATACACCGCCCGGTTATTCTGTTGAGCAGGAATACAGCGTTTTGTATCTGTTGCACGGGATTGGTGGGGATGAGTCGGAGTGGTACACTCACGGAAAGCCCCAGATCATTCTGGATAATCTGTATGCTGATCAAATGCTGAAGCCCATGATCGTCGTTCTTCCAAATGGTCGGGCGATGCTGAACGACCGGGCGGAAGGAGATATTTTTGCTCCGGATAAGGTACTCGCATTCGAAACATTTGAGTCGGATTTGCTTCATGATCTTATCCCCTATGTCGAAGCGAAGTATTCGGTACTGACAGACCGGATGCACCGCGCCATTGCCGGACTATCCATGGGCGGAGGACAATCCCTAAATATCGGTCTAAACAATCTGGACCGCTTCGCTTGGATTGGGGCATTTTCCCCAGCTCCCAATACAAAGCTACCCGAGCTGTTGGTCCCGGAACCGCAGAAGACCACAGAAATGCTCAGTTTACTCTGGCTATCGTGTGGTGATCTGGACAGTCTCAAGAATGTCAGTGACCGGACGCATGCATATTTGTCACAACATTCCGTACCACATATCTGGGTAGAGGAAAACGGCGACCATGATTGGCCGGTCTGGAAGAACGGATTTTATCAGTTCTCTCAACTTATTTTTTAAAATCGCCTTTTACAAAGATACCCGCTGTTTGCAACCTATAAGATATAAAGAGACGTTCCTAACAGACCTGATCTGGCTGTATAGAACTTCCTTTATCTTTATTGCAGCATGATTAATTGGCCAGCAACTGTATCCGTACTCAGTTTAACGATTTTTGTGCTCTTTCTGTATCCACGGCAATAACATCATTCCAATAATGCTTGAAATCTTGTGGAGAAATCTCCACTTGTCTTTAAATATATCTTTCCGCTTACAATATGGTGAACGGAATAAACGTCGTGGGTACCTTACCATTTGTGTGAATGGCATTAACTCCTTGCATGCTTTTGGTAATTTCTTGGCGTATACCCGGTTATTTGTTTGAATTGCCTGCAGAAGTGTTCCACATTTTGATATCCGCACCGGGAAGAGACTTCAGCAATGCTTTGAGTGTTGTGAATCAAATATTCTTTTGCCATACGAATTCGGCTATTGATAACGTCATCCATGCAGGAGATTCCAAACGTTTTTTTATAGATGTTTTGGAGATAGCCGGGACTTATTCTAAGAAAACCCGCCATTTTCGAAACTGTCCAGTAATCTCCTGGATTAGTTTGAATAGCTGTACGCAGCTTCAGTAATTTGTAGTATTGAGGTGTAATTTCATCTTGGAAGTAGGATTCCCATAGCTTGTTGAACAACGTCCGGAGCAAATAATCGATGGAAGATTCTTTGCAATCCCGATTAAAATTATGCTCGATGACAAGCAGTTCAAACAACTTGTGGCAGTAGTCCGGATCACTAAGAGCAAAGGGAACCCCAAGCGGAAGGGGTGATTCCGTAATATAAGGTTCATTGGATTCGAAGCGGATCCAGTCATTGATAAAATGATCGGTGCAAGCCCGATAATAGACTTTCTGCAATGGACGATAGAGGATTGGCGCTGTGAGCAGGGTATTCCTTGAGCCCGCCATTTACCCAGAATTGCGCTGGGGTCTTGGTGATTACAAGAAGCCAGTGATAGCCCACGGGAACATCTATAACAAAATTGCTCGCGTGCGTTGTATTGTATTCAACATAATGAATAAGGGCCATCTTTTACCCTCCTATCAAGGATGCCAATATTATAACATAATGAAAAAATAGAATGATCAAGGCGTAAGTGAAAGTACAGCCATGAAAGTTAAAAAAGCGCCTACGTCGGTAATATCCGGATAGGCGCTTTTATCATTATCTAAGATTTAAAGGATTCTGTAAGACTATTTCCACTATCATCGTCATATGAATCTAAACAACGAATGATAGGGAGGGTTGTAATCATGGAATTGACGGAAATCATATCTAAGATTGTGGTAGTTATACATGTTATAGCAGCCATAGTGGGAATTGGACCAGCTTTTGTGCTGCCAATACTGACAAGCTCAGCCAAGACAGGCAGCCAGCTTCGTTTTGTATTTGGCATGATGAAGACAATAAACAGATTCCCTAAGACGGGTGGGATCACCCTGATTGTTACAGGCATTTTGTTAATGATCATTGATAAAATGGGCTTGTCGGTATTGTGGATCAATCTTTCGTTATTATTTTTTATCGTGATAGAAGTCATTATTATTGGATTTGTTGAGCCTCGATTGAAAAAGCTGACCCAGCTCGTGATGGCTAGTGAAGGCGAAGAAATCCCTGAAGGTTACACCGCGACTATGAACAAGATCGCTCCGTTAGAAGCAGCCGTACATGTGCTTACTATCGTCATTATTATACTAATGGTAGTAAAGCCGGTATAAGATCGAAGCGTCTATTCTCAATGATCTCTTCATAATCGCGAATGAGTCCATCAAAAATGGTCTCCCACGAGCGGCCGAGTGCCAGCTGTCGCCCCTCATAACCCATAGCAGCCAGCTTTTGGGGTTGCTCTATACATGCACAAATCTCACGAATAAAAGCATCCGGGGAACGAGGTGGGGCGATTATTCCGGTGCGACCGGGTGTAACCAGATCCTTCACCCCACCTTCATTTACGGCGAGGACAGGCAGTCCAGAGGCCATTGCTTCAAGGACAACATTACCAAAGGTTTCTGTACTGGAAGGGAAGACGAATAGATCAGCTGAGGCATACAATTGGGCAAGCTCTTCACCGTGTTTATAGCCTGTAAACGTGACATTTTGCGGCGCCTGCGCCCGCATCTCTGATAATAAGGGACCGTCTCCAACAATTAACCAATGAACCTGAGCTTGCATAGACTCGGGCAATTCCTGCATGGCGAGAGCAAGGGTGTTGATATCTTTTTCTGGGGCGACTCTTCCTACATATAACAGTAGTAACGGTGCGGTAATTCCGTAACGATCACGGACCTGATGGCTGCGTTTTTTCGGAGTGTAGAGATTGCAGTCGATACCTCTAGACCAAAGCTTCAGACGTTGAAAACCTTGAGTTTGGAGGGAATCAAGTGTTTCGTTGGAGGGCGCGAAGGTAGCATCGCAGGACCGATGAAACCACTTCATGTACTTCCAATAAAGAGGAACGATTTTTTTCATCCGATAATATTCAAGATAGCGATCAAAATGGGTATGGTAGGAGACGACATGAGGCAGGCCATGCTTTCGCGCATAGCGAAGGCCGCATAGACCGATATTGAATGGAGTAGCCAAATGAAGCAGATCGGGTCGAAAAGCTTTTAGCTCTGACTGGATGGAGGACATATTGGGCAGCGCGAGTCTACATTCCGGGTATAAGAAAAAGGGGATACTGGTAATGGGACGTATGGGATCGGCGTAACTGTCTTCAGGAGCAGATTTTGGCGAAAATAGCAGATGCTCGATACCTCGCTGGTTTAAATGAGTGGTTAAGCGCTGAAGCGTAAGTGAAACACCATTCGTCTGCGGAAGAAATGTGTCTGTAAATAAAGCAAGACGCATAGAACCCCTCCCAAATACTCTTGATGTCTTGATCATAACAGCCCATTATTTCATGGAGGTCAAACGGATGTTAAACAGAATATAAAAATCCACTGCACAAGGTAATGGGGTGTGCAGTGGATTTTTTGATTTTAAAGAGATGCTTCTAAACTTCTTCATATATCCGCTGTAAAAAAACGATGCTTTCTCCCAGATGTGATTCAGGTGTGCTTTCTAGGATTCCTTGAATATGCGGACGTTCATATTTCATATAACAAAGAATCGGCTCAAACTCTAGCCACCCTTGACCTACAGGGACAATTTTTATAGCTCCACTTGGACGATGAAGTCTTTTAATTTTCCAGCTGATGATAAGGCATCTACCCTTTCCGTTTTGTCTGGCAAAGATAATTGCATTAGATTTTTCTTTGTGGAATATGCAATATAATTGTTAATAAATGGAGTGGACACGACTGGTAAAACAAGAGCAATTACTGCAATTATTAAAATGATTATGAATGTTTTTTTCAAGTTAACACCGCATTTCTATCAGACATCTTCCCATTCCTCCAATATATTCTTGTATCTGTTAATTCTATTAAAGGTAATAATCCTCCTGCCTGCTATAGTAATCCCATTCTGCCCTTTTATTCATTTTCCGAATGAATTACTTTGTAATTACTCCAATCTTATGAGATAATAGAGTTTTTCCGTTGATTCTATTTTTCATGGCATAACGTGATATGCCTGATCAAATATTGGAGGTAGGCTTGTTGGCGACACAGTATCCTTTTGAATATGATCGGACCAGACCTTTTATGGAGCAAGTAGGGGAATGGGTCGGCGATGTATTCTATGAAATTCTTCCTGAGGCAGGATTTGAAGTTCGTGATGAACAGATCTACATGGCGTTTCAGGTGGAGCGAGCTTTTGCTGAGAAGAAGACGATTTTTGCTGAGGCAGGGGTCGGTACGGGTAAGACTTTAGTGTATTTGTTATATAGCATTTGTTATGCGCGGTATAAGGGTAAACCTGCGATTATCGCTTGTGCGGACGAGTCCTTGATTGAGCAGTTGGTGAAGCCAGAGGGTGATATTGCCAAGCTTGCGAAGCATCTGAATATGAATATCGATGCCAGACTAGCGAAATCTCCAGATAAATATATGTGTCTGAAAAAGCTGGATCATGCTCGCAACAATGATGATGGGAGCTTGCCGCTGGAGAGTTTATATGGTACTTTACCTGATTTTGTACATTCTCATGCACCGATGCAGCAGTTCCATGCCTACGGCGACCGTAGGGATTATCCAGATCTGAATGATGAACAATGGAATAAGATCAACTGGGATACGTTTCAGGATTGTTTTACTTGTGATATGCGTCATCGCTGTGGACAAACGTTGTCCCGTGATCATTACCGGAAATCAAGCGACCTGATCATTTGTTCCCACGATTATTACATGGAGCATGTCTGGACTTATGAAGCGCGTAAACGAGAGGGTCAAATTCCTCTGCTTCCAGAGCATTGTGCAGTTGTGTTTGACGAAGGGCATTTGTTAGAATCTGCCGCCATGAAGGCGTTAGGCTATAAAATGAAGCATGTTGTCTTTGAAGAACTAATCTCTCGGCTGTTACAGAATGAGATTCGTGAAACGCTTGCTGTTCTTATCGATGAAGCGATTATGCAAAGTGAGCAAATGTTTAAACACATTCGTCGTCAATGCCGCACCATTCCTGGATCGGATCGAAAAAGCATTGAGCTAAATGCATCGCTAATCCGTGAGGTGCATCGCATGCGTAGTGTGATTGCCGCTATTGAAGAAGAATTAGTATTCGAAAGTGGACTGTACACGATTGATGAATATCAATTGCGGATTGTGGAAGAACGTTTAGAGACCATAGAAATCGCACTGAGATTGTTTGAAGATTCAGGTGCATTAATCTGCTGGGCGACGGAAGATAGCGATGGATTAACACTGTCGGTCATGCCGCGTAATGTTAAGGAAGTACTTCAAGACAGCTTATTCACGCAAAAAATGCCAATCGTATTCTCTTCGGCTACATTATCCGTGGATAAATCATTCCAATACTTGAAGGATAGTCTTGGAATACACGACTTCCTGTCTTTCTCTGTAGACTCACCTTATGATTATGAGCACCAGATGAATATCTATGTACCTGAGCTTCAGAGCGGTGATTTTGCTGAGAAAATGAAGATCTCCCTGAAACTTATCCAGCAGACAGAAGGAAGAGCCTTGCTGCTGTTCCGAACTCGCGAAGAGCTTCTGCAGTTCAAGCAGCTCAACTCGCTGAGAGCAGAATCCAGCAAATATTCTTTCCTCTATGAAGGGGATCAAGAGATCAGCTATCTGATCTCAGCTTTTCAACGGGATGAGCACAGTGTACTTTGTGCGGTGACGCTGTGGGAAGGATTAGATATACCAGGACCTTCACTATCTAATGTGATCATTTGGTCGCTACCTTATCCTCCGCTCGATCCTGTGTTTATGGCAAAACGTGCGGAGACTTCCAATCCTTTTGAAGATGTGGATTTACCTTACATGCTGCTAAGACTTAAACAAGGAATGGGACGGCTGATCAGAACGGGTACGGACCAAGGAATTGTGACGGTACTTGCGGAAGCTGAAGGACAACATCCCGTTCACGAGTATATAACTTCTGTACTCCCAAAGGGGACTAAGCTTCAAAAGCTTGAAGTGTAAATTTTAAATAGGATCACAATCGCTCTTTTGGTGAGGTGGATGCCCAGGCATACCGCTTCTCGGAGGAGCTTTTTTTATGCATAAAGTCAAGCATAAGGAATACTAATCTTACGGATAGTATATTGGTATTTAACTTTCGAGCCATGGCGTATTATTGTTGATTCATGGGGGAAGGGAAATACATACCTCCGTCATCTAGAGATTCATACAAGGAGTGTACACGACATGGGGGATTCACAGGGATTGTACCAATCGAACAATAAAAAACAAGTTGGTTTTGCACTTGGCATTGGGTTAACCTTAATCATTGCATTAGTCGCAAAATATTTAGCAGGCTTTCCATTTCTCTCTATTATGGGCCAATTGGTTATTGCTATCTTAATCGGAATTATTTGGCGTGCAACCGCCGGAGTGCCTGGTACGATCACGCAAGGCACTGATTTTTCCAGTAAAAAGTTGCTGCGGCTTGGAATCATCCTTCTTGGGATGCGACTGAATTTAATGGATATTGTTGCTGCAGGTCCACGGGTATTTCTACTGGCTGTTATTGTGATCGTATTTACGATCCCTGTTGTATTCGGACTTGCTAGACTGTTTAAGGTTGATAAGCGACTCAGTATCTTAACGGCTTGCGGAACAGCGATTTGCGGTGCGGCAGCGGTGGTGGCGATTGCTCCACAAATTAAAGCCAAAGACGACGAAACTGCTATTGGCGCAGCGATAGTTGCTATTTTAGGTACAATATTCACATTACTCTACACTTTTTTGTATCCTTTACTAGGCTTATCGGATCTTGGTTATGGGGTTTTCTCTGGAGCTACCTTACATGAAATTGCTCACGTCATCGCAGCAGCAGATGCTGGTGGGAATGCAGCAGTAGATATGGCGGTTATTGTCAAATTGACTCGGGTGGCCTTACTCGTTCCTGTCGCTATCTTAATTGGGTTTTGGACCAATCTTGCAGAAAGAAAAGTGCAAGGTGGACAGTCTAAAGCCTCATGGAAAAGCATTCCTATCCCTTGGTTTATTTTAGGGTTCTTACTTGTCAGTGGTGTGAATTCATTAGGGATCGTATCTGCATCCGTGGCAAATGGAATTGTAACGATTGCTTATATGCTAATCGCTATGGCGATGGCTGGACTTGGTTTAAATGTTGATTTGGCGGCATTTAGACGACTAGGGATGAAATCTTTTGCAGCGGGACTTATAGGTTCGGTATTGTTATCCTTAGTGGGATTTACACTAGTTCACTGGTTTGGGCTGGCGTGATCTTTATTATTCAATTGGGTGTGTACTGAATAATCTAAGTCCAACCAAAGGTAACAGCAATAATTATAGATATTTAATGGATTCGGACGCCTGTGGAAAGATTGTTTGCTGTAGGTCTTGAATCTGAAGGCGTGTTGTTTAACGATACTTATGTTTGAAACGGCGTTGGTATTGGATACTCCTTTACCTCAGGTCATCTGGAGGGGAGAGTGCGGCAAACAGTGCTTTGAAAGCTAATTAACGACAATTTCCCGGAAAATAATTGAATCTTTTTAGAGACGCAGGGTGGAGAACTCTGCGTCTTTTTTTGCTGGAGATTAGAGCCATTCTTCTTTTAACAAAGATTTAAGCAGTTCTACGTTAGCTGCCCCAAGCTTGTTAGCGATTCTTTGCTCTAATTCGATTTTGGTGATCATCATTCTTTGATTGCATTCGATCCCCTTCTGGGTAAGGATGATGTTTTTGTCACGCTGATTTCCTTCGACCTCAACGGCTTCCACATAGTTACGGGATAACAGTCCTTGAATGCTTTTATGCGTACCTTGCCTAGAAATATTAATAATTCTACTGATTTCCGAGATCGAGAGCATTTGATGTGCTTCAAGAACGGCTAGGATATGGGATTCAGTTTTGTTGATTTGATCCGGGTCTGGGTCAGTCACAATTTTACGTAAGACTAGATGCTTCTCACTAAGTAAATCAATTAGATTCATTTCTTGCAGATGGTTGTCCATGTGAACACTCCTAAATCTTCGCTCGTTAATCCAAGTATAAATCATTTGTGTTTATTGTCAACTTGGTTGACTTAATTTAAGACGTTGTGATATTGTAATCCAAGTTGACAATACTAAAAGAACACTAAGGAGTATGAGAAAAAGATGGGAAGAAACAAAAAAGAAGCATTATTATTTACATTCATCATGTGTGCTTTGATGGTGCTGGGAATGAGCATTTACAATGTAGCGCTGATGGAGGGCTGGTCAGGTACAGTAGTTAAAGATGTGATCATCGGCTACGTACCTGCATTTATAGTTGCATTTATTCTGGATGTCTTTGTTGTAGGTAAAGTTGCGAAAGGGATTGCACATAAGCTAGTAAAAGAGAATGATCCGATGATCAAAAAAATCATGTTCATATCCTTTTTTATGGTAACTGGAATGGTGCTGTTTATGTCCTTCTATGGCGCCGTTCTACATGTCGGGTTCTCCTCAGAACTACCGATGGCTTATTTGTCTGCGATAGGCAAGAATTTTATTGTTGCACTTCCACTGCAAATCATTCTAGTTGGGCCGCTCACACGATTTATTTTTGTGAAAATTACTCCAGCTACTGCATAGAGAATATTTACATCACCATTACGCAAATCTGCAGGTTAGTTAATACTATTACTCTATATTGATAGAAACTATCAATAGGAGTGAAAATCTACTTGAAACCCACAGGTAAAGCTATTGTTTCTCTTATGCTTACAGCTGAGATGTTGTTAGGTTCCGCTTGGATGGCAGGTCCAGCAGTGGCTGCATCCGTTCAATCAGGTACGCCTTATACTACAGACGGCAAATACAATGTGAACATCCCTCATATTATTGTTAATCAAGTGTATGGTGGGGGTAATACCGCTAAACCAACTGGTGGATTTTTCTCGAAGGGTTTCATTGAGCTATATAACCCAACTGATTCCAATGTGAGTTTAACGGGGTGGTCGGTGCAATATTCAGATCCTAGCCTCGCTGGATGGAGAAAGCTAGATTTGAATGGGACGATAAAGGCACATTCATCTTATCTGATTACCGATGATACTAACAATACAGAACACAAGCAAGATATTAGTGCCATAGGTGATCAGACCTGGTCGGAGACGTATTTTAATAATAATGGTATGAAGGTTGTTCTATTAAGTAGTACTGACTTGTTGCAGGATGTGAATCCATTTCAAACGATGCCAAGCAGCTATGTGGACATGATCGGTGTAGCATCTAATGATAAAAATGCAACAATCGACGGATATGAAGTGGATTATCCTACAGGAAGTTCTGGAGGTATCTCAAAGAAAAAGTCTGTGCGTCGAGCTGATTTCGCGGATTCAGATAATAACAAAGCAGATTTCAAACAGATTACTTTTGAATCTCTGGATGCTTCAGCTCTGGCATTGGCAAAGCCACACAGCAGTGCAGACGGACAATGGGGAGCAAAAGTGACTGATTTAGGCATCGCTACCAAGAATCTTTCAGAAGCAAAAGTCGGATCGCCTTATTCGGTAACATTGTCCGTTTATGGGGGAGTACAGCCGTATTCTTTTGAAGCTGTTGGTCTACCAGAAGGATTATCACTGGATGCAGCATCCGGGAATATTAGTGGAACACCGACGAAAGTAGGAGCGGCCACCGTCAGCATCGCTGTGTATGATAGCTCGACACCCCGGAAGAAGACAGAAGCTATATTACCACTGAATGTGGCGGAAGCCGCAGCACCTTTGACTCCAGATCTACTTAGTGTAACTAAGATCGGCGGATACGCTGTAGGCGTGACCAATAAAGATGGCGGCGTGGCGGAGATCGTGAAATTTAACCGTGATAACGGCAAGTTCTACCTCGTAAATGGTTCATCCCACCCTGCAACAGTCGATATTGTGAATCTCAAGGACCCTTCTAATCCGCAAAAAGAATATAGTATTAATGTAGAACAGCTATCCGAAGTGGATGGATTTACATACGGAGACCTGACGAGTGTAGATATCAACACCGCTACTAAACGGATCGCTGTAGCCATTCAAGAAGAAGATGCTATGAAGAACGGTAAGGTTCTTGTACTCGATTATGCTGGTAAATTGCTGGCTTCTTATAAAGCTGGAGTACAACCAGACATGGTGAAGTATACTGATGATGGCCGTTTCATTTTGACAGCAGACGAAGCGGAACCTCGCATGATGGTTGGCGATCCTGAAGGTAGTGTAACGATCATTGATACGCTTAAGAACTCTATAAATCAGGTGAAGTTCGATAACCCTGATGTAATTGATGATCTTGTCCATATCCGTGGAGTAGCTGATCCGGTAACGAAACAGATTACGGGCAAAGGTGAAAAGAAGGATGCGATACGTGATCTGGAGCCGGAGTTTGTGGTACTTTCTGATGACCAGACCATTGCCTATGTAGCACTTCAAGAGAATAATGCTATTGCTGCCATCGATATTGCCTCCAAGCAGGTTCTATGGGTCAAAGGATTAGGGTTCAAGGATTTAAGCCTTCCTAATAATGCTCTGGACCTGGTAAAAGATAATAAAGTGAATTTAGAAAATGTTCCATTCCTCGGTACGTTTATGCCTGATGGTATAGATCAGTACACAGTCGGAGGTAAAACTTATCTGTTCACGGCCAACGAAGGAGACGCAACCGAATGGGATAGTAAAGTGAACGTGAGCTCAGTCAAAAAAATGAAGGGCTCATTAGATCCGGAATCAGATGCGGCAAAATTTCTAAATAAAAATAAAGATAAATATGATAGTGTAGAAGTTATGTCTGACATGGGCAATGATGGGATTTACTTGTACGGTGGTCGTTCATTTTCTATTTGGGAAGCAGATTCTATGAAACGGGTCTACGATAGTGGTAGCGACTTTGAAAGAATTACCGGAGAACGTATGCCCGAATATTTTAATGCAAGTAACAGCAACACGACCATGGATAACCGTAGTACGAAAAAAGGACCAGAGCCTGAGTATGTCAAGGTAGGCAAGGTTGGACAAAAAGCGCTGGCCTTTATTGGTCTTGAGCGAATCGGTGGTCTGATGACTTATGATGTGACGAATCCAGAGAAACCGAATTTTGTGAACTATATTAATACACGTCAATTCACACCTGTGAACATCCTTGAAACGGATACTGGTCCAGAAGGTATTGAATTTATTCCGGCAACGTCAAGCCCAACAGGACTGCCATTAGTGCTCGTAGCGAATGAAGTTGGTGGTGCAGTAGCTATTTATCAGTTGAATGTAACGAAGATTTCACTGAACCAGACTTCTCTGTCATTGAAGGCTGGCGAAGCTTCAGCAACGCTTGAGGCTAGTGTTGTTCCTACTGAAGGTGGATCGAAGACTGTAACTTGGAGTTCTTCGAATTCAAGTGTGGCTTCCGTTGATAACAACGGAAAGGTCACTCCCTTGTCAAAGGGAACAGCGGTTATCTCCGCCTATAGCGCAGATGGTTATGGCGTAGCTGAATCTACTGTGACCGTATCCGCAGCAGATCCGGTGATTTCAAATCCGGGACCTGGTACAACGGTAACGACTAAAGATCCAGTTAAAGAGACGACAACACCAGCTGTAACCACAGAAGGGAATAAGATTATTGTAGAGGTTAAGGCTTCAGCGGATGCAGAAGGTAAGTTAGTTGCCACCGTTACTTTGGATATGGTTACAGAGGGACTTAAGTCTCTGGCGAATAATGCTAGTGGTCAGTTGATATTCCGCTCAAAAGTTGATGCAGCTTCAGGTGGAGTTCTACTTCACTTCCCATCGAGTGCTTTTGCGGCACTTGCAGGTAGTACTGCAAAGTCAGTTGTATTTGAAGCAGGAGCGGGTACGATAACGTTGGATCGTAATGCACTCTCGACTGTGCACACAGCAGCAAAGGGTGAGGACATTAAATTGTCCATCGGCAGTGCGGATACGGATGGGAAAGGCAAAGCTCAGGCTGTGATTGGCAGTCGTCCAGTAATAAATCTGGCGATTTCCGCTGGCAGTCAGCGTCTATCTAACCTAGGTGCTGGTTTTGCGACAATAACAGTGCCCTATACACTACGAGCAAATGAGGATGCAAACGCAGTCGTAGCTTATGATTTGACGAATGCGGGGCAAGCGGTTGTACTGGTAGGCAGCAGCTATAACACAGCAACAGGACAACTGATTTTCCAAACTTCACAATTCTCCACGTATGCAGTTGGGTACAATAAAGTGAGCTTCTCTGATATTGGCAGCAGCTTTGCTAAAGATTCTATTACATATTTGGCAGCTCGTGATGTAATTACCGGCATTGGTGAAGGTAAGTTCGGAGCTAAGAGTCAACTAACCAGAGCAGATGTTACCTTGATCCTAGCTCGATTGGCTGGTGCTAATCTGGGCGCAGAAGGATCAGGAAAATTCACAGATGTTAAAGCTGACGATTATTATGCGGCAGCGGTAACGTGGGCTAATCGCAAGGGAATTGTTACCGGAGTGAGTGATGGACAGTTCGATCCTCGGGCAAATGTAACTCGTGAGCAGCTATCTGTCATGATCGTGCGATTAGCGAAAGCTATGAACTGGACATTGCCAGTAAGTGGCGACAGTTCAGCTTTTGCGGATCAGAAGTCGATAAGCGCTTATGCTCTTGAAGCAGCCGCAGCTGCTCAGCAGGCAGGAATTATTTCAGGCAAGCCTGTTGCAGAAGGTACGGGGCTTAACTTTGCTCCAAAAGATACAGCGACTCGTGAAGAAATAGCTCAAATGTTAGCGAAGCTGTTAAAGCTGAGTCAATCATAAGCGATCATCATATTTCTTGATGACAATAGAAACGCTCTCCAATGCCATGATGGGCAAAGGAGAGCGTTTTGTTTTATGCTCTCTTTTTTACAGGTTCGAGCAGATTTAATACATACTCATTTCCGCTACCTTTGGGACTATCGTTACGGATATGCTCCTCAAGACATAATCTTGAATCGTGGTCAGCTTGATAATCAAGGTTATTATCCAAAAAACTCATCAGTGCTTGCCATGAGCCGTAGATATCATCACTGCTTTCCGTCATCGCATAAAGACCGCCGTCGAACCGCATCTCTTTAAGGTGGCTTGGTATTTCTACATTTTCAGGAATGGAGGCACAGAATCCATAGCCATAAGGGTTATTTTCACCACTAGGATGCGGATTCGTATTCCCACCAAATAAACGTGCCGTCCCCAAGAGATGGTTAGCCTCCAACCATTCCAAGACGGGTAGCATAGCTTCATCCTCTGGGGATGTACTGACTGCAATGTTATAAACAAATCTCATAGGTGGAAGTGTAATGAATCTTACATGGATAGGTGGAGAGTGTTTAATTGTTGTCATAGATAGAACCTCCTCATTCTCATTTAAATCATCCAATGTATTGCATGATTCTTCGTTCAGCTCTAGTAATAAATGGTTAGTTATGGACTCCTCCATGCGTGCGGATATTAATTGTAATAAGAAGCGGATTTCGCGATCTTTTTGTGTAAGCTCGGATTTCTCATTATGAATGGAAGCGGATTGCTGAAGAAGTGTTTCATACAAGGATTGTACGGACATGTTCTTTAGAACGGTTCCGATATCTTTAATACTAATATCAAGCTTTCTTAATAAAGCAGTGATTTGAATGGCAAGGATTGCGTGCTCATCATAAATTCGCCAACCCGAGCTAGCCTCACGGTGACTTTCAAATAATCCTTGTGCTTCCCAGTGACGCAACGTCCGACTCGTCAGTCCGATTTGCGTAGAAAGCTTATCAATGGTCACAAATCCACTCATAGACAACTCCCGTTCTATAGATTTATAAGGCGCCCTATGAGAAGTATTTTAGCACTTAACGTTACGTCAATTGCAATAGGATAGTTGTGAACGTGTACTCGACAAAATTTACATTTCTCATACAAAACTGTGTCCGGAATTTAATGTCCAGCTTCTACAATTTAGATATTAGTAAAAAGTACCTATTGCCATATGAGGCTTTATACGGAGGATGATATTGTTGAAGGCTAGGTCCATGCATCTATCAATGAAGTGGAAGTTGATCTTGAGTTTTTCTGCCGTAGTACTATTCTTTCTAGGAGTAGCGCTATACCAAAACTATAAAATCAATCAAGTAGAAATCTCTATGGAAACGCAAAAAATGGAGATGGAAAAGAGAATTACAGTATCCACAATTACTCAACTGCTTCAAGAAATGAACGGTGTGGAGATCTCTCTAGCGGGTTCTAGCGATTTAGAGTTTACTCAACCATTTAAGGACAAACAGACAAAGTTAATGGAAGAATTGGGCAAAGTGAAGTTTGAGGCAGATTCGCAAGCGTCTAAGGAGTTAGAACAGTTACATAATCAAGTTGGAGGATATACAGGCTATTTTGACGGATTAGTGAATACTATAAAGGACGAGCAGCTTGATCCCATGGCCGTTCTGGAACGAATAGATGAATTACATACGAAGGCATTGGCTATGAATAAAGCTATGTTGGAAACCAATGAGAAACTATATACCGCAGCAGCAGAGAACGCAGAGAAGGCCCAGGATTATTCTTTTGATTTATTAAATCTGACCAGTTCTATGGGGGCTTATGCAGCAATCCTAGTATTCATTTTCACACTTGTTATTGCTGTTATGCTTATTCGTTCCTTCCTGAACCCTATAAATAAGCTGCAAGTAGCTCTACGTAAAATTGCTGAGGGAGATTTGCGGCAGCAGATTAATTCGCCATATAACGATGAGCTAGGAAGTCTGAGTCATCATTTTGACCATATGGTGTTGCGGGTAAGAGAGATGCTTCAGCAGACCCAATCGGTAGCTTCATCGCTTGCGACTTATTCGCACTCTTTTCAACAATCTTCATCGATCACCGCTCATACGAATCAAGAAATCGTAAGCACAATACAGGAAATCTCTGTAGGCGCTGAGCAGCAAGCCGGACAATCTGAGCAGAGCGCAAGCTTGATTCAAGAATTGGAACGGGAAGTTCATGAAATTACAGAATATACGGAGGTCATGCTCTCGACAAGTCAAACGGCTAATCACAATACTCGAAAAGGTTCCGAGTCCGTCATCGCTTTGCGCGAGGTATCAGAGCACTCACGTGAGTCTGTGAATAAAGTCTATCTTGCTTTAACCAAGTTGAGCGACCAATCGAAGGATATCTTCAGAATAACCAAATCGATTACAAACATTTCTAACCAGACCAATATTCTCTCTCTAAATGCAGCGATTGAAGCGGCACGGGCGGGAGTTTATGGGAAGGGCTTTGCTGTCATAGCAGATGAAGTGAGACAACTATCTGATCAGACCAAAGAGTCCTCTGTACATATTGGCCAGATTATTAATGAGCTGCAAGCAGGGATGGATGAATTTCAGCAATATATGCTGGAGACCAAAGGAAACCTTGAAGAGCAGGATCAAAAAGTGGCAGAAACGTTGTCGTCTTTTGAAGCGATAGATCAGTCGATTGTTGAGATTAGTAAGCAGATTGGGCAAATTCATGACAAGGTAGATATGACACAGACTATGAATCGTAGACTCGCAGAGTCTGTTCACAACGTGGCGGCCATTGCTGAGGAAACTGCGGCAGGTGTTCAGGAAGTGAATGCCTCTAGCGTGCAACAGGACAACGCAATTCACGACATTGCCCGCCAAGCCGTTGAGATTAATGAAATTTCGCAAAAATTATTCAAGGAAATCAACGTCTTCAAGATTAATTCGGAGATTGTAGACGAGATTATCGCTGGAGACGACAGTGACTCATCTGGCGATGAAACGCCTGAGGAGCGGTCTTATTTGACCATCTCCGCATAGGGGAAGGTTTGATTGACTGCTCGCACATCGGGAGCGGTTTGATTCACTAATTCTGTAACGTAAAAGGAGCTTAGAGTGGAGATTCCTCTATCTACCTTTTTTTTGCGCGTTAAGTGTATTTAATGCAGCTATTAAAGGATGTATTTTCCATAAAGAGTGTTTAGATGTACTTAGCGCAGTTATTTTTACGAGAAATGACTATTAGTGGTGTTTAGCTAGTTTTTAATTGCACTGAATACAACTAAAGTCGAACATAAGCTTGGCCGGCCTAATTTAGTTGTATAGAGTGCAGTTATCTGAAATGTTCGCAGAGGTTTTGTACAATGAAAAAGCTACCAACTTCGTAGAAGATATCTACTTAAGGGTAGCCTTTGTCGCATAGATGAATGAGTATTGGGACCTGTGTGTGGGTTCTATGTTATTCCTCGTAGGTTTTGTTCAGAGAGCTGACTAGCTCTGGGAGCCAGTTATTTAGATTAAGAAACTTGTACCCTGCTGACTGGGCTTTTGTCGTATCCATAAACCAGGAATGTTCAATTCCGAATGGCGACATATGCTCGTCCGCGGCTTGGTTTTGGATGATGGCTAGCTTCTCTGTTTCTTCTTCAATCATTGTGAGAATATCCTTAATTCTAACCGTACCGTCTGAGCATGCGTTGAACGGTCCTGCCATAGTAGAGCTACAGCCGAGCCAATATAGGAAATCAGCAGCTTCATCCGAACGGATAAAGGAGATCTGTGCTTCGGGATTCGGTATACCAATAGGCAACTCATTACGGACATGCTCAATATGAAAATGAAGTCTTCGCGTATAATCATCTATTCCCAGCACAATTGGAAAGCGAACCGTGGCGACTGGGAAGGTGGCCTGCTGCATGAAGACGGCTTCCGCCAGTCTTTTTCCCTCTTGATAGGTGAAATCATTTCGCCCTCCGTGACGGATAGGATAAGTTTCAGGATCAAAAATGTCCTCGGTTAGCGCTTCTTCGCTGAAATCATAGACGGATAAACTTGAGGTGAGGATATACCGTTTTGTTTTACCATCAAAAATCCGGCGTGCCTGATCCGCTTCGTCCGGTGAATAACAAATATTATCGAACACGACATCCCATAGTGTATCTCCTACCGCCTGAGCGAGCTCGTTTGCTTGGAAACGGTCCGCATGGATACGGTGAACGTGATCTCCAAAGGTATCACTAGTTTCCCCGCGTGTAAGTATCGTTACGTCGTTCACGGAATCCTGCAGCAATCGTTCAACTAACCTTTTTCCAAAAAAGCGAGTGCCGCCTAAGATAAGAATCTTCCTCATATGATGCCACTCCTAACTAAACTAATGTTTATTTATAAGTCTATTTTAAGGCTTCCCTTAGAAAACAGGGGGGGACTGTGCTTAAAGACGTTACGCATAAAGATATGTGAGAAGATTTCATTCGTGTGATTGTACTTTGTGCAATAGAAGTCATACTATATTGTTCAGTATTTGATTCTATTGCACTTTATACAATCAATAGATGAGAAATTGCTTAAAAAGCAATCTTTATTAAGAATCTATTGCAGATAGTGCAGCAGATTCGTTTTTTAGCGTTGATTTTATGGATTCTGTTGCACATTTTGCAACGTCACTAGCTCAAAGCTAAAACATCACCCAACTATACAACTCATCAAACTGACCTAACTCACAAAACTCACCTAACTCGCACTTTTCAAAACTAATATCACGAAAGACTAAGCCACCATCCGCATTCCTGGCTCGGAATAGTTCCAGCCCATAGAGCTGAATCCGCCAGATTGGAAAGGTTCGCTTTGGAAGCTCTGGAAGCTCTGGAAGCTCTGGAAGCTCTGGAAGCTCTGGAAGCTCTGGCTAGACACGGCCATTACAGTTTCCTGTCTTTCATCTGCAAGGACAAGCCCAATCAGCTCTGTAATTTGTCCTTGTTCATAGGCGGAAGCAAGGAGACTCAAGCCAATTTCTAATTCCATGTCCTGCGGCAACGAGGGGCCTTCCGATTGAAGAAGCTCTTGTCTGACTGCAGGGAGGGCTTGCCGAGCTCGATGCAGAGCAGCTTTGACGGCTCCTTCCGTGGTATCGAGGATTTCGGCAGCTTCGATTCCGGAGTGCTCGAAGACATCACGGAGCAGGAACACCGCTTGCTGTAGTGGAGACAGATGCTTCTGTAAGGCTTGAAAAGCAGCCTCAATCTCAAATAAACCATACCCTGCTGCTTCCTCTGTCCGTGGTTGATCCATTTCGAGCACTCGTGACAACGTGGCTTTTCGCCGCATAATATCTGTCCAGGTATTTCTGGCAATCCGCAGGAGTAGCGCCTCAGGATTCGGATGATTCGTTAGTGTGCTGAAATTTGTACGACTTGTATGATCTGTAGTGTTGTTCATTTGACTTGTATCGTTCATTTCGCTCTTCAATTTCGAATGTTTGGAAGTCTTCATATAGCCCAGTGCTTTGACCCACGTATCTTGAGCCAAATCTTCGGCTTCCCACGGGGATTGTGTCAGTGCAAGGCAATACCGCTTCAGAGCCATTTGCAAAGACGTGGTATGATTCTCATCCGGTTCATGGCCGGCGCTAAGTTTCTCAAGGCTGATCACTCTGCATAACCCCTTTTCCGGTAAAGTGCTTTCAGTTACTTCTAATAATAAACGAATGAGCTCCAAATTAAGATACGCAATAATAAAAATAATATTTTGCCCGCTTAACGTATCCTATCCAAAGACTAATCCGTTTACAGGGTAGATTTCAAAAAAAATTAACGGATGGAGGTCGCATACGCATGGCGTACATTCCTTATGTCATTGAACAAACGAATCAAGGGGAAAGATCCTACGATATTTATTCGCGGCTCTTAAAGGACCGAATTGTGTTTGTAGGGGCGGAGATTGAGGATCAATTAGCGAATAGTGTTGTTGCCCAGTTGTTGTTCTTATCGGCAGAGGATCCAGATAAAGATATACACATGTATATCAATAGTCCAGGGGGTTCCATAACGGCGGGATTCAGTATCTATGATACGATGCAGCTTATTAAACCGCAGGTGAACACCATTTGCACAGGTATGGCGGCTTCCTTTGGTTCACTTCTATTGTTAGCGGGGGCCAAGGGTAAACGTTATGCGCTGCCAAACAGTGAGATCATGATACATCAGCCGCATGGTGGAGCGCAGGGTCAGGCCAGTGATATTGCGATTAGAGCCAAACGCATTTTGAAGCTAAGGGAAGTGCTTGTCCAAATTACAGCGGACCGAACCGGACAGGCGGTGGAAAAAGTACTACAAGATATGGATCGGGATTATTTCATGTCAGCCGAGGAAGCAGTGGAGTACGGGATTATCGACAAAGTTATCACAAATCTGTAAGTCGAAGGAGTGAAGTGAATGATGCTGGAAGCTTTGCAGGGTAAAGAGGTAACCATTTATTTTGTAGATGGCTCTAACGCTAGAAAAGGCATTTTGGAAACGGTAACTGAGAAGTTTATTAAATATCGGACAGAATTCGAGGAGCTTTATATTCCCATGACTTCCGTCTGTTCCATCACACTAGATACTAAAGGACGGGAACGCGCCCGTGTAGGATTTACACAATAACCATTATCAGATTTGAAAATAGGGTTAGGGAAGTTTTCCCTAACCCGTACTTTCGCGAATCGCCAAATAATGGGCTACATTTGCATGATGCTGAATACCAGTCTCCCCTTTAATCAGCTTGATTAAGGTTCGGGTAGCAGTCATTCCAATCTCCGTTCCAGAGTATTCCACCGAGGACAGTTTGGGCCGAACGACAGAAGCGATAAAGCTATTATCGAATCCGAACACCGCAACATCCTCTGGCACCCGAATTCCGTTATCGATCAGAAAATTCATCGCCCCTACAGCTATCCAATCTGTGGAGCAAAAAACCGCAGTAGGCAGCTCCCCGCTATCCTTAATCCGGCGCATAGCGTCACTTCCATCTTCTACGGCCATTCCACTTTCTACAACCCATTCTTCTCTTAAGGTAATGCCTGCATCCATAATCGCTTGTTGATAGCCGCGATATCGATCGCCACCCACTGCATTATCTCCAGATACCCGTATCATGCCGATATTTCTATGTCCTTTTTGAATCAGATAAGTAACGGCTTCATAGGAAGCGGTAACATTATCCAGATGGACAGAAGGGATTGAATCAATCTGAGATTGTTCTCCAACTAACACGCAAGGTGAACCGGATTTCTGGATAATCTCCAGATGCTCCTTACTCGGAACCGAGCCCACATATATATAACCCTCAGTTCCCATATGGTGGAATAAGTTCAAATAATGAAGTTCACTATTAACACTTCCATCTGTTAATCCGACCAAAACATCATAACCATATAGTTCGGCGAGGTCGCGTATGCCAATATTGAAATCATCAAGCACAGTATTACTGTTCTGCGGAATGATGACACCAATTAGAGGAGTATCCGATCTGCCTGCATCTGAACCGATGACATTAGGACGGTAATTCATTTGTTTCATGGCTTCCAAAACACGCTTACGAACTTCCTCGTTAACGGGTTTGCTGTTATTGACAACCCTTGATACGGTAGCTATCGAAACGTCAGCCATTTTGGCTATATCTTTAATTTTCACCTTCAAGAATATCACCATAACTTCCCAAGCTTGTAATTGTTCTAGAATATATCGCAAGCATATCACGGATAGCTTCAAGAATCCAAAAGATTGTTATTGACCAGGAAAATAAAAGATCCTATAATGATCGAATGGGAAAATAATTTCCTCGAAAAAACCCTAAATAAATGGTTTTTTAGTCGATAATCTTAAGTTTTATTATGAAAATCACTAATTCGTGAATTGCATAGGAAAATATTTTCCTAAGAGGATATATGAATACGAAGGAGCTGCATACATTGAACAGAACATGGTGGAAAGAAGCCACAGCGTATCAAATTTACCCACGGAGCTTTATGGACAGCAATGGCGATGGTGTTGGAGATCTGCAAGGAGTCATCTCAAAACTTGATTACTTACAGGACCTTGGCATCAATGTCATTTGGATCTGTCCTATTTATAAATCCCCGAACGATGATAATGGATATGATATCTCAGATTACCAGGATATTATGGCGGAGTTCGGCAGTATGGCCGATTTTGATCAGCTATTAAGCGAGGTTCATGCACGGGGCATGAAGCTGATTCTGGATCTTGTCATTAACCATACTTCAGACGAACATCCTTGGTTTGTTGAAGCGCGTTCAAGCAAGGACAATGCTAAACGTGATTATTATATTTGGAGAGATCCTAAGGACGGGAAGGAACCGAATAACTGGGAGAGTATTTTTAGCGGTTCGATCTGGGAGCTCGACCCTGCTACGGAGCAATATTTCATGCATGTGTTCTCCAAAAGACAACCTGACCTCAACTGGGAGAATCCTGAAGTGCGTCAGGAATTATACGGTATGGTCAATTGGTGGCTAGATAAAGGGATCGACGGCTTCCGAGTGGATGCAATTTCACATATTAAGAAAATCCCAGGTCTTCCTGATCTGCCAAATCCAGATCATCTTCCGTTCGTTTCGTCCGGCGCGGGTCATATGAATCGGGAAGGAATTCACGATTTTCTACAGGAGCTGAAAGAGGAAACATTTGATCGTTACGACATTATGACCGTTGGTGAAGCGAGTGGTGTTAGTGTCGATCAAGCGGAAGAGTGGGTTGGCGAGGAGCAGGGTAAATTCAATATGATTTTTCAGTTCGAACATTTAGCCCTTTGGAATAAGAGTGTTACGGGTGGCTTGGATGTTCTGCAGCTGAAATCAGCACTTTCCCGTTGGCAAAAAGGTCTTGAGGGCAGAGGCTGGAATGCATTATTTATCGAGAATCACGACCAACCGCGTTCAGTTTCCACTTGGGGAAATGATGGTGAGTATTGGAAGGCATCGGCCAAATCGCTGGCTACGATGTATTTCCTAATGCAGGGAACACCGTTTATTTATCAAGGTCAAGAAATTGGGATGACCAATGTACGGTTTGATTCGATGGATGATTATGATGATGTGGCGATGAAGAACCTGTATCGTTTAGAGACAGAAGCCGGAAAATCACATGAAGAAGTCATGGAGGTTATCTGGAAGAACGGTCGGGACAATTCCAGAACGCCGATGCAATGGGATGACTCTGAGAACGCTGGTTTCAGCAGCGGCAAGCCTTGGATGAAGGTCAATCCTAATTTCACGGAGATCAATGTGGAGCGTGCGAAGCAGGATCCTGATTCCATCTATCATCATTATAAAAAGCTAATCGCACTCCGGGCCGCTAATCCTATTACTGTTTATGGAACCTATGATTTGATCCTGCCTGAAGATGAACGAATCTACGCTTATACTCGTACACTTGGCAATGAGAAATTGCTGGTCATGTCAAACCTGACTTTAGAGGAAGCACTGTTCGACCTTCCATTTGACTTGGAATTTGACTCCAGTGAGTTGCTGTTGAATAACTATGAAGTTGACCCTGCCGAGAAGATCGAGACAGTGGCATTACGCCCTTACGAATCTCGTGTGTATATGCTGGTTAACGCACCTGTAGAGCAAGAGGCAATTCGTGAGAGTGTGCCTGCAACAACGGTTTAATTATTTTAATAAACGCAAGAATGCCCCTCGGCCAATGGCTGAAGGGCATTCTTTTTTTGAAAATATCAATTATTTGCTTGGTTCGCCATCATCCGTAGAAGATAAATCCGGCCGTTGCAGAATATAACTATTAGACATATTCAGGAGCCGCCGAACGGCATCAAACTGCACTTGTGTCGAACCGCCCTCAGTTTCAGAGCCATCGATTAGGTTATAGTTATTTCCATCATCGTAATCGACTCCAGTTAAGTACAAGCTTGTGTCATTAATAAAAGAACCAGTAGGAAGAAAATGTCTGACAGGTAGTAGATTGGTCTGTTGATTCATCAGATCTTCTCCGAAGTGGAGCTGGTCCTTCATAGAAATCCCTAACAGATTAGCTACAGTTGGTAAGATGTCAATCTGACCGCCAGTTTGGGTATACACAGTAGGTTGGTCTATGCCCGGGGCATGAACAATGAAAGGAACGTTGAACATATCGGTGTATCCATACTCATGTCCGACCATTTCCTCCATTAATGACTTCTCATTGCCGTCAAGGGAATACAGGGATACACCTTGATGATCTCCGTAGAAGACAATCACGCTATCCTCCCACAACCCGCTGGACTTCAGTTCGTCTAGGAATTGTCCCATGGCGTAATCCGCATAATTTTGGGCTGAAATATAGTCGCCGACCAAGGTTCCTTCGTACCGTTTTGGCAGCGTCATTTTAAATTTAGATTCTGGCATTTTATAAGGGTGATGAGCGCTCATAGAAATGACCATCGCGTAAAAAGGATCATCTTCAGCATCCATTTTGACTAATTCAGGAACGGTCTTGGCAAACAGTACCTCATCAGAAGATCCAAATGCGATATGATCATCATCTCCATAGAAGGACTGATCGTAGTATTTATCAAAGCCTAGCACCTTGTATAAGGTTTTGCGGTTCCAGAATTCCACGCTGTTGGTGTGAAAGGTGGCTGTGTTGTATCCATTAGCTTTCGTCAGCTTGGGCAGACTTGGAAGCTCCTTAGTCATATACTCGGAGGAAGTGGCTACTTTGTGATGAGGAACATATAGCGAGGTGTTCACTACAAATTCTGCATCCGATGTTGTTCCTTGCCCCGCATTCGTATAGAAGTTATTGAAATAATGTTCGCTTGCTATAAGTTTATTTAGATTTGGAGTCACTTCCTGTCCGTCAATACTTAAGCCAAGCAGGAAATTCTGAAAAGATTCCATTTGCACTACAATCAGATTCTTACCTTGAGCCGCAGCCCAATACTTTGGAGAGACTGGTTCCGTTATCGCCTTTGTAGCGTCCACAGACTGCTGCGTAATTTCTTTGCTGTCGATCATTTCTACCTTTTCCGTGCTGTCAGCAAAAATAGTATATACCTCATAATTGAGAATCCCCATACTCTCCGCCTTTTTATTCTCGTTCATACTGGCGTGATTCGGCCAAATATTAAAGACACAGATCGCAAGAGAAACGCTGATGATCCCAAGCAAAACGGTTCGGTTCATACGCCGGTTCATGCCTCGTTCTTTCCAGATCGCAATATATTTCGGACGGAACATAAAGAACATGAAGACTACTATATCCACAAAAATGAACAAATAGTAAGGATCCAGCAAGGAGTACGTGCTTTCTCCTACCTTGGTTACTTTATCTGCTTGTTCCAAGGCATGGTAAGTAGCAATTATGCCGTAATACTTGTAATACATCAGAACGGCAAAATAAATCACTGAAATTAATAAGTTCGCAATCATGTAATACAGAAACTTCCGCTTGGAAGCCATCCATTCAATGAGTCCAAATACGATAAAGAAGAACGGTATCTCTGTGAGCAGCATGCTCCAATTAGGGCCGTCACTAAATACCACGAACCAAGCCACTGCGCATTTTAAGAGCAGGATGAAGCTAAAAATTAGAAAGGGTTTGTTTTTGATCTGAAAATCTTTTTTCACTCGTTATCATCCTCTCTGGTGCAAAACACACTAAAATCCTGCATAACTCTGTATGTTGTGGGAATCCGTTGCAATATGCCGATGCCTATTATGCTCTTGAAGTTTTCGTGTGTCAAAAGACGGACGAGAGACCTAGAGCGCAGCAACAAGCGATTTAAGCCACATAACCAGGAAAATTCAGCTTCAATCCTAAACTACAGATTAAATGCGTATAAATTGATTTAAAAAATTACAGTTTCTCGCAACTTTACATAATATTCCACAGTCTATATAAGGAGAGTGAATACAGCGGAGGTCCAGTTGGTGCTGACTAATTGTTTGACTCCTCTAATGCCAAAGGAGTGATTATAAGTGGGAAGACAAATTTCAAGCTTTAAAATTCAGATAAGACGAATAGGTAGTGTAGTTATCGGGGCAGCAATTATCCTGGCTGCAGTCTCTCCATTAATAGTTAAGGCGGACAGTGTAGTGAGTTTCCCGGATGAAAAGAAGTTATTGTCTGGCATCACAGGGCTGGATGCAGGGGATAGAAGTGCTTATGCCATCACTGCAGATGGAACAGCCTGGGCTTGGGGTGGTGGATACGGCTCTATTGGTCATGGGGCAACCACGCCGGCGTATACTCCAGTCAAAATGCGTATCGATCATGTAAAACAAGTCTCAGGTGGCTACCGTCATACCTTGATGTTGAAAGATGATGGAACCGTGTGGGCTGTGGGAGGAAACGAACATGGACAACTTGGCACTGGAGCGCAGTCCTCGACAGTCCTTGTAGAGCCGGTTCAAGTGAAGGGGCTAACGGAAGTGATTTCTGTTTCGGCAGGAGACACACATAGTTTAGCGCTTCGAAAAGACGGAACGGTCTGGGCGTGGGGAGGTAATGAGCAAGGGCAACTTGGTGACAACACGGGGAAAAACGGGCTAACACCGATGCAAGTGAAAGGACTACCCTCTATTTTAGCTATAGCTGCAGGATCGAATAACTCAGTGGCACTTGGGAACGGAGGAGAGGTGTGGGTGTGGGGCTCATCTAAAACTAGAGGTATTAAAAAGGATGCGGTTCTAAAGCCTACCCTACTTAAAGGCGGCGGGGAGTATAGAGCTGTTGATACTGATGGGTGGAGTGGAGCAGCTTTGAGATGGGATGGTACCGTTTGGTTATGGAATAATTACACAGACCAGGGTGAAACTTTACAGCCGATTCAGATTCCTGGACTAACCAATGTCGTATCGATGACAACAGACTCCGCGGTGAAAGCCGACGGGACCGTATGGCAGTGGACAGTTGACGATAAAAATAAGATGAATGTTAAGCAGATTAGTGGTATTCAAAATGCAGTTTCGATTACCAGCGGGAACAGAAATCATTATGTGCTCTTAAAAGACGGTCATGTTTTTGCATGGGGGACGAATGAATTTGGACAGACTGGCTTGGGGGTTAGAGATTTTATGATTGATACGCCTCAGCCCGTGAAGAAATCGATTCAGGTTCTGTTGAACAATAATGAAATGGATCTGACCATGCCTCCTTTACTGCTCAACAATTCTACTTACGTCCCTTTAAGAGGAATATTTCAGCAAATGGGAGTGGATGTACGTTGGGACGTTCCTTCGAGATCAGTTATTGCCGTGAAGGAATCTACATCTACTACTCTGATCTTAAATTCGGTTAATGGACAAACGACAGTGAATGGAAAAGTAATAGCCACAGATCAAAAGTCAGTCTTTATTAATGATAGTGTATATGTACCCTTAAGACTGGTCAGTGAAATGTTAGGCGCTAAGGTAGAGTGGAATGCTGAAGCTTATGCTGTTCAAATCCATTCAAACCAATAAAAAACAGATCGAAATTTTAATGCGGTCATCCTAAATGGAAACAACTCGAAATTCTTAATTATGATGCTGATGAATATTGGATCAATGGGACAACGTATAATAACCCCAATGATCGTTCAATTAGGATCTTGAAACGGATGGGCATAGGAACAACGGTAATATGGGGACAAAAACGGGTAAGAGTATACATTACGGCCTCTTTATATTCATGGCAGTGCTGTTGATCGGAACTGGTGGATGGCCGTTCCGAATGCCACTAAACCGAACGTCTTAAGGCGGAATTGAAAGGATGGTGAGGTTTCTCATTGAGCTTAAAATAAATCGTATGAAGTAGCCCCCTATTGTGATAGAATAATCTAGTTGTCCTAGTTTCCGGAAATTCACTCCATTCCAGCGATATTTATGATATGTATAGGTGGATAATCGAGGAAATATGAGCATTTAAGAGTATTAACAAGAATCCTTGAAGATTTTACACAATAATCATCATTTTTTGTCGGTTTTTATTGATTTATTCAAAAATATTATGTATAATCAGCCTTGTTGATTTTGCAAATGG
Source organism: Paenibacillus pseudetheri (assembly GCF_924513355.1). Lineage (NCBI taxonomy): Bacteria > Bacillati > Bacillota > Bacilli > Caryophanales > Paenibacillaceae > Paenibacillus > Paenibacillus pseudetheri. The sequence continues at coordinate 64,925 of NZ_CAKMAB010000029.1, forward strand.
AATTTTAGGAGGTTTTTATTTTGGGAAAAGCGTTAATTATTGGCGCTGGCGGTGTTTCCAGTGTTGTTGTTCACAAATGCTGCCAGAACCCGGATGTATTTGAAGAGATCTGCATAGCTAGCAGAACTGTCGCGAAATGTGACGCTCTGAAAGATAAATTAGCCGGAGGCCGCACGAAGATTTCTACTGCTCAGCTCGATGCAGATAATACGGACGAAGTCATTGAACTGATCAAGAGCTTTGAGCCGGATGTCGTTATTAATGTCGCTCTCCCATATCAGGACCTGACAATCATGGATGCGTGCCTGGCAACAGGAGTGCACTATGTTGATACTGCCAACTATGAACCACAAGATACAGCGAAATTTGAATACTCTTGGCAGTGGGCTTACAAAGAAAGATTTGAAAAAGCGGGTCTTACCGCGTTGCTTGGTAGTGGATTTGATCCAGGTGTAACGGGTGTGTTCACGGCTTACGCTCAAAAGCACTATTTTGATGAAATTCATACCATTGATATTGTAGACGCCAATGCTGGTGATCACGGATATCCATTTGCAACAAACTTTAATCCTGAAATCAATATTCGTGAAATTACAGCCAATGGCCGCTATTTCGAGAATGGCGAGTGGATTGAAACTGCACCACTTTCCGAGAAAAAAGTATACGATCTTCCGGAAATTGGACCAAAGGATATTTATCTTTTGTATCATGAAGAATTGGAATCCTTGGCAGTTAACATCAAGGGCGTGAAGAAGATCCGTTTCTGGATGACCTTCTCCCAGAACTACCTGACTCACTTGAAAGTGCTTGAGAATGTTGGCATGACTTCTATCGAGCCTATCATGTATGAAGGTAAAGAGATCGTTCCTCTGCAATTCTTGAAGGCGATTTTGCCGGACCCAGCTTCCTTGGGACCAAGAACAAAAGGTAAAACTAACATTGGATGTATTATCCAAGGAACTAAAGACGGAAAACCAAAAACTTATTATGTATACAATGTTTGCGATCATGAAGAGTGCTATGCAGAGGTTGGCTCCCAAGCCATTTCCTACACTACAGGCGTTCCTGCAATGATCGGAGCGATGTTAATTATAAAAGGTATCTGGAAAAAGCCAGGCGTATTCAACGTTGAAGAGTTCGATCCAGATCCATTCATGGAAGCTTTAAATAAACATGGTCTGCCTTGGCAAGAAGATTTCTCGCCAACGCTGTTAGACTAAGGCGCGATAATGGATATAGATATCAGCGCAGTCCCGTCACCATGTTACCTTGTAGATGAAAGATTGCTTACACGCAATCTTGAGATTATGAATTCTGTACAGGAACGCACTGGAGCCAAGATTTTGCTCGCGCAAAAAGGCTTCTCCATGCATTCCTTGTATCCGCTAGTTGGGAAGTACTTGCATGGCGTAACCTCAAGCTCCTTGTTCGAAGCCAGACTTGGCTATGAAAAGATGGGTAAAGAGGTTCATGTGTACGCACCAGCTTATATAGATAGTGAATTCGATGAGCTTCTTAGATACTCCGACCACATTGTGTTCAATTCTTTTGACCAGTGGAATCGATTCAAGGATCGCGTTAAGAATGCACCGAAGCAGATCAGCTGCGGCATTCGAGTGAATCCGGAATATTCCGAGATCGAAGTTCCGCTGTATGATCCATGCTACAATTATTCCAGAATGGGAGTAACTCTCCCTAACTTCAGACCGGAAGAGCTTGAAGGCATTGATGGGCTACACTTCCATACCATGTGCGAACAGAATTCGGATACACTTGAGCGTACGCTCAAGGTAGTTGAAGAGAAGTTCGGACCTTACCTCAAAGGAATGAAATGGCTTAATTTCGGTGGCGGTCATCATATTACACGTCCTGATTATGACCTGGAGACCCTGGTCAAGTGCATTCTACACATGAAAGAGACTTACGGTGTGGAAATCTATCTGGAGCCGGGAGAGGCAGTGGCTCTTAATACCGGATATCTGGTAGCTACCGTTCTTGATGTGATGCATAACGGAATGGACATTGCGATTCTCGATACCTCAGCAGAGTGCCACATGCCGGATGTACTGGCTATGCCATACCGTCCGAGCATTATCGATGCTGGACAACCTGGCGAATATCCTTATACGTACAGATTAGGTGGAATGACTTGCCTGGCGGGAGACGTTATCGGAGATTATTCCTTCAAGGAGCCTCTGAAATACGGCGATAGACTCGTATTCCTTGATATGGCGCATTATTCTATGGTGAAAAACCATATGTTTAATGGCGTGAATCTGCCTTCCATTGTTAGTTACAATGAAGAAGAAGGAATTAAAGTAATCAAGCAGTTCGCTTTCGAAGATTTCAGCGAACGTTTATCTTAATAGTAAAAAGGTGTCCCGTGATGGGACACCTTTTTTGATTATTCCTTATTGCATCGTGATGGCGATGCGCTCCTCCTGCGGGAGCCACTCAACGTTTGCTCCGAGTTGCTCACTTATAAAGCGAAGCAGCAGATACATTGAACCGTTTTCGATAAAAGGAAGTGTTGGAAGCTTCACGGCGTTATTATTCACCGTGATCGCACCAGTTACACCGTTAATACCGATAGCAAGTGCTGTTTTCTTTATTATTACTCTTAAATATCCTCCAACTTAATAAGTTTAGACTTATCATTAAATAAATCAATAAAGCTTATGACTGAGACAAAATTCCTTTAACAAACAATGAGACACTGTGCTTGTAGAACTCTTCCTCGGTGACGAGTTGGGATTGATATTGCCGGTGAATCAGCTCGCTCATCTGAAATCCGTAGCACATCGAGAGAAAAGACATGGCGGAAAGACGTTCATCCTGTATAGCTATAACTTTTTTCTTCTGCAAACGTTCAAAATATTCAACCAGCAAGGAGTGTAACTTCACCGGCGGATCGGCCAGCACTCTATCTAATTCGGGAAGCATTCCTTTGTCACGGATGCCAATTAAAATGATGTCCGCATTTTTGTGGAAAAACAAACGGTACTGCTGACTTACATTTAGCAGATCGACTTCCGGGTTATCGGTCGCGTCCTCTTTTAACAGCTTCTCAAATTGCGGGATATCCGAATGTCTTTCAATGATGGCTTCCAATATGCCTTGCTTGCTTCCAAATTGACGGAAAATCGTAGATTCATTGACTTTAGCTTCCGTTGCAATGGCTTTGGTGCTTACTCCATGATAGCCATTCTTTTTGATGAGCCGTGTCGCGGCTTCAATGATTCTGTCTGAAGTTTGCATTGTATTTCTCCTTTTGCATATGTTAAACCTATTCTACTACAAGTATTGCATATGCAGCAGGGGCGGGGTTTATCATTTTCATAAACGTTTATTTAAAGCAAATCGCTTCTTTTTTCCCAGCGGCTTGGTTCCGTAATCTTGACATGATCAGGAACCAATTGCGTAAGCGTGCCTAATTTATCAAATGTAATCTGGATTCGGTCAGAGGGCAACAGCCATTGTTCGGTCTCGATTGCGCAGCAATCCGGTATCGTCCCCATTCCTATAATCGTGCCCGGGAGCGGCGTGAAAACTTTGAGAACCTCCTCCATCACTTTTGCAGGGTGTGCAGAATACTCGGATGTACTACCCTTCCAGTGCAGTCTCTCCCCGATGCGTACATCCACATCCAGTACCAGCGGATTGTCGATTTCATCCGGCGTAACCAGAAATGGTCCTATTCCTTTGCTGCGATCAAAATCTTTGCAGCGCGTCGGTCCGGTCATAGCTTGGAAATCCGGCCACTGCACATCGCGGGCAGTACTGTCGTTAAAAATAACATAACCTGCAATACAGTTTCCCTTCCCTGTAACAAAGGCCAGCTCCGGCTCGATATCCAGGTAGGAAGAGTACGAAGGCCAATGAATCGTATCCCCATCGCCAATTAATGCATTATGGTTACATTTGTAATAACTGAAAGTTACTTTATTCGGATCTTGCTGGAATTTTTCAGCGATTTTTTGTTTAAGCTCTTCTCTTTCCGGCCCTGTGTATTCTCTTTGAAGCAGATTTACGCCAGCATTTCTCAGATGTCTTGGCGTCAGCCCGAAATCGATAAGCGCAGCCGGATTCGGAACTGGCGGCAGCAGTTTTACCGCTACAATCGGGCAGATTTCATTTTCATTGAATTGATGCGACTGTTTGACAGCATATTGCATCAATTCCTTAGCGGCATCATAACTTGCCGGCAAATAATGAAGATAGCTGTCCATACTTTCAAGACTGTCAACGAATGTTCCCTGCTTTTTCATGATTGCGGCAAAAGACACGACAAATTTCTCGTTAATTACAAGTCCAAACAAAGGTTCCTGGGATGTCTTGGTTTGAAAGGTTACTAGCTTCATGTTGCAGCGCCTCCATCCATGTAGTGTGATGTTGTTCTGCTACTATCTTATCGTATAGAATAAATGCATGCAAGTACTTGCTTGCATTTTTGTTTTCCATTCTCTATAATAAGCCATAGACAGTATGCCTTATCCCAAAAATATATACGATAAAGGAGAATTTTCATGAAGTATGGACGTATTATCCAAAAACCCCGCGTTAAATTTATTGAAGTCGCAGATGGCGTCTTTGCCGGTATTTCGCCGTATCGCGGGATCAGTTGGGCCAATGCCGGGTTCATCAACAAGGGTGAAGGGCTGGTGTATGACACGTTCTTCGATTTGTTCCATGCGCGGGAAATGCGTGAGGCTTTTATGGAAGTAAGCAACGGCGGCTCTCCCGCATATGTGGTGAACTCGCACTATAACAGCGACCATGCCTGGGGAAACAAAGTGTTTGAAGATGCTTGCATTATTATGCACAAGGAAGCCTCCAGAGAGCGTCTCACCGAAAATATCGCATGGATGGACAGCGTCATCAGAAGAGGAAAGGATTCTACGGAATCGACTCCGGGTGAGCGGTTTTTTGCAGCGGAATTTGAAGGATTCGACCTGGAGGGCGTAGAATGGGTGCTCCCGAATATTGAGATAAAGGACGATATTAACATCCGTCTTGGCGATACGGAAGTTATGATTTACAACGTAGCTCCAGCCCACTCTGACAGTGACTTGCTGTTGTGGATGCCAAAAGAAAAAGTGCTGTTCGCTGGCGATGTCGTGTTTAACGGTTGTACGGCATATAGCGAAGAGGGAACCCTCAATTGGGTTAAAGTGCTTGATCGTATTATTGATGAAATTAAACCCGAAATCGTTGTTCCAGGACATGGCGCCATCTGTGGCCTGGAATTCGTGAAGGAGCAGAGAGACTACCTCCTGAACCTGATCAGCGAGTTCAACAAGCATTACAATGACGAAATTGATTCCTTGTCCCTGACCAAGCAAATTGATATTTCCCGTTTCCTTCATTGGATTCAGCCAGAACGCTTGTATGTTACAGTGGATATCCTATTGAAAAGCAAACGAGGGTTACCGCCCCTTCCAATTTGGAACGAAGTGCCTGCTAAGCTGGAAGACATGAAAGCTTTTCTGGCTGGGAAATATAGCAATCAGATCAAGCCATGGGACCCTATGAGTGTTTGGCAAGAATAGCAATTTGAAGCTAGACTACGTAAAAGAAAAAACGGCCCTGTCGTAAAATGATGCGAACAGCGGCCGTTCTTTTTGATTTGTTCCACGGAAATATTTCCTAGACCCATCATTACTGATCTGAGTCAAGCAAGGTACCATTAATTAGAGAGAAAATTAATATAAATTATCAGATCCGACATCAGTTAATCACCGGACTTACATTGTGTTTCTCTATCACTCTAAATTCCTCATTCTCCACTTCATTCTTTTTTTAAAACACATTCCCTACTCGAATTACGAATAGTCCTTATTTCATCAAAATTCACCTTCCATCTTTGTTAAAGCCCATCAAGTATGATTACTGGAAAAGTTTCTTCCTATTTACCCGCTTACAAGAAAGATCTCCTGTGATACAATTATTTAGTCTGTTTTTTAATATAGCTATTGAAAGGTTCGTATCTGAGGAGGAAGTCAGCGTCAATGAAACAAGCACCGTTTATTGCAGTGGAAGGCCCAATCGGGGCTGGAAAAACAACATTAGCTTCTATGCTAGCAGAAGAATTAAATTTACCGATCATAAAAGAGATTGTCGATGAGAATCCGTTTCTGGCTAAATTTTATGAGAACATGGACGATTGGAGTTTTCAACTGGAGATGTTTTTTCTCTGTAATCGGTATAAGCAGCTTGAAGATACCGTTACACAGTACATAGATAAAGGGAACCCGGTCATTTCGGATTACCATATTTATAAGAACCTCATCTTTGGAGAACGAACGCTGAATGGAACGAAACGTGAAAAGTATCGGCAAATTTATCATGTGCTTACGGATGACCTGCCAAAACCGAATATTATTCTCTATATTAAAGCCAATTTAGATACGTTATTAACTAGAATTGAAAAACGTGGACGGCCCTTTGAAGAGGGAATGGACACTGCATATTTGGAGCAATTAATTAAAGATTATGATGACGCGATGGCCTCTCTAGCCATTCAGGAGCCTTCGACCGTAATTATTACCATTGATGGAAATGCAGTCGATTTCGTGGAGAATCCAGAACACTTCACTGAAATTGTCTCTTATATAAAGGAGCTAATGAAATGAACTCATATCATATCCCGGAAAATGCCATTATTACCGTGGCTGGAACTGTCGGGGTGGGAAAATCCACTTTAACAGGTGCCTTGGCTAAAAGGCTTAATTTTCAAACCTCGCTAGAGCAGGTCGATCACAATCCTTATCTCGAAAAGTTCTATCATGATTTTGAGAGATGGAGCTTTCACTTGCAAATCTATTTTCTTGCTGAACGTTTCAAAGAGCAGAAGAAGATGTTCGAACTCGGCGGTGGTTTTGTTCAGGACCGTTCCATCTATGAAGACACTGGTATTTTTGCGAAAATGCATGCGGATCAAGGTACGATGTCCAAAACGGATTATGAAACCTACACTAGCTTGTATGAAGCTATGGTTATGACGCCTTACTTCCCGCACCCTGATGTGCTGATTTATATTGAAGGCAGCCTGCCTTCCATCCTGACCCGAATTAATGAACGTGGCCGTGAGATGGAAATTCAAACGGATGTTTCCTACTGGGAGCATATGCATGGCAGATATTCGAAATGGATCAACGAGTTTACAGCTTGCCCAGTGCTTCGTTTGAACATTGATGATTATGATGTAAATGATGAGACTTCGATGTCTGATATTCTTGTGAAGGTGGGCAATGCGATTCGTAAGCCTGCTGATAAAATATAATATTGATGATAAGAAGCTCCCAGGGTTTGGGGGCTTTTTTTATGAGATCAGTAAGCGAATTAAGTGATATAAACTGAGTTTGAGGAATGATTTGTAAAAACAAAAAAAGACCCGAATCATAGATTTGGGCCTAATAGGGAAGTGTCAGTTGTCCTAGTAATAAAATATGAAAAATAAATTAAATTGGTGTGGACACTGTAATCTACTCAAGGGCCAGACCCTATTTTTATAGCCCTTTTTTATAGAAATAGGTTCCAGTCTAATAGAAACTAGTTAATGGTCCATGTCTAAAATTAATAAGATGCGTACACTGAACTATCTTTATAGAGAGGTGTACGTATTGAGTTGTCCAGACGATAAAAAATGTCATAAGGAAAAAATCGCCACTGTATTTCCTTCGAAAAGAAAAGAACATCGTCGAAAAGTTATTAAGAAGATTGTACAAGTCACATGTCCTCCGCCCGAAGTAAATGTTACCACTCCAACAGTCGTTGGTGCTACAGGGCTTTAAGGAGCACAAGGAGTACTAGGACCCCAAGGAGCACGAGGAATCCAAGGAGCAGAAGGACCTCAAGGTCACACCGGTGGGCCCCCAGGACCCCAAGGACCTGAAGGACCTGAAGGTCAACCTGGGCCAGCGGGAGCAATGGGTCCACAGGGTGTAGCGGGACCAGTTGGACCTCAAGGTGAGCAAGGAGTACCGGATACACAAGGATTCGTAGGTCCTCAGGGGCCGCAAGGTTTACCTGGTTCTGCTGGAGCAATAGGACCACAAGGTTTTGTAGGTGCAACCGAATCTCCTGGAGCGGCTGGAGCAGCGGGTGCGACAGGGGCAACCGGAGCAGCAGGTAGTGTGTTAGGCTTTGCTGATTTTTTTGCCCTGATGCCCCCTGATAATGCAGCCACTGTAGCACCGGGCACAGACGTGAGTTTTCCTCAAAATGGCCCAACCAGCGGGACGACGATTTCACGAACGGGTCCTAGTTTTTTTAATTTAGCGGCAATAGGGACTTATCAGGTGTTGTTTCAGGTTAGTGTAACTGAAGCAGGGCAACTCATCTTGACTCGGCGCACTTTCGACAAGTGCGTTCTTTTTTATCCTGAGTGCGATATCATCCTCCTCATGATACAATAAGGGACAAGTTTATAAGGATGAGGTGACTTTAATTGAAGTATGATTTCGATCGCGTAATTGACCGCCGTAATACACGTTCTTACAAGTGGGACCAGTCCGAGAAGTTGTTTGGCGAGAAGGATATTATGCCACTTTGGGTGGCAGACATGGATTTTGAAAGTCCTCCTGCAGTGAAGGAAGCGATTCTGCGCCGCGCAGAACAAGGGGTTTACGGATACAGTGTACCTAGTGACTCTTATAAAGAAGCTATTACGTCTTGGTTCAGAAGACGGCATGATTGGAAAATTAAATCGGAATGGATTTCGGATTCTCCCGGAATTGTAACCTCCTTAAGTTTTTCTGTAGAGCTGTTTACCGAGCCAGGGGACGAGGTTATTTTACAGTCGCCAGTCTATTATCCCTTCTATGATGTCATCCAAATGAATGATCGCAAGGTCGCCAAGAATCCGCTTGTTATTCGTAATGGACGCTTCGAGATGGATTATGAGCAATTGGAAGGGCTGATGAAAGGTGGGGCCAAGCTGCTCCTTTTATGCAGTCCACATAATCCGGGTGGTAGAGTATGGGAAAGAGAAGAGCTACTGAAGCTCGGTGAACTCTGTCTGCGTTTCGGAGTGACCGTAATCTCTGATGAGATTCATTGTGATTTGGCGCTTCCAGGTTATGAGCATATCCCTTTTGCATCCTTATCTGAGGAAATTGCGAATATTACACTAACCACACTTGCCGCGACCAAAACCTTCAATCTACCGGGGTTACAATCTTCTTTTATCGTGTCTTCCAATCCGGAATTGAAGCTTAAATTTGATCGAAAAATGAAAGCCTTGAGTTTACATATGGCTAGCTTCTTCGCCCAAGGTGCGGTAGAAGCTGCCTATAATGATGGTGAAGAATGGTTGGATGAGCTTTTAGAGTACGTGTCAGGCAATGTGGACTATGCGATTAGCTATCTGTCGGAGCATTTGCCACAGGTCCAAGTGATGCAGCCGCAAGGCACATACCTGCTATGGGTTGACTGCCGCGGTCTGAATCTGGATATAGATGGACTTAAACAGTTGATGTACAAAGAGGCTAAGGTTGCTTTTAATGAAGGCTCTGTCTTTGGAACTGAGGGACAAGGTCATCTGCGGATCAATCTAGCTTGTCCTAGATCTATTCTAGTCGAAGCGTTAGAACGCTTTTGTCGAGCAGCCGCAGCTTATACAGCGAAATAAAAGGTATTCCTGAAGCTTGATGACTTCTTCTGAGGAGATCGTCGAGCTTCTTTATTTTGCAAAAAGGTAAAAAGAATAATAAAATGGAGTCCATTACGTCAAGCAGGAGGACTTCGAATGAAATGGGTAGCTCAGCTTCCGTATTATAAGATACAGCGAGAAATTAAGGATGGAGAACAACGAAGTATTACATGCAATCGCTTAATGTATTTGTACAAAGATAGAGTCGTGACTCGTCATCGTGAATTTCCAATAAAAGATATCTTAGATATGTCCTATCGCTCTATGGGAGGATCAGAGGGGATGTTCTATCTGTACACGAGTAAGGGTGTCTATACTTATTTGGTAGAGTGTGATCCTGAAAGCTTTATTGATACTTTTAAAGAACAGCAAATGAATAAAATTGAGCGTACTGGTAGGCCGTGATATGATAATCCATACGACATTGCAGGGTGGGAGAGAACATAAATGAGCAAAACACGAATTATTATTGATGTAGACACAGGTATTGATGACGCACTGGCGATTCTATATGCCTTACGCGCTCCAAACGTAATTGTAGAAGGAATTACAACCGTTTTTGGGAATATTGATGTCGACAAGGCGGCGGACAATTCACTGCGACTGATTGAGCTTGCTAAGCCTGGTTATGAGATTCCTGTAGCCATTGGAGCATCCAAGGCACTTGTTCGTGAGAGCTCAGGCTTCGCCACTCATGTGCATGGTGAGAACGGTATTGGTAATGTAGAAATTGCTCCATCCAGCCAGCGTCCCATTAGCGAAACTGCATCTGAGTTTATTGTTCGGATGGCTAATGAGAATCCCGGAGAAATTGTATTAGTTACACTGGCACATCTAACCAACCTTTCTATGGCACTTGATATGGACCCTGGTATTAAGAATACTTTGAAAAAAGTAGTGGTGATGGGCGGTACGATTTTCAATCCCGGCAATAGAACACCGGTTGCGGAAGCGAATATTGCTGGAGATCCGGAAGCTGCTGATCATGTATTTACATCTGGACTTCCCGTTATGATGGTGGGTTTAGACGTTACGCTTAAGACGAGGATTACCCAAGAGCATATCGATTTATTAAACCGTTTTGGACGTGAAGAGAATAAAGCGATCATTTCGTTCATGGAACAATCGCTCACTCATTATTTTAATTTCTATCGTGAAGCGAACTTTTTGATTAACAGTGCACCGCTGCATGATCCGCTCGCGCTTATGGTTGCGTTGCAACCAGATCTAGTAACTTACAAAGAGATGAATGTTCGTGTGGAGCACAAAGGTGAGTTTACATCGGGAATGGTCGTAGCAGATTTGCGGGCTCAGCCAAAAGTGGGTAAACCCATACAAGTTGCAGTGGATGTAGATGTTGAACGAGCAGTGGGAACCTTTTTGAGCGTGTTTATGTAATTTTGTCGACCTCTACTAATATGAAAAATAATTTCGAAGCTCATAGATGACAATCTATTAATTTTACAATTGGATAATCTTTGGTAAAATGGTAGAGACATATAAAGAGTTTGAGAGATTACACTTCATATTATGGAAGATGGGAGACTTAACAGTCATGAACAAACGGATTGGCAAATTGGTCTTATGTCTGGCGATTTCGCTAGGCGGCACCACGGCATTATACCAAAATACTACACAAGCAGCACCCGCAGGTGGAGTTAGTATTGTACTGGATGGTTATGCACTACCGTTTCCAGTAGAGCCTGTTGTGATGAGCGGAACAACGATGGTTCCATTCCGGGCGATATCAGAAGCGCTGGGGATCAACGTAGAGTGGAATCAAGCGCTTAAGAAAATTACCGCGACCAAGACGGATACAGCGGGTACTAAAGTGGTAACGTTGACCCTTGGCAGTAAAAATGCAGGCGTAAACGGCGAAGTTGTGAAGCTAGGGGTTGCCCCGCAAACGATCCGTAATAACACGATGATTCCACTCAGCTTTTTCGGCCAGCAGTTTGGTGCGGGCGTAGCTTGGGATCAAGCAACCAAAACGGTATCGATCACTTCACCAAAGACAGATATGTATAAGCTGGGCTTTTATGCACTTAGCTCATACAGTGAAATTTCGTTGCTTCCTAGCTTCGATGCTGTAGCTTTTGGGTGGAGCGGGATTGATAAAAGTGGACAATTCACCACGACAGGCACTGACTTTAGATGGCCTCAAGCTGCTGGGGACGTAACCCCGGAGTCTATTATCTCGAATGCAGCAGCAGGTGGCACAGCACCTTATCTGATGGTATTTTCTGGTGATACTGCATCCGAATTGACGAAGAACCTGGAAGATAAAGTGCTTCAAGAGCAGACGATTACAGGAATCGTCGATCTGGCTACACAAAAGGGATTCCAAGGCATCACGCTGGATCTCGAGGGACTGGGTCTAACGGGAGATAAAGCAAAGGTGCAAGCGGATTATAATGCTTTTGTGAAAAATCTGTCTCAAAAAGCACATGCAGCAGGTCTAAAGCTTACGGTTATTCTTCATCCATTAAACAGCTCTTATAAAGGTTATGATTACAAGACGCTAGGCAGTCTCGCAGATGATTTGGTCATTATGGCTTATGATTATTTGAAAGAGAAAAAAATTCCAGAGCCGATGAGTTTAGTTGATGAAGGCATCCGGCTTGCACTTCAGCAAGTGAGTAAGGATAAGCTGATTCTCGGTATTTCCGTATACAGTGAGAATGAGACATCAGTAAATTCCAAGGTTGGACTTGCCAAACGTTACGGTCTTAAAGGGATTGCAATCTGGCGTGTAGGTTTGATTGGACAGCCTGTCTGGAATGAGATGGGTAAGTCGGTGGAGTTGTAAGGGTTTATGATATAAAAGGAAAAAGGCTGCCGTGTGGCAGCCTTTTTTTATGATGTGAATTCGGGAAAGTATAAGGAAAAACTCCCTATAATCCTGAGATTTAACGTATTTGCAGTGAGTTATGTGGAAAATCTCCCTATAAATTGGCTGATTAGGCGGCTTATCGTGCTAAATCGGTTTTTATAGGGAGATATTCCCTGCTATGAACGAATTAGTCAATTCCCCTGTTTTCCCCTTTAAACCAAAGGGTTTTCAATCCCTTGGGCACAGAGACAAAATGCGAGTCGTCGGCTGGCAATCTGCTATCCGTG
>NZ_CAKMAB010000030.1:0-76574 GCF_924513355.1 Paenibacillus pseudetheri
ATACGCCAAGTGCCTTTAAAGCGATAGATATGTGGATTCGAAGGAGATTGCGAATGTGTCTCTGGAAGCAATGGAAGAACCCGAGAACCAAAGTCAAAAGGCTTATCTCCTTAGGCGTGCCCAAGGATAAAGCCTATGAGTGGGGAAATACCCGGAAAGGGTACTGGCGAATTGCAGGAAGTCCAATTCTACAACGTGCATTAAGTAACCAATATTGGGAGTCCAATGGACTAAAAAAGCGTATTGGACAGATACAACTTCTTACGGAATATTTCATGAACCGCCGTATACCGAACGGTATGTACGGTGGTGTGAGAGGTCGGGGGCTAGCCGCCCCCTCCTACTCGATTGAGCTTAGTTTCCGAAGTTGGATAAATGTGTCATTACTAATATTTTTTAACTATTAGTTCTTGAAGAATGAGCAGGGAAACCATAAGAATTTAAAGGCAAACCTATCAAACGCAAGGTATGGCTGGTCTGAACCTGAATCGTTCTCCTGGACAACCAAAAAACTTACGGAGGAACAACGTCGTCAGTGAGCCTCAATGCTCGAACAGCAACAGCCCGCAAATTTGAAGCCCGGTACACCTAGACTCTTTCGTCGCCGACATACGCTTACCAATACCGACGAAGAGGCTCAAGCATTTTTAAAAAGCAAACCTTGACAGCTCAAGAAGCAGGTGGAGGCTTAAAAGATCGATCATTTGCTCTTTGAAGACGAATCCATGATTCACACTTATCAAGCAAATCATCTCTCTAGCTTTGTAAGACTTATGATCACGCATGAAAGTTATAGATTAGTTGTTTAAGAAAGCATAGATTCTATACACTGTGACTACACTCGTAGAAGCTTATGTGCCGTTATCTTCGGACAGGGGTTCGACTCCCCTCGGCTCCATCGAAAAACCCGCTCCCAGAGCGGGTTTTTCACGTCTATAGATAGAAAATGTAGTCCAAAGTAGTCCGGACTATTTTGGCTACCCTATTGCTAGGGGGGCAGTAGTCCATTGTCCTCGGAAGCTGAAACACAGAAACTGCTAAATCAATGCGAATATAACCAGCAGCGCAATTTATTGGCACAGACTATAAAGATGATGCTCTATGAATTGGCCTGCTTCTCTTCGAGCGTAAGCTCCCGTTTAAGAGGTCTTCCTGATGCCTGCTTCTAGTATCCTGCAAACCTAAGATTCCGTTTTTCTAGTAGCTCGCACGCTATCTCTTTCCTGAGGATTCAACTCTTTGGATTCCAATGATGGTTATGTCAAAACCACATTCTTCAAATAATTCTCTCGGCAGCTTGCCTTTGCTATTCGCTGAGATAAACAATTGCGTAAACGCATCCGTATACGTAATTGCCTTTGAAGACATGTTTCACACATAAGGATTGTTAGTTAACTGCTTGATTTCTTTATCTGTGAACATTTTCTTGCTCATACCATTCCACTTTCCTATCTTCTTATTATAAACAAAAATACCCTACCGAGAGACTTTTTAAAAGTGTCTACTTGATAGGGTACAGTTTAATGCAGCGGAGCAAGCTCTATTCAATTGCAGCTGCAGCCTGCATGATGAAAGGGAGAGAAAGGGCATTTGCAGATGCTGTAATCCAGTTATGGTCTTAAATTCGGTGTATGTACAGGAACTGTTCTTGCTTTCGTAGCTTGCTCAAAGGAATAAGCTAGGTTAAGCAGCGTTTGCTCGCTGTATGCTGTTCCCAAGAATGAGATGCCCACCGGTACGCCTGCTTCTACCATTCCCGCAGGTACGGTTACTTCAGGGAAACCTGTAGCAGATGCCACGTAGCTCGCTGCATAAGTATCATACGCATTGCAGACATAAGTAGGGTCTTCTTTGTCAAATCGGTTGGAAGCAGGGCAGGCCATCGTAGGGAAAACGATTGCGTCCAGGTTGTTCTTCTTCATAATCTTTTCAATTTCTTTACGGGTCTGCGGCATTTCTTTCTTAACGATCTTCTTGTACTCGTTAGAATATAGAGTATCTGCTTTAGCCAATGCTGTCTTCAAGCCTTCTAAACGAGCAGGGTTAACAGGTGTTGCCGAGTTCAATACTTCAGGAGATTCACTAATATCGATTACTTCTTGCAGCGTTTTAGGTCCACCGGCAGGAAGCGAGCGTAAATATTTTTCAAACTGTATTTTGAATTCCGCATCCCCGACCGGTCCAAGAACTGGAGTCCAGAGGTACTTGGTTTGTTTGGAGAATGTGACAGGCACTACTTCCGTTCCCATGCTTTTCATTTTAGCAATCGCTTGGTTCGTAATAGCATCTACTTCATCATTGCCGCCGAAGAAGTCAGTTGCCACACCGATACGTGCATGCTTCAGCGAAGAAGCGTTAAGTGCTTTGGCGTAGTCTTGAACATAACGGTTCGCGGATTTTGTCGCATAATCTGCTTTGTCTGTTCCAGCCATCGCAGTAAGCACTAAGCTAGCGTCTTCGACACTACGTGCCAAAGGACCAGTTACGTCCAAAGAAAGGGAAGAAGGGACAACGCCGCTGCGACTAGTCAATCCCATAGTTGGTCTAATACCTACTAGTCCGGTAACATTGGCTGGACCTCTGACGGAACCGGAAGTATCCGTTCCAAGTCCGAATACGGCAAAGTTAGCAGCTACCGCTGCTGCACTACCACTGCTGGAACCGGAAGCGTCACGGCTCAGATTGTAAGGATTAATTGTCAAACCGCCCATGGAGCTATAGCCCAGTCTGCCATAGGAAGCGGCGAGCTCGGACATGTTTGTTTTGGCAATTACAATGGCTCCGGCATCGATAAGCTTCTGTACGGTGAATGAATTCTTAGTAGGATTTTCATTCTTTAGAGCTACAGCCCCAGCTGTGGTCGGCATGCCAACCACATCAAAGTTATCCTTTACGAC
Organism: Paenibacillus pseudetheri; assembly: GCF_924513355.1. Classification (NCBI taxonomy): domain Bacteria; kingdom Bacillati; phylum Bacillota; class Bacilli; order Caryophanales; family Paenibacillaceae; genus Paenibacillus; species Paenibacillus pseudetheri. Next base: position 2,898 of record NZ_CAKMAB010000030.1, read on the forward strand.
AAAAGGAATGCCGTGAAGCTTGCTTCTTGGTCCTTTCGATTTTCGCTCGGTATCGAGTGCCTTTGCTGTTTCAAGAGCTTGGTTGTTAACCGCAATAATAGAATTTATAACAGGGCCTTGTTTATCAAAGGCTTCAATACGTTTCAGATAGTATTTCACAAGCTCTTCCGATGTAATTTGCTTTGTGTCCAGAGCTTTTGTGACTTCATCGATGCTTTTCTCAAACGGATCAAATGTACTTTTTGCTATTTCGGCATTTGCATGATTCCATGGCAAAATCGAGAAAACTAGCAAAATAGCTAGTAAAGCTTTGAAGTTTATATATTTTTTTCTCAAGTGTCTTGCCTCCTGATGTCTTTTTTAATTAGTTCTTAATGCTCATTTTCTCTCCCTGTAACAGTTATCGTCATTTCCTCTGAATAAATGAATGGAATTCGACAATATATAACAAAAGCCATTCTTTTACCGATAGTTATGTATAGACAAAATTCATGTTTACATAACAAGATGGAGGAGAAACAACTTGAGAAAGAAACTACAGTGGAATCTAAAGCTTCAACTATTGGTTACGATGGTGGTCCTGGTATTGCTGTCGACATTATCGATGGGACTCGGGATCAACCGGCAAGTTAAGAAGGATATGACGGAGGATTTCTACGATGCAACTCGAAAGGAAATCGAACAAGTTAGCGGTGCTATAGACTTGTACTTTACTACCGTGAATGAATCGGTTGAATATTTTGCAAAGAGCTCACTCGCCAAGAAGATCGACAGTTCCATCACCTCTTATGTGGATGTAGTAGGAGCAGATGGAACTCTTCAGATGACTCCAGCTAAAAATGGAGGTATAGAAGCTAAGATTTATAACTTTTTCTTGGAATATTCTAAGACACATCCAAATGTGCCTTATATCTATTTGGGAACAAAGGATGGCGGATACATACAATGGCCGGATGGTACTTCCACCGATAAATTTGAACCGAGATCAAGAGCCTGGTACACCCAGGCGGTTGAGAATCCCGACAAAATCGTACGCTCGGGTGCTTACGCTGCCTTTACCACAGGTACACCGATCGTCAGCTCTTCGGTTACCATTAAGGATGACACAGGTAACATCGTTGGTGTCCAAGGTGTAGACGTAAGTTTGGACTTTCTGACCGATACCATCAATAACATGAAGATCGGTAAAGCAGGCTATGTCATCTTGGCAGATCAAACCGGTACGATCCTCGCAAATCCTAAGAACCCGGAAATCAACTTTACAAATCTAAAGGCTCTGGGTATAGCCGAATTTGCTGACATTGACAAACTGGCAGGTAAAAATTTGGACATCACCTTGAATAAGCAGAACTACAATGCTAGTGTCTACGTATCACCGGAGAATGGTTGGAAATATATTGCAATCATGGACGAGAGTGAAGTAGCGGAATCAGTTAATGCGATCCAAAACATTATTTTCCTCATCATGGCTGTTATCGCTGTTGTCGCTATCGGAGTAGCTTTGTATTTAGCTGGCGCGATTACGAAGCCGTTAAATGCGGCTGTTCAGTATTTGCAGCAAATCGGCAGTGGTGACTTGGCGGTCGATATTCCGCAATCTATGCTGAACAAGCGAAGTGAAGTAGGCACCATGGTACGGGCTATTGATGCGATGAAGCAGGATATTCAGAACATGATCGGCGGCATTTCTACTTCGGGGCAAATTGTCTCTCAATCGGCGGATAAACTTACAGACAGCATGGATCAGACACAAAATGCTTCCTCACTCATTACCGAGTCCATCATTCAACTTGCTTCTGCTTCTAGTGATGAAGCTACCAATGTTATGGAAGGCTCTGAAAAAGTTGAACAGCTCGGCGGAGCGATCGATCAAGTTACTGCATCCGCTCAGGAAATACTGGATCTTGCTCGTCGTACAGCCGAATTGAACCAACGCGGCATCGTAATTGTACAGGAGTTAGTAGGGAAATTTAACAGCACACAACGAGCTTCCGAGGAAACAGCACAAGCTATTAATCATGTGAGCGGTAGTACTAGTGAAATCAGCGGCATACTCGGTACGATTCTTGAAATCTCCGGTCAGACGAATTTGCTGGCTCTAAATGCGTCCATTGAGGCTTCAAGAGCAGGTGAACATGGGCGGGGATTCTCTGTGGTAGCTGCCGAGATCCGCAAGCTCGCGGAGCAATCAGCTTCTGCTGCGAATAATATCAGTCACATTATTTCAACTGTAAAAAACCAGGTGGGAGCGGCTGTTCAGGCCATGGGTACATCCCGTGAACTATTTATAGACCAGGAAACGGCGGTTCGAGAAACCGAATCCATCTTTAACGATATTATGGTTTCTGTGAACAGCCAAATGGAAATGACGAACCAGGTTGACGACCAGGTGCAGTTGATGGTTGAAAAACGCCATGAACTCACAGACATCTTCACCAGTATCTCAGCGATTACGGAAGAGAATGCTGCCATTACCCAAGAGGTGTCCGCGGCAGCAGAGGAACAGCTGGCTACGATTGATGATATAGCAGGTTATCTGACTCAGCTGCAGGGACTTTCTAAGGATCTGGAGGACAATATTAAGAAATTCAACATCCATAACCAGTGATGTACTCCCTGCATGGGAGAGAGGCTCTTTAGAACAAAACAAACCAGCCAGAGGAGGAAATTTCCTCTGGCTGGTTTTTGGGGTTCGACTCCCCTCTGCTCCATACATGTGTAATTCTAGAAGTTGACAAAAAAGAGGGGATTAAAGTAATTTTAAAGAGGATTCCATGGAATAGGTATTCAGGTGAGGAGAGGACGAAATCAAAATGGTAGCTAATTGGTGGTTGGCTCTCATTATTATGGTTGGGTTAAACGGAATTTTGGCTTGGACTTTGTTTTTAGGGCTAGAGCCTATAAGCCGAAGGGCCAAAAAGTGGTTTTTTATCGTTGTGAATGTTATTGGGCTCATTCTCGCTGTCTCCCAATTTTTCTGGATGGATTTTTAGACTTGGATTCTTGTTTTTTATTTTCTACACTCGTAGAAACTTATGTTCCGTTATCTTCGGACAGGGATTCGACTGCCCTAGGCTCCATATTTTGTGGCAACTTTAGGGATTACAGGTTCGCTGAACGTAGGCCTGGACGAATCGTTTAAGTTCTGGGAATTTCTCATGGGTATGGAATCTTTATAAGGAAAAGAGCGGTGGACACAGATGATCTTCTGTGTCCACTGCTCTTTTTTCTTCTGTAATCAGCTTGCCACTGTTCGTGATAAAATTAGACCAAAACCACTATCCTCCACCGCATGATGTTGAGATTATTTCAGGAGGTGACTTAGGCATCGTGTGGTTCACCGTGCTGTTTGTAACGGCATGTTCTAAAGTTCATCGCATCGGGCGGCTTTAACTAAACGACATAAAAAGTACTTTTTTCGACCCATTAAGTCAGTGATCCTATAAATAAATTAATCAGAACGAGTAATATAAAAAGAATAAATCACATACGAGCAATTCATTTTATACTTTAAACTTCGTAACGAGAGCTTCCAAGCTTTGAGAATCTTTGCTAAGCAAGTCAGTAAGTGAAGCAACCTCCTGAACTAAGGAGTTTTGCTTGGCAGTCATAGTGTTCACAGCTTTAACTCCTGTAAGCGATTCTTCAGCTACAGTTGCCATTTCGGAAACAGATGCTGCAATTTCTTCTGAGCCTGCCGCCATTTGTTCGCTGATAGCAGAAACCTCATGAACTTGCAAAGCTACTCTCTGAGTGGATTTCAAAATGTTTTCAAATGATTCGATTGCTTCTTCCATCTTCTTTTGGCCTGTCAATACTTCTCCCGTCACTTGCTGCATCGCACGTTCAGTTTCTTGAGAGTCTTTCACAAGATCTTGAAGCAATCCGAATATTTGTCCTGTTGAAGTAGAGGAATGCTCTGCCAGCTTTCGGATTTCGCTGGCCACTACCGAAAAACCTCTTCCATGTTCGCCTGCTCTTGCCGCTTCAATTGAAGCATTTAACGCAAGCAAATTCGTTTGACTCGATATTTCTGTGATGGTGCTAACAATTTTTTCAATATGAGAAGAGCGTTCTTTCAAATTAGATACGATTTCTACAGTAGAACTTACAGAATCGCTAATTTGGGTCATCTGCTTGCTAACTTGCTGTATAAAATTCACACCGCTTGCTGCCTCTTTCTCCGTCTCCGTTGCGGCATCGGCAAGATCCTCTGCGGATTCGGCGACACGCTGCACACCTGTAGACATTTCATTGATTGCTTGTGAAGCATCAAGTGTGCTTTGCACTGATGTTGCCGCTCCTCGCTCAATACTGTTTCCCTGTCTCGTAATTTCCTCTGTCGCACTTGCAGTTTCTTTCGTATTTTCAACCAGTTTACTCGACGAACTCAATACACTACGGGAGGTATCGCGGACATCTTTAATAATGGATTGCAGAGTCTCTAACATAGCATTTAAGGATTTTGAGATTTCTCCGATTTCATCCCTGCCGGAGTAATCCAGTCTTCCGGTAAGATCACCCCCGTTTTTCGCAATTTCGGCGATTTTTTCATTGACTAACTTAAGCGGTTTTAACTTAACGAAAATAATAACAAGTATTGCAAGTAATGCCGCAAATGTAACTATAAGTAAAAGAACAGTTGTGGTAAGCATCAAGCTTGCTTTTTGCTTGGCAGCGTTTGCTTCATTTTCCGCTCTAGTATTCATCTTTTGTTGAAACTGCTGCAGCGGCTTCAAGATGATCTTTTTGTTTGCATCGTAATTGCTGTCAAACATGAGTTCCCGGGCTTTGGTAAAATCTTTGCCTTCCACAGCTTTCATTGCCGCACTTTCTGTTTTGACAAGAGTATCCGAATTTTGTTTTGACTGTGATATAAGATCCAGCTCTTCTTTGGGCGCACCCAATTCAGTTAATTTCTCCACTACATGATCTCTCGTTTTGGTCTCGTTTACTTCCTTCCAATAGTTGTCATAGTGGACTTTATTTCCGAACTGCACGAAAGCTCTTGCTTCGTTAGTCAAATAGTCCGAAGAGTTGGCTAAATCGATACCTAATTGCTTGAATTCTACTTGCCTTTTTACAGCGACGCGTTCCTGCGTTACGCTCTTTTGAAGGTTATACATACTAATTCCGTTCAGGACCGTCAGAAAAATAAAAAATCCACTCATCGTTTTAAGCCAGGTAGAAATTTTCATATTAGCCCACTCCTTTATTATGAAAAAAGACCTTATTTCATTTTATCGGTTGACTTTATTCGACAAAAGATAGGTCTTTATACCTGTTTAAAATGATGTAATAAATAGTAAATGTCTCAAAACGAGCTTGTTAATTTTATTTTAATGCTGTAGGTACCGGATAAGTAAAATCCACACAAAATTATGAAAAGTTACAAAAAAAGGATAAATATAAAATGATCATTAATTACTATCTCTACTAAGGATAAGTATCGTTCTTTTGGAAATGATGAGGAGCCTTATCTTCGGACAAGGGCTCGACTCCCCTCGGCTCCATATAAGGTTCTATATAGGGATAAAAAAGGCAAACATAGGATGGGATGAGTTAATAAGGAGATATAAATGAAAACCAGTACACTTATGCTATAATTTAATAAAGTGTTTCTGTGCTTTTAGAAAAATTGGATAAAGGATGCATTGACCAACCATGTATGAGAATCAGACTTCTATGCACCACAAGCTGTTTATTATCGGCGCAGGTGCTGCCGGACTAATGGCCGCTGTTACTGCGCGTGATATGGGTATCGATACTGCCATTCTGGAGAGCAACGACCGGATTGGAAAGAAGATATTAATGACAGGTGATGGCCGCTGCAACATTACGAATGATTCCACTGCGACGGGTACGGATGAAGCGGTCGCTTTGTCGCGTAAGTACCACAGTAATCAGGCTGGATTTCCATTGGCGGTATTACAGCAATTTGGCATTCGTCAAACCATTGATTTCTTCTCCTTGCTCGGGCTTCCGCTTACAAGATTGAAGGAGGGCTTGATGTATCCGATGTCGCTGCAAGCTGCAGCGGTGCAGGATATTTTTCAGCTTGCGCTGGAGGATCGGAATGTTCCGGTATACCTCAAGAACAAAGTGTTGGATGTTACTGTTTCGACGAATCATCCGCGCTTCACGATAAAATGCCAAACGGAAACAGAGGAGGGGGAGGTACAAGAGGTTGTTTATACCAGTGAATATCTATTTCTCTGTGCGGGTGGCCTTACCGGTCCAAATGCGGGAAAAGAACCTCCTGGTTATACGCTTGCCGAACGTCTGGGGCACTCCCTGGTCGAGCCTTTGCCAGCCATTGTGCAATTGAAGCTAAAGTATCCGAATATGAGGGCGCTGACCAGTATCAAATTTCAGGGACAAGCCCATATCTTTGTAAATGGTAAAAACATTCTCAGTGCATCTGGTGAGATTGCTTTCACGGATTATGGCATTTCTGGTCCGGCAGCTCTCCAGCTAAGCAGGGTAGCTTCTTATCATCTCGCAAGAGGAGAGAATGTGACAGTATCGGTTGATCTGATGCCGGACCGCACGGAGGAAGAGCTAGTTAATTTTTTGGAAATGCTCTGGGAGACCTTTGGACACCGGACTGTTGCAGATTCTCTTGTGGGTATCTTCAACAAGAAGTTGGTTTCTGTCCTGCTGAAGGAGGCAGGCATCGACCAGCAGCCACAGCTACTTTGCCAGGATCTATCGATGAAAACCAAGAGGACATTTTATCGAATCTTGAAGCGTTGGGAATTTAAAGTGACGGATACCAATGGCTTTACGAATGCGCAAGTGACAGCTGGTGGCATCGATACGACTGAACTAATCGAGGGAACGCTGGAATCCAAGTTAGTGCCTGGTCTTTATTTGGCTGGCGAAGTGATGGATGTGGACGGAGATTTCGGCGGCTATAATCTGCAATGGGCATGGAGTTCCGGATATGTGGCCGCGATGGCGCTAGCTAAGCAAATTCAATAAATTTATAGGAAAAGGGATGCATCAATTAACATGTATGAGGATCAGACTTCTAAGCACCACGAACTGTTCATTATTGGTGGAGGTGCTGCAGGTCTAATGGCTGCAGTTACGGCAAGGGACCAAGGTATTGATACTGCAATTATTGAGAGCAATGACCGGCTTGGGAAGAAAATAATAACGACGGGTAACGGGCGTTGCAACATTACGAACCAATCCACCGCCACCGGTACGGATGAAGCGGTCGCTTTATCACACAAGTATCACAGCAATCAATCAGGATTTCCAATACATGTACTGCGGCAATTTGGTGTCCGCCAAACGATCGAATTTTTCTCCTCGCTCGGGCTTCCTTTTGTAAGCTTGGAGAATGGCCGGATGTATCCGATGTCGCTGCAGGCGGCTTCGGTGCCGGGTGTATTTAAGCTGGCGCTGGAGGATCGGAATGTTCCCGTATATTATAAACATAAAGTGTTGGATATTATCGTTTCGGAGGAACATCCGCGCTTTACGATTAAATGCCAAACGGAGACAGAGGAGCTAGTCGAGTATACCAGCGAATACCTCTTTCTATGTACGGGGGGTCTTACTGCTCCGAAAACGGGAACAGATGGATCCGGTTATACGCTTGTCGAACGGCTGGGACATACTATGATTCATCCTGTGGCAGGCATTGTGCAATTGAAGTTAGATTATCCGTATTTGAAGGAACTATCTGGCATCAAATTCGAGGGATTAGGTCATATTATCGTAAACAATGAAGTCATCCGCAGTGAATATGGTGAAATTCTTTTCACGGACTATGGCATCTCGGGCCCGCCAATACTTCAGCTAAGCAGGAAGGCTGCGTATAATCTCGGAAGAGGAGAGTCCGTGACATTGTCGGTTGATATGATGCCGGAACGTACGGAAGAAGAGGTAATTGATTTTCTGGAAACACACTGGGCGATCTTCGGGCACCGGACAGTTGCGGACGCCTTTATCGGCATCATCAGCAAGAAGTTGATTCCGGTTCTGCTGAAGGAAGCGGGAATTGATCAACAGGTTCACCTGCTCTGTGAGGATTTATCGTGGAAAACTAAGAAAATATTTTATCGACTCATGAAGCGTTGGGAATTTAAAGTGGCCGATACCAATAGCTTCACGAATGCACAAACAACAGCTGGTGGGATCGATACGATTGACCTAGTTGAAGGAACGTTGGAATCTAAGATTGTACCTGGGCTTTATTTGGCAGGTGAGGTGATGGATGTCGATGGTGATTGCGGCGGCTATAACCTGCAATGGGCCTGGAGCTCAGGCCATGTCGCTGCAATGGCGCTTGCTAAACGACGTGCCGGCACCACATAAGAGGATAGAAGGTTGCTGACCTTGATACGTTGCGGTGAATACTTGCATGCACTTGAACGCACGGCGGCTAATGAATTTGCCACGCCACGGCTCTGCTCCGTTTGGAGTAAGTAAAGACACCTTGTGAGGTGTCTTCTTTCAATCAATTCGTATTCCAATATTCCCAGACTGCTCCCCCTGTTGCATTCGCTGAAAGGCTTGAAGGGTGTCTTGTAAAGGATACACTCTATCAATGATAGGGTATATCGAGTGGAGTTCCATAAATTGAAGCATCGCAACAAACTCCTCACTGCTTCCCATTGAGGTGCCGATGATACTAATTTGGGGGTAAAATATGGATCGTACTGCTAATTCCATTCGATCTCCTGAGCTTGCCCCAAATGTAACGATCCGGCCATTTGGCTTAATGATATCAAAGTACTGTTGGAACGTCGCTGGCCCGATACTATCCAGGATGAGATCCACTGTTTCTCCTTTCATACTTTCCCTCCAATCACTATGACTGTCAAAGGCATGATCTGCCCCATGTGCAAGAGCAACTTGTCTTTTTGTTTCACTTCGTGATGTGACACTGACTCGTGCACCCGCTGCTGAAGCCATAAGCATGGCATAAGTAGCCACACCGCCACCAATACCTGGAATAAGGATATGTTCACCTTGCTGTAATCGGCCTCTCGTAAACAAAGCCCGATAGGCTGTCAAGGCAGACAAGGGCAACACGCCCGCTTCTTCCCAAGACAAATAAGCTGGCTTGCTGATGGCATTTTGCGCAGGGATGATGATAGACTCGGCAAATGTACCATCTGAAGGGCCGCCCACTATGGCCGGAACGTTCGGGACATCGTGGGTGATTTCCCATCCGATACACGGATTAATGATTACATCGGTACCTACTGTAAGTGATGTTACGCCTTCACCTACCGCTTCAATTATACCCGCCCCATCAGAGCCCATAATCAGGGGAGCATCCTCATTTGTTCGATCCGCCATGAGAAATAAGTCTCGATGATTTAACCCTGCGGTTTTCAGCCTTACTTTTACTTCGCCGAAGCCCGGCTGTTTGTCAACAACGTCTTCATATGTCAGGCTCTTCAAGCCGTTCATCCCAGCATGTACGATTGCTTTCATCCTAATCCTCCAGTAATTCGTATTTCAATGAATCTATATTGAATTGTACAGAGTGGGAATCATACAGTAAAATGAACAAAACCGAATGTGAGTATCATAAATGATCATACCAAGCAGGTGACATAGAAATGGAAAGCGGAGATTTAAGAATATTTCAGGCTGTGGCTCGAGAGGGGAGCATAACCAAGGCTGCGCAAATGTTGAACTATGTACAGTCTAATGTGACGACTCGAATTCAGTATCTTGAGGCTCAGTTGAAAACACCCCTTTTTCGGAGATCCAATCGAGGAATGACGCTAACTTTGGCTGGCGAGAATTTACTGGGATATGCGGATAAAATACTGACTCTGATGGACGAGGCTGTGAAAACTACACAATACTCGGACCATCCTGCAGGGCCTCTTCGGATAGGCTCCATTGAAGCGACTGCAGTCATTCACCTAACTCCTCTATTGGCCGAGTATCAATCACGATATCCGGATGTTAATTTATCGCTCACTACGGGTGTGACACATGCACTCTTACAAAAGGTGTTGGATTACGAGCTTGATGGAGCGTTCGTCTATGGTCCTGTTGATGAGCCAGATATAGAACATATCGCGGCCTTTGAAGAGGAGTTGGTGTTGATCTCTGAGCCGGGACAAAACGAAATGTATGAGCTACTCATGAAACCGATGTTGTTCTTTGACGTTGGATGTACGCATCGGGCAAAAGCAGAGAGTTTTCTGAGAGGCACTGGCCTGACCACTTATCAGATTATGGAATTTGGCACATTAGCGGTTATTCTAGATGGCGTTTCCTCTGGACTTGGTGTGTCTATGCTGCCACAGTCATCGATTGCCAAGGCGGAAGAGCAGGGCATAGTCACTTCCCACCGCTTGCCTGAAGAGTACCGAGATTTGCAGGTATGGTTTGTGTATAGACATGACTCGATTTACTCAAGCGCATTGACAAGGTTAATACAATTAGTTGAACGAAGCGTCGAATGTTAGTGCTAGACCATTTCATCAAACAATCTAAGTAACACGCAGCAGGAGGAAATGATGAATTTTATAAAAGATCAACTAGCAGATTACGGTGTAAGCGAACAAATGACAGGTTATCTTTCGAATATAATCATGGTCTTATTTATAGCACTACTCTCTGTACTGGCCAATTTAATAGCTAAAAAAATCGTGCTGAAGATAATTATTCATGTCATTAGTAAGGATCGGTATGCATGGGATAATATCGTTTTGGAGAAAAAAGTGTTTCACAAGCTGTCGCATCTCGCGCCAGCCTTCATCATTTATTATTCTGCGTCTATCTTTCCGCTATATCGGGTTTTTATTGAAAAATCCGCCTTAACTTATATGATTATCGTAACTATCACGGTGTTTGATGCACTACTTAATGCCATCGATGCTATTTATCGCTCGTTTGAGGTCTCCAAAATTAGACCGATCAAGGGGTACATTCAGGTTGCAAAGATTATTCTATTTATCATTGGTGCTATTGTGGTGATCTCTAACCTCATTGGTCAGAATCCTTTGATTATTCTCAGTGGTCTTGGAGCCTTATCGGCTGTTCTAATGCTAATCTTTAAGGATTCCATATTAGGCCTGGTTGCAGGTGTTCAATTATCATCTAATGATATGGTGCGTGTAGGTGACTGGATCGAAATGCCTAAATATAATGCGGATGGTGATGTAATTGACATTACATTGAATACGGTAAAGGTTATGAATTTTGATAAAACAATCACCATGATTCCTAGCTACGCCCTCATTTCAGACTCGTTTAAAAATTGGAGGGGCATGCAAGTATCTGGCGGCAGAAGGATTAAACGAAGCGTTCATATCGATACCAGCAGCATATGCTTTTGTACAAAAGAAATGATGGAGGAATTTCAGAAAATTCACTACCTTACCGATTTTATAAAGGCAAGATTAAATGAAATTAATATTTATAATATCGAACATCAAATCAATACGGAGAGTAAAGTAAACGGAAGACATCTTACGAATGTTGGTGTATTCAGAGAATATATCCATGAATATCTTAGGAATCATCCTAAAATTCATAAGGATATGACGCTGATCGTCAGACAGCTAGCGCCAGAGGATAATGGGCTGCCCTTAGAAATCTACGCGTTTAGCAATGACACTAACTGGGTGGTGTATGAATCTGTTCAAGCTGATATCTTTGATCACATTTTTGCCGTTGTACCGATATTTGGGCTTCGTGTCTTCCAAAACCCAACGGGCCATGATATCGCTCGCTTAAAAGAAAGCAAAGAGTATTCGTCAGGATACTGAAGATAAGGTAAGAGGTCGTTTATGCAGGGGAAGGCATTTCTTAATATCAGAAAAAAAGCGACCATCGTGGTCGCTTTTTTACGTTTTTTGCATTTTGGAAAGGATCATAAAACGTGCGGTTTATTGGGGTTCGGACATAGCTGACGACTCTAATGAAAGTTCCCGGATTCATTTTCTGAGAATTTTCCATCGCTGTCATGCAGAGCTTGTTTGCGGCGATCATTACGGGCTTGCTGCTGCTGTTGGGCCTCCAGGCTGTTTACAGGTGTGGCTTCCAGTTCTTTTACTGTGTTGATTAGATTCTTGTCTGGTTGATTTTTGCTCAATTGAAAGCTCCTCCCTTGATTATCTAATGGTTGTGAATTTTATTATGTGCTGGGTACTGTCTGGCTATTCGTGTTGTATTTTCACAAGAGTCTAGATACATTGCTGAGACTACGTGTGTATCAATGAACTGTCCTATAATCATCTATACAAAGTCAAAAGGTTGTATCATGCTTATATAGAGTTAGATTTTGAAATTGAATTATTCGGCTCGGGAGAGCAATTGGTATCTGATTATGAGCGCCATGAAACTCCATTCCATATTTTAATTTTGGATATTGAAATGGGGGGGATGAATGGGATTCAAACAGCCTGAAAAATAAGAGGGTTAAATAACTTGGATGAACAAATTATTTTTCTGACAAGCTATCCTGAATATATGGTGGAAAGTTTTGATGTCATGACATTCCAGTATTTGGTAAAACCCATTGCTCCTTCGATCTTGGAGGAGAGAATGATCAAGATTATGCCAATACTTTCAAGCACTTGATAAAAAGTTTATGGTTATCAAGTCAACCTATGAAGAAATCGTTTTAAAATATGATGACTTCACCTAATCCTTTTAAAAATATTTTACTTGCTGAATTTAGCAAGTAGGCAAAAAGGAAAAACGGAAAACCCGCGCAATACAAGGGGGTTTTGCACCCCTATTGCGTTTCATTGGTGTTTCAACACCTTTACCGCTACTCACCGAGCTGGTCTTGTTTCCGCTAAAGATACCCATTAGCGATATCAAAATCCCTTAAATATGTACAGCAAAAAACCTTGAATTAACAAGGTTCTTTAGTAGGTATTTTCATATCGTTAAACTCAACCGTTGAACATTCGCAACAGTGTAACGATGTCTTTCACAGAATTAGTTGCCTGTTCTTTCAGTTTTGTCCTTTCTTCAATGGAGGAAGGTAATTGAATTTGCAGCACCGTACAATTTGTAGCCGAGCATAGCTGTCGTTCGAATTCTAGCTAACGATGATCCCGATTTCCAACGCTTTCTGGATGGCTTCTTCCTTGTTGCGTACTCCTAGCTTAATATAGGCTGAGGAGGCGTAGTTTCTGACCGTGCCGACCGACAAATACACCTTGGACGCTATCGTCTTGTACCCGAGCCCTTTGGCAACAAGCTGCAATAGTTCTATTTCCCTGTAAGTCAGGTCATAGTCGTTGACGGCTTTCAGTTGCGTTGATTCGACGCTCTTATCGAGCTTCTCGAATATTTTATGTGACATTCCCTGATCGATTAATGTGCCTCCTCTGTGAATAAGCCGGATGGTATCGGCCAGCTCTAACGGTTCAGTTGATTTTAGCAGGAAGCCGTCCGCACCGCTGCGCAGTAAGTCCAATGCTTGCTCCGCATCCTGGAAAGTCGTGAAAATCAATACGCGGATATGCGGCCATTGTTGCTTGATCATTTTGGTTGTCTCGGCTCCATTCATGCGTGGCATATCCAAATCCATTAGCACTACGTGGGGCTGGAGGCGTCCGCACAGATTGACGGCTTGTTCGCCATCCTCTGCCGAGCCGACTACGTTCAAGTCTTGGTACTTGTCGAGCAGCATCTGCAGACTTTCCCGAATAAAAGGTTGGTCGTCGACGATCAACAGCTGAATAAGGTCGTTCTCCATTTCCGCTTGTCGCGGCAACGTACAGGTGACAAGCGTACCTTCCCCTGGTTTTGTATAGACGAACACTTGACCTTGCAAATTCATGGCCCGCTCCTTCATCGCGTTCATGCCGAAGCCCTCCTGCCATTCTTCCATCCCTCTTCCGTTGTCATGCACCTCCAATCTTGTATCTTGGTGCCCAAATTGCAAAGAAACGGTGATATCCGTCGCCTGACCGTGACGAACCGCATTCGTAAGCGACTCCTGCAAGCAGCGAATGAACGCCATTTTCGCTTGTCGGGACAGTCGGGACTCCTCTCCGAACGCACGAAAGCTTACCTCGACCCGGGCATGCTCCTGAAATTCAACTCCAAGCTTTTGCAGAGCTTGGACCAAGGAAAGCGACTGTTGTGGAGACTCCATTTGATGTAAGTAGCCCCTCACTTCCTCTATACTTTTGCGACCCAACTCAAGCAAGGAATCCAGCCTCTGTATACCCTTTCCAGTAGCAAGCTCGGAGCGGAACGCTTCCATTCCCATGATGATGGAAGTATATGCATGACCGACAGTATCGTGAAGCTCTCTCGACAGCCTGTTTCGCTCTTCTGCCAGCGTAATACGCTCGATTTGGGACATATATTGCTCAAGCACCGCGTTTTGCTTGCGGATCGTTTCATTTTGCCGATGATTGACGGTCAATAAATGAAAAGCGAATCCCATCACATAAGCAAGTCCGTAGTAGATTACCATGAGCCAATAGCTGTAATTTGGCGAAACAACATAAAAAATTCCGGGTATTACCAAGACCGTTGCTGGTGCCGTCCAATGATAGGACAGACGAGCGCTATTCGCTGCGATCAGAAAGACTGATACAAGAAATGAAGGGAAAGCTTCTGGAAACAACGAGGTTAAATGCACGCATAGCCCGCCAAAGAGCAGTATCTCTGTGAATAAATAATATTTGTAGTTGAGCAGCAAGCAAACCCAGGGAATGGAGAAAGCGGCAATCTCCCAAAAAATAACGATCCATAAAGGCAGCGCTATACCTTCCTGAAACCTGATCGTCGTGAGAATGAGCGAAACGCTAGTAATAAGGCGGAGCCCAAGCATAATCCAATCGTACCAAAACCATTTTTTGACCATTTCCAACAATTCTTTCAACCCCTAAGCAGCTATCTGTTTGTTTCCTATAGTATTATTAACCAAACCTTTGTGCAGTGTATAATTGGCTGTTTACGCTCCGTCACCTGCATAAAGGTCGGAAAAAATAGCTATCGGTCTAGCTGTTGAATCATGGTTCGCGTATAACCTCCGAATGTTTTCGCCAACCGGTCACCCAACTTGACGCTTATTGCGGCAAGCACCGCTCCCAGAACCATGGTAAGGAGTGATTTCGCAAAAGTATCTACTTGCATGAAAATGATATTCATATCGATGTATCGATACAAAATTGGTGCCAATAGGAATGCAAGCGGTGTTAAATAGAGAACGGCTACGCTGACGAGACTGACGAGTCCGATCCCCAACTTCTGCATTAACCAAAAGACGGCGAGCCAATTGCGACGATCCGTAAGTTCTAATTTGGCATGAACCCAAATCGATGCATCCGTTGGTATTTTTTTGTCGTAAGGTGCTGTCGTAATATCTGTATAAATTTTCGTCTGCGTGCGTTCGAATTGGATGAAGGTTGTCGTAGTTCGCAATACTCGTGTAAATAGTGGAATGCCGATTACTATAAATGAAAGACTTAAACTGAACGACAGAGCTACCATATAAAAGCAAAAGTAAAACAAACCTGTAATGAAAGTTAATAATAAAAAACAACCATTTTGGATGAAACCTGATTTCATAAGGTTCATCGCTCCTCTCCGTGTAATAGCGGTATTGTATGGTTTGGCTTCTTCCGTCAACCGCACCAGTGTAAAAATGTTATGTGACATTCAGAATATATCCAACCTGCTTAACCTCAGCAAAAAAAGTAAACGCCATAGGCGGAAACACTTTTCTGAAGTTGTTAATGCGATCTGACTACGGGTTTCTATAGGTGAATCAGCTCCTCTTTAAAAAATAGGTTGGTGTGGTTGCCTACTGCTCAATAATAACCGCACAGCTGTCACTCCACAAAGTGACAACATGTCATCATTTGCTTTGTGATATGTTGGCGCTGATCGATTCGTTAGCGAGCATTGCATCACATGAAATCGTGAAGAGTTGTAACTAGCTTAAATGATAGTGAGTGAGTGACAATTGGACTACTGAAGACGACCCAATATGCTTGTATGCAGACAGAGTCGTACTTCAAAAAAATCCATGAGGTGAATACAATGAACAAAAGAAGAAAAATGATTTACGGTGGAGTTGCCGTAATGTTAAGTGCAGCAATTCTAACTGCAGGTTGCAGTACGAGACCAGCTGAAAAGTCGGATCAAATAGGAACAACCCAACCAGTTGAGACAGCTCAAATATCTCAAAATAATATTGCAAAATCACTTGAATTGCAGGCGAAGCAACTGAAGACGGTAGATCCAAAACAACCATTGGATGATTTAAAACCGCTAAAAGACATGATAGGGAATGCAAATTATGTTGGTTTAGGAGAGGCTACTCACGGAAGCTCGGAGATTTTTATGATGAAGCATCGCCTCGTAAAGTATTTGGTCACTGAGCTAGGATTTACCAATTTTGGGATTGAAGAGGATTGGGGCAACGGTTTAAAGCTGAACGAGTATATTCAAACGGGAAAAGGCGACCCTAGGGAGTTTTTGAAGCTGTTGTACCCAACTGATGAGATCGTCGCTATGGTAGAATGGATGCGGGAATACAACTCTGATCCAGTAAATAAAAAGAAAATTCAATTCATCGGACTCGACTTAAAAATGCTGGATCAAAGTGTCTTCGATAAAGTGATCAACTATGTAAAGGAGCATCATCCTGATTTGCTGCCCGAAGTCGAGCAAAGCTACAAAGAGTTGTCATCGGTGGCAGGTAATCTACAGGAATATATGAAGCTGACTACTGAAGTGAAAGAAAAGCATATGGCTAATGCGCAAAAAGTAGTCAAACTACTTGAAGACAAAACGAAGTCGAATAATAAGACTGATTCACACGAGCTAGCTTGGGTAAAAGGGACGGCTAAGGTGATAGAGAATTTCTCGAAGATGGTGATTCCGGCTGACTATTCGAGCATGGTGAAGCTGCATGATCAGTATCTAGCCGAGCATGCTGTTTGGGCTCAAGAAAAATTTGGCGGCAAAACGATAGTTTGGGGGCACAATATTCACATAGCTAAAGGTGTTATCACTGAGAAGATGTATCCTAAAGTCGCCGGGGAGTTTCTGAAAGAACGTGTAGGTAATCAATATGTAGCAATTGGCTCCACCACCACGGAAGGCAAATTTACAGGATTTACATCATTCAGTGAAAATAAGATTGGAGCGGATACCATTCAGAAGAACGAGAACAGCTCCAATCATATGTTTGGACAAGTTCATTACGATCAGTTCCTGTTAGATCTCCGCAAATTGAATGGAGCCGCGCAGCAATGGGTAAAAGAAAAGCAGCCATTCTTTGATGGCGGTGCACAGATCATTCCTAACGTACCGCAATATGATGATGATGTTTCCCTTCAAGAGCAATTCGACATTATGGTTCATATCCAAAAAACGACCCCTTCGCATATCAATTAATATGAAATAAAAAAGCGAAGGTATCGGAAATGATGCTTATGTATACGGTTGAGGATTGCTTCTTAGATATGTTGGTAATTTGGAAGTAAGAAATGTGGGTGTGATGTTATTTCTTGACGATGGCATTTCAATGGACACAGGAAATGCGAATGTATGGGTGCATAATAATGATATTTTTTATGGATCAGCAGGGGGCGATGCGGACCAAGCCAAAGGTCACGGATCTACGGACCTCAAAAAAGGATCAACGTACTTTACCATCTCGTACAACCACTACTTTGATTCCGGAAAGGCTGCTCTAATCGGACTAAGTGAGTCTGCTGAATTCTTTGTTACCTTCCACCATAACTGGTTCGATCATTCGGACTCCCGTCATCCGCGGATCAGAGTGGCCCTTTTTTCGTGTTCATTTAGAAGCAGGTAAAAGATTGGATAGATTGCAAGCTCAAACCAGTGTAGACCCAAAATCTTCCGTTCCACTGAAACCCCGCAACCGAGGTGCGTCCTACGAAAACCGGGTAAAACCAGAATTGATTTCTATTTACGAGCCAAACGTACGTATTCCGAAACAAACAGCCAGCAATTGCTCCCGGGTCCGACAGCAAGGGGCGAGACCGCAGATTGCTGAGGGATGAATTCCGGGGGAGGTGAGCTGGGTGCCGTAAGCCCCGGTTGCCCGGGTTGCCCTGCGGGGCTTGGAGGTGATAAAAATGACATGATCTTGTCACTTCTTAATGAATAGGCTAAAACATTGTATGTAGGAGCGGAGATAAGTGAATGGGCGTATCGTCAGGAAAAATCACAACCATGCGCGGTTGTGATTTTTCCTGTTCCTCGATGTGGCTGGGACTCACTTAGCTTCTTCACATAGATCGGAGACTGCTTTGTTTTTGGTTAGTTGTAATAAAAGGTCATAGAATTGTTTTCTTTGCTCTAACGAAAGGTTCTCCAGCATGTTGTCAGCAACTGTATCTTGGAAAGCAAGGACCTGCTCAATCGTGGATTGTGCAAGCTCCGTAAGCTGGAGCAGCGTAGCCCGCCGGTCGGTTGGATCGGGAATTCTAACGAGGAGCTTATCCTGCTCAAGTGCATCAACAAAATCAGTAACGGTGCGTGCTTTGATCCCTAACTTAACAGCTAACTCATTCATACGGATATTGCCTGTTTCGGCAACGACTGAAAGCAGACGTAACCTGGGACCGGAGAGATGATAAGGTGTATTAAGCGCTAATAACTGGGATTGAAATTCTGTTTTAATGTAGTTAGTTGATCTCATTAATATGTGGATGACGTCTATCGCCTTGGGGTGATCTGTGTTCATGGATGTAGTACCTCCTTGACTTTATTGTCAATTTTTTATTCTTTAATTCATGCAACGGTGATTATGTGTGTACTCTTAATGAGTATACTCTCATAAGGTGTATCCAGCTATACTTCCATGTAAATGATATAACTTGACATGTAAGAAAATAATGAGTATCCTCAGTAATATATAATACTGAGGATACTCATTATTTATTTTTTACTTATAGTTCATTATGAATTTAATCGGGGAAGAGGTTTAGATCATGACGTATACATCATCACAAAATGCAGATAAGCTGCTGAAAATACTTGTAGTTACCTTAATATTCTCGGTTATGAACGGTACGATGTTCAATGTAGCTCTTCCTGAAATAGGCAAAGAATTCAATCTCGTTCCCTCGCAGGTAAGTTGGATTATGACCAGTTATATGGTGGTATATGCGGTGGGTTCCATCGTCATGGGGAAATTGGCGGATAAATATCGGTTGAAGGATTTGTTAACGTATGGACTGCTTATATTCGCTCTCGGTTCATTAATAGGTCTGCTTGCTGGTGAGTTTTGGATTATTATTCTGGGCCGTGTAATTCAAGCTGCCGGTGCCTCTGTTCTTCCTGCAACCGCCATGATCATTCCGATCCGATATTTTGCTCCCGAGAAGAGGGGAAGAGCACTTGGGACTTCTGCGGTTGGGTTAGCACTTGGTAATGCTTTGGGACCGGTCGCTGCAGGCCTTATCACCAGCTTTGGAAGCTGGAGACTCATGTTCGTCCTTTCCTTGCTTCCGCTACTGACGCTTCCTTTCTTTAGAAAGTATTTAGATAATGTGAGAGGGAAGGCAGGAAGTATTGATGTCCTTGGTGGCGGGTTACTAGCTGCAGCAGTTGCAATCTTCTTGCTTGCCATCACACAGACGCAAGTGTGGCTGTTCCTTGTAGGACTTGTTTTGTTAGCTTTATTCATCATTCGGATTCGGCAAGCAGTCGAGCCCTTTATTAAACCCGTTTTGTTCCGTAACAAAACCTATTCGATCGGGTTGCTGCTTGCCTTTGCGACGACAGCTATGAGCTTTAGCATGACGTTCATGACACCACAATTTCTAGCAACAGTGAATGGCCTACCGCCTTCGACCATTGGATTTGTGTTAGTGCCAGCTGCAATTGCTTCAGCTATCATGGGACGCAAGGGTGGCAGGTTGGCTGATGATCGCGGTAATTTCGCACTTGTATTCGTGGCTTCGGTATTATTATTTCTTGCCTTCTCCCTACTCTCTACTTTTATTGGGGTGTCAGCTTACTTTATTGCCATCATTTTAATATTAGGGAACGTAGGCCAGACTTTCATGCAAATCTCGATGTCCAATACGATTTCACGGACGCTGCCCAAAGAGGAAACAGGAGTGGGCATGGGATTACTATCTATGATCAATTTTATCTCTGGCGCGATGGCCATGAGTGTAGTCGGGAAAATGCTCGACAGAGGTACTGCTGCTGTGCATTTTAATCCTTTGAATACTAATACTACAGCCCATGTGTATAGTAATATTTTTCTCGTCATGTCCCTAGTGATTATTGCGGTATTTGTGATTTACCGTTATCAGTTTGGTACGGGTGCTCCCGGGTCGATGAAGAGTAGGAAAAAAATAGGGGTTTAAATATTGGGGCATTCTTTTCCTTATTGAACGAAACGCTGTTAAGCGTCGCTTTTCCTCAATTAATGATTGAACTTGGTGTCTCGGCATCGACGATGCAATGGCTCACAACGGGGTATATGCTGGTTGTTAGCAAACACTGGGGTGACTTTCCAAGCCTTTTGATGTTCTGAAGTTAATCAAGCAAATAAAACCATTTTATGGTATATTTTTTGCGATGGATGTTATAACTTGGGAGCTGCATAAAGATGATAGGGAATACGACAGGGAATGCGACAGACAAAGAACGGACGATATTTGATCATGCTGGAAATACGATTAAGACAGAAGATCGAGAGATTCGAATTCTTGCCAAGTATGAGGAACCGCTGGTTGTCTTGCTAGGAAATGTGCTTAGCGATGAGGAGTGTAATGAGTTAATTGAATATTCTAGGGAACGATTGCAACGTTCAAGAATTGGTGAAGACCATGCGGTCAATCCAATTAGAACGAGCAGTGGTGTGTTCTGTGAGGAGAATGAGACGGTAACAAGAATCGAGAAACGATTCTCTCAAATTATGAATATTCCTATTGAGCATGGTGATGGCTTGCAAGTTCTGCTGTATATCCCTGGCCAAGAGTATTTACCCCATCATGATTTCTTCACACAAACGAGTCGAGCAAGTAGCAATAATCGAATTAGTACGCTCGTGATGTATTTGAATGATGTAGAGGAAGGTGGAGAAACAGCTTTCCCTATGCTTAATTTAACAGTAAGTCCTAACAAAGGTATGGCGGTATATTTCGAATATTTTTACGATAATCATGAATTAAACGAGTCCACCTTGCATGCAGGTACACCAGTGATCAAAGGCGAAAAGTGGGTTGCAACGATGTGGATGAGAAGACAGGTCCTTCGCTCATCATAGAGGTATGAACATGTACTAAGTTCCACATGGAGTATTAGCAAAGACACCTTGAAAGGTGTCTTTTTTCATTTTAACGGCAATGCTACTCCACCAAAACACCATTAATGAACGTCATAGTTTTATCTTTGAATTCGAGGATAAACCTATTTGGATAATCCAGATCGGTTTGAATCTCCGTCCCTAGCATAACTTTTTTTCCTACATCATCAAAGGGATTGTGAATCAAGCCTCTAGGGGTATACCTAGTTTCGGAACCGATCACATTATTATTTTCATCGCGGATAAATTTGTTTTTTCCTGAGAACACCAAGTCCTTGCCGTTTTCCAAAGTCAGATGAACTTCCAGACGAGTCTTTGTCTTCTGATAATCGATGGTCACATCTTTAGAGGACACAGGGAAGCCAATCACAAAAAGTCCAATAAGAGCTGCAGCTAGTATGACCACCGTTAAAATGGAAAAGACGAGGGTCTTTATATTTTTTGTTTTCACCTTTTTAAAATAGTTAAGTTTGTTAACCTCTTCTTTGTCAACAATAGGCACGTTTAGATTTGCTGTTGCGGTCATTTCGTGATATGACTGAAGGCAGCTTTCGCAGGTTTGCAGATGTTTTTCAATCTCTTCGTTGCTATGTAAAGAGGTTAGCTTTTCGATATAGGAGGGCAATAAATCCTGAATGATCTCGCATTTCATGAAGATCTTCCTTTCATCAATTTTTGTTTTCCACGGTAAAAGGTAACTCTTGCCCAGGTTTCATCCCTTCCGAGAATTTCACCAATTTCCCGAAAGCTGAATTCTCCGGTCAAACGCAGATACAATACTTCCTTGGTATTTGGATCAAGTAAATGAAGCTGTTTAAATAACTCCATTTTGTCTTGAGCTAAAATGAATTCAGTTTCTGTTGAATTTGCGTTAGAAAAAGGAGGGTCTTCTAATTCACAAGTCTTCCTTTTGTTATGCTTGTCCAGCTCCTGATACCACACATGCTTAGCAATCTGACAAAGCCATACATATACTTTGCAGGTTCCATCGTATTTGTGTATGGACTTTATAGCTCTATAAAAGGTTTCTTGGGTAATTTCTTCTGCCAGTAAGTGATTATGACAAAAACTAAATACGAATTTATATACTTGGGTTGAATATTCCCTGTATAATTCCTCGTTGTCCTGCATCCGTTCACCTCCTCATGTTATATATCCGTAAAAAGCTATAAACGTTACAGCCTTTTATAAACCTTTTTGAAATTAAAATCTTTATGAATTTAAGTATATGAGGGACCTGAAATTCAAGAGGAATAAACATCATCATAAAGGACTTTGCGGGGAATGTCAGGATTTAAATGAGTATGTTCTGAAGAGGTTAGCCCATTGAGCCGATTAGGCATATTCCATTGCTCTATAAATCGAAAAAACGGACATCATTGGATGTCCGTTCTTTACTTATTTTTCTCTATTTTCCACTAGGCAATAATTTATTCAATAAGATCGCAGCCAATGAAGCCGCTAGGATAGGTGAGCCCAATAAATATTGCACGAATGAAGGCAAGGAATGCAAGTAGTCGCCAGGAATGAGTACCAAAGCTAACGTGATAATCATCGGTATTGCGATAATATACATTTCTTTTTCGCCAATCGTTACATTCTTCATCACCTGCACACCATTAATTGCGATGATCCCGCAGACGATAGCGAAGACCCCGCCAATTACAGCAGATGGAATGGAAGAGATCAGAGCAGCTAATTTACCAGAACAACCGAAGAGGACAAACCATCCTCCTACAGCGAGGAAAACTCGACGGCTGGCAACACCTGTGATGGAGATAATACCCGCATTGGTAGAATAGCCTGTAACAGGCGTTGAGCCGAGTGCAGAAGCAATAAGACAACCAATCCCCTCACCAATAACCCCTTTGTTAATATGTTCGTCTGTTAAAGGCTTATTGATTACGTTGCTGACAGCAAACCAGGTACCTGTTGTTTCAGCTAGCAGTACGAGATAAATAATGACCATGGTGATAATAGCCGAAAAGTTGAACGAGAATCCGAAATCTACAAAAGCGATGCGCGGCATGCTAAACCAGTTCGCTTTGCTGATCGCTGAGAAATCTAACACACCCATTACATTAGCAGTAATACATCCAACTACTAACGCCATCATGACGGAAATAATTCGGAAGATAGATCCTTTATTACGGAACATAGAACCGAGAATCACGAATAAAAGGAGTGTACCTGCTGAAATAAGGGCTAACAAAACGTTCTGATTGATTGAAGCGCCTGAAGCTCCATAGATATTGTCTCTTATAGCAACAGGTAATAAAGAAAGACCAACTATGAATATGATCGTACCACCTACAATGGGTGGGATAAAGTTCTTAACGATTTTATTAAAGATCCCGACATAGCCCAAAATAATAACTAGAATCGCACCGATTAAACTGGCTCCTAACACGGAGCTCCAACCCAGCTCCCCGCCGCCACTAGCGGCATAAATACTGACGATTGCACCAAGCGGAACATAAGAAGGGCCTTGCGCGATAGGAAGCTTCATACAGAAATAAGTCTGCACAATCGTTGCAAGTCCAGCAGCAATAAAGGTGGATTGAATTAACGCGCTTGACTGATTCGGCTGTAAGCCGATTAACATTGCAATCAGGAAAGGAACCACATAAACGTCCATTGCCAATACATGTTGAAAGCCTAGAATGATGGATTTACCGAAGGAAACTTTTTCATCAGGTAGAACGGTTAATAGTTGTGACTTCAATGGCGCTTGATCTTGTACGTTTGCTTGTGTTTCCACTCAGATGCCCACCTTATATTTTCTAGTTTTATCGATCCTTAACGTGAATGAACCTTTTCACCCTGTACCCAGACTTCACGGATATTCTCAGGTCGAGCTAAATACATCATTTTTTGAAATATGTCGTGTAAATCTTCATTCCCATCAAAAATAGGCAATCTAGCCGATGGTATTTGCGTATCAATAATTTGTACATCCCATGTATAGCCTTCTAGTATCCGACCGATAGGTAAGCTTAAACTTTTACCACCGCCAGCAGTAGCAAGATAGAAAGCTTCATCAATCTTAATCCGTGATCCTAGTAATCCACGCTCTTGTGCAGGAAGGGAAGGATTAACGCCATCCTCTAGCATTCTTGAAGACATTACAGCCTGTCTTATGTTATCGAAGAGACTAGGTGAAAAACCTCCGGAAATATCAGACCCTAAACCAATCTCTACTCCTTTGGAGTGGAAATGAGCGATTGGGATGACACTATTGGCAAAATAAGCGTTCGATATCGGACAATGCGCAATAGCCGTTCCTGTCTCTGCAAATAACTCTACATCGTCTTCTTCTAAAAAATTACAATGTGCCATGACAGATTTATCACGGAGCAGACCGAAATCATGCAAGGCAAAAGCATCGTTCTTCTGGAATCGTTCTTGTACATAACCATGTGCCCAATCACTTTCACTACAGTGCGATTGAATATGAGTATCATATTTGGCGGATAAGTCTCCTAAACCTTGCAAAGCCTCATTTGTACAGCTAGGAATGAACCTAGGTGTCACTACTGGATAAACGCCTTGCTTAGTAGATTTGGCTAGTTCTTTTACCGCTAGTATAAATTCTTCTGTATCTTTAAGTGCGGTGTCGGTGTCAGTGTCGCGATAGTATTCTGGGTTTCCTTGAGGGTCGTCCATTACCACTTTTCCAACGAGTCCGCGTTGCCCTTTATCCGCACATATTTGGGCTAATAGTAAACTGGCTTCTTTATGCACCGTTGCAAAATAAAGGGCTGTAGTAGTTCCGTTCGCAAGTAAAGTATCAACCACATCATCGTAGACCTTTTTAGCAAAATCCAGGTCCGAGAACTTAGACTCCAGTGGGAAGGTGTACGTATTTAACCAATCATAGAGTGGAATATCTAATGCAGTTCCAGATTGAGCCCACTGCGGGGCGTGAACATGCAAGTCGATAAAGCCAGGCAAAAAATACTGACCTTCAGCTAATCGATGGAAGTTGTCTTGGCCTTGATAAGTAGCTAGTAAAGTTTGATAGTCGGGTTCTTCTGGTGAGACGATCTTTTCTATCATTCCATCTGTATTAATGCAATAGAGGTGGTTTTCTAAAATTTGAATTTCCTTTGGTGATTTGCTTGAAAATGAAGTACCTAGGAATATTTGCATATATTCAGTCATTTTTTCCGCCTTAATGTTCGTCTTTTGGTGTTCGTTTGTTATTATAATCCGTAAAAAATGATAAGTCTATACCTAAAGTCGAACGAAAATGAATATTGGGGCTGGCTTATGCTCTAATTAGATCAAAATGTATGAATTTACATACGTTCTTCGGCAATCCCATTCGGAGAGACTTCGAGGATAATGTACTATTTCGCTTGTTATCATTACGTAAAATGTATGCGGTTACTTACTTATGCTATAATACATATAGATAAATTAGGTCTAGCGCTTAAGAAAAATGGGTTAGGAGTGTTACTGAAATGAGAAGATACAACTTTTGGCGTCCGATCATGCTAATTATTGTCGCGTTGCTTACGAGAAGCCTGGTGACTAACGTATGTATTTTGTTTGGTATGCAGACTGAAGTTGCGAGTAGTATAGGTACGCTGGGCATGGTCATCGCCGGTTTAGTGATGTATAATCGCATGAACATTCGCCGTCGAAAATAACGAATAAATTTCTAGAATCCGATCCATCCGGTTGAAGTTATGCCCTAATTCCATTATAGATATCGGTGACTAAGAGTAAGACTGGGGAATTTTTCTCGGTCTTATTTTTTTTGTTTTGTACAAAATAGAGTTAAGCGATCACCTTATCGAAAAAAGTGTCTCCTATTAATATTTAAAATACGGCAAAGTAAATGCAAAAAAATAAAATTTTGGGAGTGGGAAAATGGTATTATCGAGGGAATGTGATTACTCATCAAAAGTATATTTAGAAAAACTCAATGCCTATTGGCGTGCGACGAACTATATTTCCGTAGGTCAACTGTATTTGAAAGATAACCCGTTGTTAAAGGAGCCGATCAAGGATGCAGATTTAAAGATTAAGCCCATCGGACACTGGGGCACTATTCCTGGCCAAAACTTTATTTATGCCCATTTGAACCGTGTAATTACTAAATATGATTTGAACATGTTCTATATTGAAGGTCCTGGCCACGGTGGTCAGGTTATGGTTTCAAATTCCTATCTGGATGGTAGTTACACTGAAATTTATCCTGAAATTACGCAAGATATCACAGGTATGAAGAAATTGTTCAAACAATTCTCATTCCCCGGTGGAATTGCTTCACATGCCGCTCCTGAAACACCTGGTTCTATTCATGAGGGCGGCGAATTAGGTTATTCTCTTTCTCATGGTGTCGGTGCCATACTGGATAATCCCGATTTGATATCGGCTGTTGTGATTGGCGATGGCGAGGCTGAAACTGGACCACTAGCTACTTCATGGTTCTCCAACAGATTCATCAACCCAGTTACCGATGGTGCGGTCCTGCCGATCTTGCATATGAACGGATTCAAAATCAGTAACCCAACGATCTTATCTCGTCAATCGAAAGAAGAAATTACCGCCTACTTTAAAGGTATGGGGTGGCAACCATTCTTTATTGAAGGTGAAAATCCTGACCTAATGCATCCAGAAATGGCCAAGGTGCTCGATACTATCGTCGAAAGAATTGAAGAGATTCAAAAAAATGCCCGTGAGAACAATGATCTTACTCGCCCGGTCTGGCCAATGCTGGTCTTCCGCTCTCCTAAGGGCTGGACAGGTCCAGAGCAATGGGAAGGTATACCCATTAAAAATTCGTTCCGTGCCCATCAGGTGCCAATTCCGGTTGACCAAAAAAATATGAAATACGCGCCAGCGTTGCTGGAGTGGCTGAACAGCTATAGACCTGAAGAATTATTCGACGACAATGGCCGCTTGAAAGCTGAAATTGCCGAGATCCTGCCTTCAGGTGACAGCCGTATGGCAATGAATCCTGTAACTAACGCCGGCAACCTGATAAAAGATCTACATTTGCCAGATTACCGCAACTTTGCGCTTGATAATTCCGTACCAGGTCAAGTTTTTGCACAAGATATGTCCGTTCTGGGTAAATTCCTGAAGGAAGTTATTTCTCTTAACGAAGGAAATCGCAATTTTAGAATTTTCGGACCGGATGAAACGATGTCTAATCGTCTGGGGTCTATCTTTGAAGTAACCAAACGGCAATGGCTGGATCAAATTATGGAACCAAATGATGAATTTCTCTCATCTTATGGACGTGTTATCGATTCTCAATTGTCCGAGCATCAGGCAGAAGGTTTTCTTGAAGGGTATGTGTTGACTGGCCGTCATGGTTTCTTTGCAAGTTATGAAGCTTTCTTGCGTGTAGTCGATTCTATGATTACTCAACACTTTAAATGGCTGCGTAAGGCGACGGATCAAAGCTGGCGTGCAGATATCCCATCCTTAAATGTGGTGGCAACTTCAACGGTTTTCCAACAAGACCACAATGGTTACTCTCACCAAGATCCAGGTATATTAGGTCACTTAGCTGACAAGAAGTCTGAATTTGTCCGTGAATATTTACCTGCGGATGCGAACTCCTTGCTGGCTGTCTTTGATACTGTCTTAAACGACCGTCAAAAAATAAACCTAATCGTTACGTCAAAACAACCGCGACTACAGTGGTTTAGTGCTGACGAAGCACAAGAATTGGTTGGAAAAGGTCTGGAGATTATTGATTGGGCAAGCACCGATCAAGTTGGAGAACCGGATGTTATCATTGCTTCTGCCGGTACAGAACCAACAATTGAAAGCTTGGCAGCAATCTCCATCCTGCATGAGAAACTGCCTGAGCTTAAGATTAGATATATCAACGTGGTGGACTTATTAAAACTGAGAAGTCGAAAGCAGGATCCGCGTGGCTTATCTGACGAAGAGTTTGATCAGTTTTTTACAAAAGATAAACCTGTTATTTTCGCTTTCCACGGTTATGAAGGTCTGATTAGAGACTTTTTCTTTGAGCGTCATAACCATAACCTGCATGTACATGGATACCGTGAGAATGGGGACATTACAACTCCATTCGATATGCGTGTATTGAATCAGATGGATCGCTTTAACCTGACGAAGGAGACTATTCTCAGCTTGCCTGATGCGGATGAGCATAAGACCATCTTGGATGAAATGGATGCGATCCTTAAGAAACATCATCAATACATTCGTGAAGAGGGGAATGATTTACCAGAAATAGAGAACTGGGTGTGGAAGCCACTGAAATAAAAGCATGGTGTAACGGGTGTGGTGAAGTAAAAGACATCTTAGGGTGTCTTTTACTTTTCATACTAATTTTTACCTTTGACAGAATGAATGCGATTTCATATGATAAATGTAACCGGTTACCTAGGTGTCGACAATCATAAAATCATATATACTTGTTGCATCTTTAAGAAGAATTTTATTTTTTTTAGAATATGTAACCGGTTCCACGCACCGCAAGAGGAGTCTCATCCGTCATTATTTCTCCAAACGAGCATGAAGCAGAAATGCTTATGAAGTCCCCTGGTTTTCGCGAAGAGTACAAAGAAAAGCTAATTGTCACAAACGGAAAAGATGGAATTATTTATTGAAAAATGGAGAAAATATTTTCATCAAAGCGCCAGAGGTTTAAGCAGTAGATACCATGGGTGCAGGGTCGGTGCTCAAGGAGGGATGCCTTTTTTAAAAGAGCTGAAACAATTCATGGGCTGAGGGTATACAAGGGGGCGATTCTTGAATGCTAAGAAAAGAAGCAAACGCATTAACACCACAGATGTATGCTGAGCTTCGCCAAAAAGTAGATTTTCAAGAATATTCATTAGAAGATGTCGCAAAGGCCTTAGAAAAGACGCTATTTTCAGTTGTTATATTCGATGATCATAAACCAATTGGTATTGGTCGAATTGTCGGTGACGATAGAATTGTGTTCTTCATTAAGGATGTAGTAGTTGATCCTGAATACCAGAAGCAATCAATTGGATATACTATTATGCATTCCTTAATGAATTACATTCAGGAAAAAGCGTGCGAGAATGCATATATAGGTTTAATGGCTACGCCGAATACAGAGAAATTCTACGAGAAATTCGGATTTATTCAACGTCCTAATCAGGATTTTGGCCACGGAATGGTTAAATTTGTAGATAAATCATATAAAATTGATAACCCGATGGAGGATAAATAATATGTTAAAAAGACCGATTATTATTGATACAGATCCTGGGATTGATGACGCAGTAGCTATAGCTATTGCTTTGTATAGTGAAGAACTTGATGTCAAGCTAATCACAACTGTAGCAGGGAATGTAGGCGTAGACAAAGTAACAAACAATGCATTAAAACTGCTGAAATATTTTAAAAAGGAAGTTCCCGTTGCCATGGGTGCGGCTGCCCCGCTGATTAGAACACCTCAAGATGCGAGTAATGTGCATGGTGTTAGCGGAATGGAAGGTTTTGATTTTGAAGAACCTACAAATGATCTCCTGCTTGATGAGAATGCAGTTAATGCCATGTATAAGGTGATTAAAGATAGTGCAACCCCGATTACGCTTGTTCCGATTGGGCCGCTTACGAATATTGCATTATTGTTGAAAATTTATCCCGAAGTAAAAAATAATATTCAGGATATCGTTCTAATGGGGGGATCAGCCTCTAGAGGAAATATGGGTGTAATGTCTGAATTTAATATTCATGTGGATCCCGAAGCTGCAAAAATTGTCTTTGATAGTGGACTTCCAATTGTTATGGCAGGGTTAGACGTTGGATGGAAAGCGCTTGTATTACCAGAAGACTCTGCTCAATTAGAAAACATGAACGATGTCGGAAAAATGATTCATAGCCTCTTTAAGCGGTACCGGGGCGGCAGTATGAAGACAGGATTGAAAATGTATGATAGCTGTGCTATTGCCTATTTGTTAAAACCAGAAATGTTTGAAACGACTGATACTCACGTGGATATTGAACTGAACGGCAGTATGACAGCAGGAACAACAATCGTTGATTTGAAAGGATATTTAGGTAAACCTAATAATGCTAAAGTGTGTCTTGATATTGATCAGCAATTATTTCGACAATGGTTATTAGATAGCTTGAGAAAGTGCAACTAACGAACTAAACCAACTAAATGGGGGACAGCGCGATGGACATAATCATGTACGGCTCAGCGATTCTGGCGATTGTTATTATTGTATATATGTTAATAAAGCAGATGGATATTAAGATTACACTATTCTTCATTGGTATTGTTCTAATGTTCATTGGAATATTAATGGGTAATGGAATTAGTGCTAAAGGGTTTGAATCTTCGGGTGCTGTATGGTTAGATCCATTGGTAGCCATAGCAGACCAGTTTAAATCTTCACTCACTTCTGCTGGTTTTATCATTCTTATTCTTGGTGGATATACAGCATACATGTCCTATATTAATGCGAATGATGTGACCGTCAATGTATTAACGAAACCACTGGGTAAAATTAAATCGGTGTATATTCTTGTGCCAGTGGTCTTTTTGCTAGGTAATTTGCTGTCTCTTGTTATACCAAGTGCCTCAAACCTGGCTATAATCTTACTTGCAACATTATTCCCTGTATTGAAAAAAGCTGGAATGACAACGTTATCCGCAGCTGCGATTATTGCTACATCTGCGACCATCGTACCAACGCCAATGGGTGGGGATAACGTGGCAATTGCAACTGAATTAGCACAATATGCTGATTATGCGGGTTTGACCGTAACAGACTATGTATTCCGTTACCACGCGTTAGTCTCCATCCCTACATTATTAGTAATGGCTGTTGTACATTATTTTTGGCAAAAACGTATGGATAAAAAGATGGGAGTCGACACAGAACATGCAGAAGTTGAACTAAAGGATGTTAAGTTAGTGGAAGGTGGAAAACTGTTTACAACGGTTTACGCTTTGTTGCCAGTGCTTCCTATCCTGTTTTTGATCGTGGTATTTATACTTCAATCTGCATCTAGTGTGACTATTAATATAAGCGTTGAGGTAGTTGCCTTATTATCTTTCGCTATTGCAATTGTTTGTGAATTAATCCGTAAAAGGAATGCAAAGCAAGTGTTGGATGGTACAGAGCATTTCTTTAAAGGCATGGGCAGCGCAGTTCCAATTGTTGTTCTGTTGGTTGCGGCTTCTGTATTCGTTACTGGATTGAAATCGATTGGACTTATTGAATCCTTGGAAACAGCGATGACCGGTATTCACGGCTCCAGTCTTGGATTTATTCTTCCACTCATTCTCGTTGGCTTGACTGCTCTAATTGTTATTTTGAGCGGTAGCGGTACGGCGCTCTTCTATTCGATGATTCCTTTATTGGTTCCTCTTGCTAACGCTGCGGGTATTAACCCGATTGCAGTTACAGTGCCAATGGGTCTTGCAGGTAACCTGTTTAGAGCAGTTTCTCCAGTCGCGGCCGTTGTTCTTATTGTTGCTGGCTCCGTTAAGAAGAATCCGATTGAGATTGTAAAACGCACATCTGTGCCAATGATTGTGGGTGTAGTCTTTATGTTCATCCTGTCCATGATCGTATTTTTATAACTAGGATATCCGGCGTAGCATAGTTCCTGTTCTGGCTCCATTAAGTATTCAGAAGGGGATGTCCCATAGCCAATGTTCATGGCTATTAGGACATCCCCTTTCGCTATTTCTTAGACTTTTTATCCCTATACTCCCAGAGGTTGTGGTAATATATTACAACTAGATGATTACTATATGGGAGGTATGTGAGTGAAGCATAAATGGATGAACTCGCCGTACACCTTTGCTTTAGGGATGTTTGCGATGATGGTTCCCAGTCAGGCTTTTAGTTCTTTTTACAGTTATTTTTATGTGGAGAAATTGGGCTTGGGCATTGGACTTGCTACACTGGCCAGAACAATCTTTCTGATCTGGGATGCGGTGAATAATCCGCTGTTTGGATACTGGTCAGACCGCACAAATACCCGCTATGGTCGGCGAAGACCCTGGGTGTTCGGCTCGATTCCACTATTTATGCTGGCGTTTGTGCTGGTGTTCTCTCCACCCGGCGGATTATCTGAAAATGGACTCTTCACTTGGTTTCTAGTGACACTTATTTTCTATGAGGCTGTCGCTACGGTCTTGTGGGTGAACTATGGCGCACTGCTTCCGGAGCTCTTCCGTGGAGATCGTATTCGGGCAAAAGCCTCAGCGATTCAGCAAGGGTATCAAGTGGTTGCTCTGTTAATCGGTACGGCTCTAACGCCAAAACTTTTCGCAGCAATTAACTTCTCTAATATGGCTATTGTGTATGCCTGTCTCTTCGGCGTGTTTATGTTTTTATGTATGATGAATGTCCAAGAGAAGAAAGAGACCACTAAGACCGAACCGTTGAAACTCATCCCGGCTTTTCGGGAGACGATTCGGAATAAGAAGTTCTGGGTGTTTAATATTTCGAACTCTTTTGCCCAAACGGTTAATGGACTTGTAAGCTCGATGATTCCCTTTTATGCAAAATATGTTCTACATATTTCAGAAGCACAGGTGTCTATTATGCTCGCGGCTGTCTTTGTCTCGGTCATTCCATTAGTGTTCGTGTGGTATTGGATTATTCGTAAGATGGATGGGGTCAAGGCATGGCGGCTATCGCTTATCCTATATGCTTTATCTGTCATTCCGCTATGGTTCGGTTATGATCTTGTAAGTGGTGTAGCCGCTGGTATTGTTGTCGGTTTCGGACTAGCAGGATTTCTAGTAACCCCAGCGATCGTAGGTGGCAAAATTATTGATGAGGATGCGGAGAAGACAGGTCTGAGAAGAGAAGGCATCTATACCGCGGTAAGTGGATTCATCACTCGCTCGAGCGGATTAATCTCGGCGCTGGCTTTTTTCATTGTAGGGATGATCTTTGGTTACAAGGGTGGCGATGCCCCAGGGTCTGATCCAGAAGCAACGTTCCGGTATTTAATAAGCGTGGTGCCGTTATGTCTGCTAGCGATATCTGTTGTCATATCTTTTACTATTAAATTTACATTCACGGGGCAATTGAGAGGTGATGCTGACTATGATCAGAAAATTAATCATCAATTGTGATGATTTTGGGCAAAGCCCTGCCATGAATCAGGCGATAATGCATCTATTAGAAGAGGGAAAAGTATCTTCAGCGACGATAATGGCGGTGGCCCCTGGATTCGAGGAGGCAGCTAGATGGTGTAGCCGTAGGCAACAACGAAATGTGGGCCTTCATTTGACGATGACTAGTGAGTTTGAGGCTTTACGCTGGAGCAGCCTGACGGGGGACTCTTCACTACATGACGATGGCGGGCATCAATATAAGACGGTAAAAGATTTTGAGCAGGGGGCGCACACAAAAGCTGTATTGAAGGAGATTGTTGCGCAGTACGAGAGGGTGAAACAATCAGGAATAGTGATTAGTCATGTAGACAACCATATGGGAAGTTTATATGGCATGGAAACGGGACGCAGCTTGCTCCCGCAGACGTTGTGGAGAATTTCGCGCTGGGGATTGCCATCACGGTTCTTTCGATACATCCATCCAGAGGATCCTCTTCTGGGATCGCTGAAAAATATTGAACGACCTGTTGCACTTGGATCCGGGCTGGCCGATACACTTGGAGTCCCGATTCCTGATTACTTGTTGTCGCATCCTTTTGGTGTAGAAGAGGGTGAGACGTACGATCGTTTCAAACAATCCATTATCACCAAGATGTATTCGCTACCTGATGGTGTTAGTGAAACCTATATTCATCCCGGAATCGACGATCCGTGGATGCTTGCAAATATACCACATTGGGAGAAGCGAGTCTGGGAATATCGCCTACCCTTTGATGATGATTTTACCTATGCGATTCGTGATGCTAGTGTTGAATTGACGGATTATCGCTATGTACAGGAGCATTTAAAGCGCCCACGGGTAAAATCTGCGGGGAGACTTTTAAAGCGTTTGATCAGGTAACCTTACTTCAAAACTAAATACTCCAGCCACACCATTCTAAGTGTCAAAGTATTGATCAGGGGAGCATCGCTCCTCTTTTTGCTATCCAACCTCCTCACTCGAAGTACCTATCCTCTTCCAAACATAAGTACACCTACCTTTTTTATCAGGAAAAATATTCATATTAATCTCATAAAATGTATTTTCATGATTAATATCATATTATTTAATGTATCCAATACTTTAATGTAATAAATGAAATATATTGTAAAATAACACATGAATGATTAGGTCAACAATTGTGCTAATAGGAGGATATTCATGACAGTCAAACACTTTTTTCCTGTTGAAGTAGAGGGTGAGGATTACAATTTACTTTATCATGCACCTTCTTCTAAAATTGCAAGGGTTCCAAAGCATGCGGATATGGAAAAAATGAGCGATGAAGTCATTTATCAAACTTTCGAAAAGCTAAAAGAGGTAAGTATAACACCCAAACATAGAGAATATGGAAAGGGAAGTATCGGAATTACGTTCATGTCTTCAAGAACCTGTAATTTGAGTTGTGTATATTGTTTTGCAGGGGAAGGAGAATATGGGGATTCAGAAGTGAAGTCTAAATACATAAGTAGTGATTTGTATCTCGATTCTGTAAAAGCCATTGACGAAATGTATCCTGAGGGGATTAAGAGTATTAGTTTTTTTGGTGGTGAACCACTCTTGTACTTCAAGGAAATTGAGAGTTTTGTGCCCGGATTTGAACAATATTTCATTAGTAGGGGCAGAGAAGTTCCTTATATAGGAATCAGCACTAATGGCTCTCTATTAACAAATAAAAAACTAGAATTCATTAAACAGCATAACATTAAAATTGTAATGAGCTTGGACGGTCCTAAAGAAATTAATGATATAGCTAGAATTGTTCAAAAAGAAGGAGCCAGTATCTACGATACGGTAATTAAAGCTATTGAAAAGACAAAATCACATGGAGTTAGCTTTAGTATTCAAATGACCATTAATCAGAATCATATAAAACAATATAAACCTGGTTTAGCTGCCGAGTGGCTTGAGATTATGGAAAAGTATGAAACTGAGAATTTGGCGATAGTTGTAGTCGAAACTGATCATGCTGATCTTCAAATTAAAGACAAAGCACATCTTGAGGTATTGGATCAGATGGTACGAGAAATAACACGATACTATATAAACAAATTATTTGAAGAGAATCCTGTTATTCGGGCAAAGGGAATGATCGCGGCTCTGATTCAATTGGCCAAGGGCAAATATGTGGATAGTTGTTCAGCAGGCCATTCAGTATTTGTAGATACCGATGGGGGTATATATCCATGCCATATGTTCTGTAATGATGATCAGTTTTTATTGGGAAATGTTAGAGATGGTGGGATGGATCGGGAAAAAGTAAATGTACAGGCCAATATTGACCGCATGGATGGAGATCGTTGCAAGGTCTGTATAGCACAAAGCGTATGCTCGTTTTGGTGTAAAGGCATTCAATATTTGTCAACAGGTGACATGTATGAGGTATTAGACAGCCGTTGTGTATTTCAAATAGCAAATGTAGAAGAATGTTTGAAAGCATTGGCAAATCTTAAAAAAGGTACAGATGTGTATACTAGATTTTGGAATAATGTAGCCAATGCCAATAAACAGGCCCAATGATGAGTGAATTATCACTGGGGAATATGAGAGTTGTAGATGATTTAACCTTGTATGAGGATCCAGGATTCAGCAAAAAAAAGTATTTTCTATTGAGCGATGAAAGGGAAATCTATCTAAAACTAGATGAACAACAATACCTTTATTTTAAAGTATTAATTCCTTATCTCAATGGCTTAACGAATAAGGAACAGATTGAAGAGGAATTAAGAAATCAATTAGGGCAATCCATTGATATTAGTAAGGGGATTGAATTTCTGTACCAAAAGGGACTTTTCTATGGTACGGAGAAGAAAACGGTAAGTAAGGTTGAATTAGAGCTATCCGGAAAAAAGCTGTTTGAAGCTCCAATGGTGGCTATCCAAGAAAAGTATGGATTACTTCTCAGAAGAACACTAGTGTTTATAATGATCCTGTCATGGATTAGTATAATCGTCGGTATGTTTTTGATTATAAGAGATCCTCAAATCGTAGTTGAAACCTACAGGGAAAGTAAGAGCTTTCGATGGAGTGAGGTAGCGTTATGGGAATATGTTGTTGTAGGAGTTGGAATTTTTTTATCAGTAATTATCCATGAATTAGGACACATACTTACGGCTAATTATTTTGGGATTAAGCTTAAATCATTTAACTTTTTGATTCATATGGGGATAAGTCCTGTTTTCTATATTAAGTACAAAAACCTGTATGCAACCACTAGCAAGAAGAAGGCACTAGTTTTAATGGCAGGGGTGTATTTTAACCTTATCCAAGCTAGCCTATTTTGGTTATTACTTTGTTTAACATCTGATTGGAAATTTGCTGTGCTAATGATCATGAACTTAGGTGCGATAATAAGCAATTTATCCTTACTGGGAGTCAGCGATGGTTATCATGTTGCCGCTATTTTATTTGGAGTAGAAGGCTTACGTTGGAATATGCTAAAGCAGATGAGTCGGATTATTCAGATAAAGGGGCAGGGAAGGCCCGTCATGAGCAGGAAGGGATGGCTTATGGTTGGATATTTTCTTCTGTCCTACGGAATGACATTCGCGGGTATATATTACTGGATCAAGCTAGTCGTTGACTTTTTAGGGTTGCATATTCTAAATTCTAACGTTATTTCGATACTGGCAGTCGCAGCGATGTTGATGTCTGTTGGGTACTTTGTTATAAAGTTTTTCAAATCACTACGCAATATGAACCTATCTTAGCAGGGAAGACAAAGAAAGGTGGAATGGAATGTTCTCCTATATTGTGAAGAACATGTACAGACATAAACTGAGACTAGTGCTTACATTTATATTGCTTGTGGCTAGTGTAATTCTGGTCAGCTTCTCGCTTCAAGTGCTGCTGAATTTCTCAAACATGATTAACAGCAGTTGGACCTCTCCATCAATGAAGGAAGACTTAGAATCTGTGACCAATTTGATTCTAATGTTTATGGCCATTCTCATCGGGTTCAGCTATGTGATGATTAATAATACCTATTCAGTAATATTGCATGGCCGTATTCAGGAGTTCACCTTACTTAATAGACTAGGGATGTACAGAACAAGAATAAAAAGAATGCTCTATATCGAGATCGTGATGCTTGGAACTGTATCGGTGATCATCGGTGCTACATTAGGAACGGTATTATCGTATTGGTACATGCATCAATACAATATGAAATCCAAAGTAATCTATTCAGAAGTTATTGTCTATATACTCGCACTCACAATTCCAATGCTTATTTTCATTATACATAAGAATCTAAAACAACTTCCAATAGGTATCCTTCAACTTACTACAACCTCGAAGAAAATTCAAAAGCAAAACAACACGGTGCAATACGTAAAAGCAAATGAAATGATCAAAAAGTGGATTTGGCTGATTGTTGGTGTAGCCGTTATTATATACAGCTTTATGGGCTTGGGCAAATTGATTTCTACAGTTTTTAATTTAAACTTGGGAACCCAAGCAATTCAAAATATCAATGATATTTCTTTTTGGGTTGGTGTATTTATAGCACTGGGTCCAACGATTCTTATTATTCTAAAAATATTGGGGGTTTGGGCAAAATCCTCTAAGCTAACCTCTTTACATTTGGCTGTTCAACAGAATTTGTACACATTTCGAAAAATAAAAACACTGACAGTTTCATTTATGTTCTCTACCTTGCTTATTGTCGGAATGCTGGGTTTCTATCATTCGGCCAAGAGCTCGGTTGCCAACTTCGCAGAGGATCATATTCACTACAGCCATGTTATTGTGTCGAACCAACCCATAACCAAAAGTGAAGGTGAATTAAAAGGGTATGTTGAGACGGAGTGGAAGGGGCGTAGTGTAGAAACAGCTCTAACACTTGAAGCGAATAACGAAAAAGACAAATATTTGTTAGTTACCGGAATTAATCCAAATTATTTCAACATTGAAGAACTGTCTTATATTAATTCGGGCAACGAATTAGAGATTTTTAAAAAGAAGGAATTTCTGCCCATTATTTTTTCAGCGAATAGGGCTGCCGACAAGGACTTTAGCATTGGGGATGAGCTGGAATATAACGTCGGTAATAGGAAGCTAACGGTTAAAATTGTAGAAACCTATCGTCCTCTAAATCTACTTCAAGGCTACGTATCAAGACAAAGCTTATCTCAGCTATTGTATGGTCAGGATGATATATACAATACGGTTTATTTGATTGGTGGTACAGATAAAGATGCTGAGCAAATCTCTTCTTTTTTGGGAATAAAGAATGCTTCCATTAGTAATATGGGAGATCTCAAACGTGAATATAAATCACAGGCTATCAAGGGTACAGAGATGATCGAGGCATTCTTGTATATCAATT
This sequence comes from Paenibacillus pseudetheri, assembly GCF_924513355.1. Classification (NCBI taxonomy): domain Bacteria; kingdom Bacillati; phylum Bacillota; class Bacilli; order Caryophanales; family Paenibacillaceae; genus Paenibacillus; species Paenibacillus pseudetheri. The sequence goes on from NZ_CAKMAB010000030.1 coordinate 41,599, forward strand.
TATTATTCACAACATCACTTATTATCAATATGTTTTTGCTATCTCTTCAAGATCGAACGAAACAATTTGCCATGCTCAGGATAGTGGGAGTGTCCAAGTTAAAGCTTGTTGGCTCTATGTGTATAGAGGGCTTGCTTATTTTTCTGTTAGGATCTTTTCTTGGCTGGGAGCTGGGAGTGGAGTTTATCAAAGGGGCAGTTATGTATATGAATGACTCTATTTCGGTTCCTATGGAGACACATGTTCCTGTTCTTAATTTAAGTGCAACTTTGGCGGTATGCTTCTTGGCATTGTTTGTGAGCACAGTAATCATTGGTTACTCTGCTTTGCGGAAAAATGCATTGGAGTATATGTACAAAGAATAGGAGGGATATGCTTGAATATCATTCAATTAAAAGGGGTCCATCAGGAATATCAATCGGGGCCTATACCAGAAGTTATTTTAGAAAGTATAACCAAGTCATTTGCTGCTGGTAAAGTATACGCTGTGATGGGACCTTCGGGCTCAGGAAAGACTACATTGCTAAATATTATTGGAGGTATATTGAGACCTGTTTCAGGAGAGGTGTGGCTGGACGGCGAAAATTTGGTTAAGCTCTCCGAGAAGAAATTAGGGCAGCTCAGGCTTAATAAAGTGGGGTATATTTTTCAGAGCTTTAATCTACTCCCTTTTTTAACAGTTGAAGAAAATATATTTTTGCCCATTCGATTAGTAAAAAAGGATGTCAAGCCGTATCTCGAGAGGTATGCCTCCTTGCTAAAGTCGCTTGGTATTGAAGGGAAGAAGGACGTTTATATTCATGAGCTATCTGGTGGCCAGCAACAAAGAGTAGCTATTGCCAGATGTCTATTAATGCAGCCCAAAGTCATATTGGCAGATGAACCCACGGGAAATCTAGATAGTACTAATGGTGATCAGTTTATGAACCTTCTAACTGCAATGGCACGCGAACATCAAATTACGGTCATTCTTGTTACTCATGACGAACATATTGCAAGCTTCGCCGATGAAATAATTGATATGAAAGATGGATGTATAACAACAAATTCAATTCGGGGGGATAAAGGAAATGAAAACATTAGAAGAGCAAATCTGTGAAATGATCGTTACAAAGCTGGAATTGGAAGATGTAGATCCAAATGCTATTGATTACGAGACTCCATTGTTTTCCGCGTATGATGAGGACGGTAGTGGGCTTGAACTGGACTCTGTTGATTCATTAGAGCTGGTAGTAGCCATGCGGGAAACCTTTGGCATTGTTGTTGGTGAAGCGAATATGTCGATCTTCAAAAATATTAATTCACTATCGAATTTTGTTCGTGAGAAACAGGCAGCGCTAAATTAAAGGGGGCAAAAAAGTGAACCATTCGTTTACTTACAAGTTTATGCCCTGTTTTGCAGATATTGATAGTTATTCTATCGCCCATCACAGTAAATATTTCTGCTGGTTTGAAATGGCAAGGTTTCATTTTATGGGTGAATATCTTGACTTGCCATTGTCCACTGTACATGAATTTCGTTCACCTGTTATCAGGCTAGGATGTGAGTTCAAACAACCGGTCCTTTTTGGCCAAGAGTATACCATTGAGACGCTAGTGTCTTATAAGCTTCCTAAAGCTAGTCTAACTTTTAATTATGAAATAAAGAATGATTCCGGACAGCTGATTGCTAAAGGGTTCACAGAGCATGTGTTTTTAAACAGTAATAACGAATTGATGCTCAGTTTCCCTGATATCATTTTGCGAAGAATGTTGAGTCTTCAGGAAGTATAGGGGGAATTTAGTTGAGTGTATACATCAATGGAATAAGTATGCTTACACCTGTAGGAGCTGAATTACAGGAATTATGGGAACATTTGCATCAAGGGGATGTACAATCACCCGTGCAGGCGGTTAAGATTCCTCCCTTTAGGTATGGTAAAGTGCTCAGAAGAATGGACCGTTTCTCAACGATGGCATTGTATGGCGCATTTAAGGCTGTAGAGGACGCGGCAATAGAGGGTTATGACCCTTTTGATGTGGGTACGGTATTTAATTCGATCTACGGACCTCTCTCCACAACACTAAACTTCGGACAATTTGTTATTAACGGACAACCCGAGTTAGCGAGTCCAACCATGTTCTCAGGGACTGTTAACAATGCTTGTCTAGGGCATGTATGTATTCATCTAGGGGTTAAAGGGCCAAGTACTATGCTCTTGTGTAGTAACTATATAGGTTATAGTGCAGAGTTAATCCAGCGGGGAAAAGCTAAGGCTGTCATTGCAGGAGGACTTGATGAGTACTACCAGGCTTTATTTGATGAGTTTATACAGCTGGGATATCCGGTGGGAGAGCATGCAGTTACGCTTGTTATGGCAAATGAGAGCAATGAACATACCTATTGCGAGTGGATCTGTTCACTGGAAGGGAATTTGGGTGGGCATCCCTATATAACTCCATTATTTCAAGGTGAGCGAAGTCGCATAGAATCTATTATGCGAGGTGTTATTCAAAAGGCGGAACTGAATTTCGATGATATTGACGGTGTTATTACAGCTACAGGACATCTGGATATATATTCAACAGAAGTCGATGCGATACGTGGTTTGTTTAACAATCAAGTACGAATTATTAATCCTAAAAAAAGGGTTAGAGATGCCCTTGGAGCCAATGAAGGAATGAATGTAGGAATTGGAGCAACCATTTTAAAGCAGCAGAAGATCCCAGAACTGTTGTTGGATCAGGGAGAAGATTTAGGAGTTGCATCCATAAGTGTGCTTCTTGTAAATCATTATGATGTAAGTGGAGGCTTCACATCCTGTGTAATTAAAGCGGTATCATAGGAGGTTCTTATGTTTGGACATATGAAAGGAAGAACAGCGCTTGTTACCGGAGGCAGCCGAGGAATTGGAGAAAGTATTGTTAAGCTGCTGTCTAGTCAGGGTGTAAAGGTTGCCTTTACATATCACCAGCAAGAGGCAGATATACAACAATACGGTGAAATGTCTGATGTGAAGCAGTATCGTATGAACTTAACGGATAAAAAAAGTATTGAGTCAGTTGCTCTTGAAGTCGAAAACGACTTTGGAACAATAGACTATCTAGTTAACAACGCAGGCGTTACTTCTGATGGATATATGATGCTGATGAGTGAGGAGAATTGGGATCGAGTAGTAGACACCGATTTAAAAGGGCTCTTTTTGTTAACAAAAAATGTACTACCTATCATGATGAAACACAAAAGAGGTTCGATCGTAAATCTGTCTTCTGTAGCAGGAGTATCCGGAGTAGTTGGGCAGGCTAATTACTGCGCAGCAAAGGCAGGTGTGATTGGGTTAACGAAAGCGTTATCTAAAGAAGTGGCCACTAAAAATGTCAGGGTGAATGCTGTTGCACCAGGCTATGTAGAAACAAATATGATACGGTCGATGGCGCCTAAGCTTATTGACTCCTTCAAAGCGCGAATTCCTTTGAGGCGAACTGCTGATCCGGAAGAAATTGCTAATGTAATCTTATTTTTACTATCAGATCTATCCAGCTATATTACTGGTGAAACCATTGTTGTAGATGGGGGACTTACTAGTTGAGTAAACGTCGAACACTTATCATTACAGGTGCAGCTGGAGGATTAGGTACAGCTCTTTGTATGCATTTTGCACATGAATACCACCTGTTGGCACTCGATCGGGTACCTGATCAGGACCTCTCAAATAAACTTAAAGATCTTATAACAACCGGAGAAGTTGAGTATCACTGTATCGATTGTACAGATGAGAGAGCAGTTATCCGTTTAAGAGAGTCTATCGAGCACGAAGATTTGTATCTGAGCGGGATGGTTTTAGCTGCGGCAATCATGCCCATTTCATCCTTTGAGCAGACTAGCTTGGAGCTGTGGAGACATACCTTGGATGTCAATCTGACTAGCCCGTTTATTATGTGTCAACAGTTCGTAAGCTTACTTAAGGAATCTAGCTCCATTGTAATGGTAGGTTCTGTGCTAGGTACTGTAGCTGCATATGATCTGATGGCTTATAGCACTTCTAAGGCAGCGCTGCAACATTTGGCTCAAAACTTGGCTTTAGAACTCTTACCCCGTGGCATTAGTGTTAACTGTATATGTCCGGGGTTTATGAATACGCCAATGTATCAAACGGCTGTAAGGAATAGCAGTCTGAATACTAATTGGTATCATTTATTAGAAGGGATTCCTCAAAAGGTTGTAGTAATTCAGGAAGTTGTTCAAGCTATTGATTATATGATTCGTCAAAAAGGAATGACTGGACAAGCAATGATTATTGACGGTGGATATTCTATTCGTTAAATGAGGTGAAGAAGATTCTTACGAAGGTTGAAGCTAACTCGGTATGGAACGGTTGGAAACAAATGCAGGTGTACTTAGAAAAAGGGCTTATCATATTTGAACGAAGTGAAGGCGGATATTATTACGATCAAAAAGGAAAAAAGTACATAGATGCAACCTCTAATTTACTCTCAAGCAATTTGGGACATAATCATCCTCGAATAATCCAGCAAGTAGCAAAACAATTAAATCAAATAGATTCATGCACTTTAATATACTCAACCAGCAAAATTTCAATTGAATATACCCATAAGCTGTTATCTCAAATTCAAGGCTCCTTCCGGCATTTGTTTTTTACAAATAGTGGTTCGGAGGCTACAGATACTGGGATAAAAATGGCCAAGCAATACTACTTCAATAAAGGGCAGCCTCAAAAAAATAAAATTATTTCACTGAAGGGGGCTTATCATGGTTCAACTATAGCTGCAACTGCTGCTTCGGGGAATGAGTATGACAAGCGTGCTTTAGGAGAGGAATTCAGTACTTTTAAACAGGTGAGGGCACCTAATAATAGCAATAAACCACTCAACATGACGGACGAAGCGTGGGTAGATGAATGCATACGTGAAATGGAAGACAAAATTAAGTCGGAGCAGCCAGAAACAATAGCCGCTTTACTAGTTGAGCCCGTTCAATTATCTAATGGAGTAGTTGTGTTTGCTGATCGGTATTTTCAAAAGCTTAGATCCATTTGTGATAAATACAATATTCTTTTTATGGTTGATGAAGTGGCGACGGGATTTGGCCGAACAGGCACTTTATTTGCATATGAGGAGTGGGGGGTACAACCCGATATTGTATTGATGGCTAAATCTATGACAAATGGGCTTATCCCTATGGGTGGTGTGCTAGTAACCGGTGAGATATACGATAATTTCTGCGGAGAATTAAATAGTACAAAAGAATTTTCTCATGGATATACCTCCAGTGGTCATCCACTGGCATGCGCTGCAGGCTTAGCCACCTTGGAATGTATCGTCCAGGAATCTATATTGAATCAAGTTAAGGAACATGAGAATCAGTTATTTCAATCTCTAAAGGTACTTGAATCTTCTCCGTTAGTAGAATCAGTACAGGGGAAAGGATACATGTTAGGTGTTAATTTCAATCCAAATCTATATACCGATGACGAATTTGAGTGGGAATTGGGTGGAGTAATAGAGATGCTTTTGAAGAAAAAGGGACTGATTCCTTACTACGAAGGAGAAGGTAAGACAATTATCGCTCCACCCTTAAATTCTACAATAAATCAACTAATGGAGATTGTAGAGAAAATAGAAAAGGCATGTAAGTTGGTAGAGCAATCATTAAAACTGAAAGAAAAAAGCAGGAGAGGATGAGGGATTATTAAATTCAGGGAATGTCGTATGACGACCATGTATGAACTATTTCATCATGCAGGAGTAGACCTCAGCTTACAGCAAGTTTTCCTTATTCTGGGTGGAATAAAAAATAGCTTGCTTTATATTCAACATAAAAGTGTAAAGCTTTTTATTCCTAGTGGTTTTACGGATATTAGTTGTCCGTTCGTATTTGAGAAGTTCGGATTCCCTTATGAGGCTATTACAGTGAGTGAATACATTCAGAGGTATCAAAAAGAAGAGAATTTTACGACGGAGTATATGGCAATTTTACCTTTCTCATCAGAGGTTTTGCGTATAAGAGAGCTGGATTACGTAGATTTAACTTTATTTGGACAATCCTATCTGCCCATTCATTCAGTGGATAGTGAGGGAAACCGGTTCATTTTAAGAACAGATGATGTGCAGGATGATTCTAGCTGGCTGGATATAGACGTTTGCTTGCAGCTAGAAAGCTCTCATTCTTGGCTATTGGAGGATAATTTAAGTGTTTATATTCTATCTCGCAAGCAACTTAAACAGTGCCAATGTATTCAAAAAATTCATCAGTTAGATAGTAAAGAACTTTTAGAAGAAATGGCAACTGCTTTTTTGAAAAATACTTATGTGGATTTTAATGATGGTGTAGTTCGAATTGAGGGAGAACAGGTATATGTGCATTTCATAAAGCAGTTTGAAAAATGTGCTGATGCACTCAGAAATACGGAAAGTCAGAAACAGCAGGCGTTGATTTTGAAGTATGTGAAGGTCGAATTAAGATATTTCAGACAGTTTATATTGGCTGGGACCGATGGCTATTATCGAAATGAGTTCGCAGAAGTACTAAAAGTGTTGTTTGATGATGAAAGTAACCCTTCAAAAATATTGAATATCAAACAATGGGAATTGATATCTAAAAAATGGAGGGTATTAGGGCGTAAGCTGGATATGCGATTGAAGCGTAACAAGGATATTGAAGAATGGATTAATACGTTGGAGGTGCTGGTGAAGCATTTTCATACTGTTCAAACATTAGAGACAGCTGCTACTCATGATTTAAAACAGATCTTAGCTTCAGAAAAGAAAAAGTATTTATTCAGTCTAAGTTAGCCTGCTTTGATCAGAGAAGGAGGTGAAAAAAATGAGGAGTGATGAACTGGACATGCTTAACACGATTAACTTTGAAGATCTAAAGTTTTCTGATGTCGAGGATATGGATGAAATTGTAACTCCGGGTTGGGGTAGCTATTATTGCTGCAATTAACAAAACCTTGCGCTGATATCTAAAGGAGGTGAGATTTACATGAATACTGTTGATGAACTATTGGAGAATCTTGATTTTGATAGCTTAAGCTTCGACGAGGTTTGTGAAGTTGAGGAAATCGTGACTCCTGGCTGGGGATCGCAAAAATGTTGTGGAGTGTAATCACTCTCTGATCTTTGAATCTACTACTCTAGTGAAGGAGGTGAGAACATGAAAGAACAATTGAAAATAGATATTCGTTTTGAAGAAATTCAATTCGAAGACATTCCAGAAATTGAAGAAGTTATTACCCCAGGTTGGGGGACTGCAGGTTGTTGCACGAATTAGTGTCTAAATTATGATGCAGAAGATTCATAATTGGATTAAAAGCACATCATAGAATTATACATAATAAATTAATACTTGTGTAATTATCGCAACAGACGGTTTATAACTGATGAGCCGTTCTGGTTAAAGGGTGAGATATGCGGGTTACCTTAATTAAGATGCAGCCTGTGTCCTTAGGGGCACAGGTTGTAAACTTTGAAGGCTTGAAGTATCAATACACGAGCAGACAGTTTAAGAAGCTCAGACGAAAGTTTCTTCTGGATATGCTAAAGAAAAAGTATGACGACCTGGTAGAGCTAGACTTCGTTCGGAGACGAATAAGTTTTGATAACCAAGAAGAATTGAATTACTCATATTCATTAAGTGGATACAATATTGCTGTAATTGTAAATAAGTCTCCTATTGGAATCGACATTGAATCTTACGAGAAACTTAGAGATTGTGTATTAGATATATATGCAAGTCGTGAAGAGATAGAGGCGATACAGTCAGCTTTACAAACAGATTGTAGTAAGCAATTGAGAACATTCCTTTGGTGCAGTAAGGAAAGCATTGGGAAGCTGATTAGTGTTGGGTTGAAAGACGGATATAAGGCTATTCAGTTTTCTAATGATGACGGCTTGCGTATTAGCTCCATCTATCCTGCTCTCCCACCTTCGATTTATATATACTACTGTTTTCTCCCCTATTATTGTGTAGTCATTAGTTCATTTCGTGAGATCGGAGGAATTGAAAGTGGAGATCCAAGAATTACTTCCTCATAGAGAACCATTTCTATTCGTAGATGAGATTATAGAGTTAATTCCAAGAGAGTACTCCAAAGTACTAAAGCATGTTAGAGAGGATGAATTTTGGGTTAAAGGTCATTTTCCCGAAGGTGCAGTTTTCCCGGGCGCCCTGATGATGGAAACCATGGCGCAAGGAGGAGGGATTATGCTTAGCGCTGGTGGCGGGCATAACAAAAGTGAACATAATGCCTATTTATCAAGAGTAGATAATTTAAAATTCATCTGCAAAGTAATACCGGGTGATACTGTAATAGTGGAAGGGAAATTTGTTGAGAAAATTGCCGATTTTATTAAGGTTAAGGTAAAGGCGTCTGTTCAGGGGAAAAAAGTTGCAGAAGCAACGATTACATATATCGTGCTCAAAAAAATATGAAGCTTGCAGAGGGTAAACCTATGGAAAGAAAAGTGGTAGTCACTGGTATAGGTATTCTATGTGCTTTGGGAAATAATAAGGTAGAGGTGTTAAAAGCTTTAGCAGATCAAACTACTGGAATTAAGAAGGCAGAGATGTGCAGCGCTTATAAGGATCTAGAGTATGTCAAAGTAGGCATAAGCAATTTTGAACAAGTGGAACTAAATCACCCAGAGGAATTGGACAAGATTGAAAAGATGACTAAACAAGTATTGGATGAGGCATTGAGAGACGCTGGATTGACTGTCCAAGATTTAGAGAAGGAAGGATTACGGGCTTCATTCTCTATGTCTACTTCACTAGCCGGAACAGATCATCTTCTAAAGTATTTAGATTTAGGCAAACAGGATCCAATGTGGATTTTGAAGACACGAGCTTTTATTAGTAGATTAGCAGCAGCCTATAAAATAGGCGGGGGTTTTTACACAACAAGCTCAGCTTGTGCAGCAGGGACTGCTGGTGCGGGAATAGCCTTTGATCTTATTCGCAACGGCGCAGCAGATGTCGTGGTAACCGGAGGGGCAGATCATATTTCTCTATTCTCCATCTTCGGATTTAACGCCCTTAAATCACTGAGCAGAGATATTAGCAAACCTTTTGATGCAGAGCGTGATGGAATTAACATTGGTGAGGCGAGCGTTTTTTTTATCTTTGAGGAGTACGAACATGCTAAAAAAAGAAATGCACGTTGTTATGGTGAAATTATTGGATACGGCTTAGCGAATGATGCTTACCATATTACAAGTCCTGATCCGAAAGGTGCTGGAGCGATTCAGGCTATGACAATGGCACTACAGGATGCTAAGGCTAACAAAGAAGAGGTAGGTTATATTAATGCACATGGTACAGGTACTTCAGCCAACGACCAGATGGAGCTTAAGGCAATTAGAGAAGTATTTGGTGATTTTCCCGTAGTATCATCTACAAAATCAAGAACAGGACACTGTTTAGGTGCTGCAGGAAGCATAGAGTTATACTTTAGTTTGTTGTCAATTTATGAAGGATTACTCCCGGAAACGTGGAATTCAAGATTAGATATGGAGGGGGACTGGTCATTTAAAGCTGCAAATGATTCAGGTCCTATTGAATATGCATTATCCAATTCATTTGCTTTTGCAGGAAATGCTGCTAGCATTCTGATACGAGCGATGGATCATGTATAGCCTTGAAATAATATGAATTATAACCTTCGTTGACCCGAATGAAATCAATAGTCCTTAAAACGAACAATAAAGAAGACACCTTGAGGGGTGTCTTTTTATGTCTAAGTATACTCATTTAGAAGACTATCCCATTAAACCCTTTAATCCATTCAAGAATGGGGAAATAGATTTAATCATATTGTAGCCCATTTTCACAACCGGCATTGTTCTTTGGATCATCCCTACGAAGCCCATAATTCTACCGAATCCTGAAGCGCCTGAACTTGCAGCCTCGGTAGCCCCTGCAGCTCCTCCTCCCATCCCGAAAAGTGAGCCGAATAACGGCATGAGTCCTGATACGTTCGCTTTCCGGGAGCGGGAAGAAGAGTGTTTTTTTGATTTTTTGTTTTTATTTTTACGTGGTTTGGAAAGGGTTAATCCATCCTTATCGAGGCCAGTTATCCATCCTACATACGTACGTCCATCATGAAGCGTAACACACACAGGTCTACCCTTGAGCTGTTCAGCTCGCTTGCGAATTTTTGCTCTGTTTGACATTTGTGGATCACCTCATTGGTCTATTTAATTCTATATTACTCAGATAATCTGGTGTTGCTTGTGCGGGTTCATCATTAATATGAAAAGAAAGTCCAAAAAATGGATGGGAACGTGTTATATATAAATATCCATCTCAGGGGTTTATTCTCGTGAAAGTCCATCGCCTTTATAATAGGTGTTCTTCCGCTTACAAGATTCGAATATCAATTAGTATGGGGGTGGAAGGATGTTATCTGATTGGATTACCTTTTGATAGAGGGGTATGTTATTTTTTTGCAGCCTATTTAATTCTCAATACCGTAATGAATATATTCTCGAAGAGTATAAAAGAGAGACTTGTGATGACGCCTTTGTCATTAATCACTGCGATTTGTTTTGGGTTTACTGCCATCATGAGTGGGTCTTGAGGAAGTTATTATCAGATAAAGATTCGACGTGTTTTGACTTTGTGTATACGCTTTCATGGGACGCATCTGTGTAAGATGTGTTTTTCTTGTATGTCTAGAGACTCTTGATCTAATAAAAATATAATGTGACCTAGGTCTTTCTTCACACGTTATTATATTTGACATGTAATTATATTAATTTTACAATCCTATACTTTTTCGTCATGTTTGTGTGATATAATATCACCGAAATTATGTAAAAAATATTAGGGGGAATAAATCTTTATGGGATGGAAGACACGATGGAACAAGCCTCTCGCTTCTGTACTAGCAACTGCAGTGCTTTCAGCACAGGTACTAGGTGGAGTCGTTTTGGGCACGGTTTGGAGTCCGGACAAAGCCGAAGCCGCATCTGATGCCACAGCCAAACTCCGGTTGATGAGCACCACGGACGTACACACCAATGTCTACGGCTGGGACTATTTTAAGAATGCAGCTTCTAAAACTGTAGGACTCGATCGGACAGCTACGTTGGTTACTTATGCTAGGAGCGAATATCCTGATAATAATCTTCTGCTCGACAATGGGGACTTGATTCAAGGTACGCCATTGGGTACTTACATCGCGAATGAAAGTAATTTAGTAGAATCAGAGACTAAGCTACACCCTATGATTGCGGCTATGAATATTATGGAATATGATGTTGCGACTTTTGGTAATCATGAATTCAACTATGGGCTGGATTTCTTGAAACGTACTATTAAGGGCAGTGCTAATAATCCATTGAGTGGTGCCGACTTCCCCTATGTAAATGCCAATATATATATTGATGATAAAGATGGTAACCCAGACAATGACGTAAATGCTTTTAAACCTTATGTCATTCTTGATAGAGAAATAATGGACAGCGATAACCAACTCCGTGATATTAAGGTTGGTGTGCTTGGTCTTGTGACCCCTCAGATTATGGAATGGGACAAGGTTAATCTGGAAGGCAAAGTCATTGCTAAGGACATTGCTGAAACAGCAGCCAAATATGTTCCTATTATGAAGAGTGAGGGTGTCGATGTAATCGTAGCAATGGCACATACTGGCTTCGATGCAACTGCAGTTGCAGGTACTGGTGCAGAAAATGCTATCAATCTTTTAAGTAAGGTTGACGGCATTGACGCGATTACCTTCTCACACACTCACAAGGTGTTCCCAACAGTTGATAATGCAATGCTTGATGCTTCTTTTAAAGATCCAATAACAAAGCTACCATATAATAATGCTCAATCCGTTGTTGATAATGTTTATGGGCATATTAATGGTACTCCTGCCGTGCAAGCAGGTTATGGTGGAGGTTATCTGGGTCTAATTGATCTTAATTTGGTAGAAGTAGGCGGCAAATGGGAAGTAGATAAAAAGAACTCTAAAGCCTCGACCCGCTCCATAGCCAATGCTATACCGGATCCTGCTATTGATGCTGCTGTTGCGGCAGACCACCAGGCTACTATTGACTATACAGGCCAAGAGCTAGGCGTTACTACCGCTCCGATGAACAGTTATTTTGCAATGGTTCAGGACGATCCAACCGTGCAAATTGTTACCAATGCCCAGAAGTGGTATGTGGAGAAGTATATTGAAACCAATCTACCACAGTATAAAAGTCTTCCGATTCTTAGCGTAGGTGCTCCTTTCAAGGCTGGACGTAACGGTCCTTCTGAGTATACGAGTATTGAGAAAGGTCCGCTGACTATTCGCAGTGCGAGTGACTTGTACCTGTATGACAACACGCTGAAAGCTATTAAAGTCAAAGGCTCTGTTGTTAAGGAATGGGTTGAAATGAGTGCGGGCGCATTTAATACAATCGATGTGAAAAGTGTAGCTTCACAAAGTTTGCTCAATGGAGATTTTGCGGTTTATAACTTCGATGTCATTGATGGCATTAAATACACAATTGATGTAACTAAACCTGCAAAATATACCCCTACCGGAACAATTAACGATGCTTCATCGAGTCGTGTGAAGCAAATTACGTATAAAGGTAAAACTTTGGATCCAAACCAAGATTTTATTGTTGTGACTAACAATTACCGCGCAAGTGGTGGTGGGAACTTCCCGGGTGTGAAAGGTTCAGAGATGGTAGTCGATTCACAGGATGAGAATCGCCAGATCCTCATGGATTACATCAGAGAAGTAGGTACCATTGATCCTTCTGCGGATGGGAACTGGTCTTTGGCTCCTATTTCGGATGATGTGAATATCACCTTTACTTCATCACCAGAAGCGGCAAAAGTTGTGCCATCCAACATTAAGGACACTGGTGCAAAAGATATTAAGGGATTTAGTATTTATAAACTGGCTCTCCCAGTTAAGGATGTAGAAGTTCACCTTCTGGGAATCAATGATTTCCACGGCCAACTGGATACAGTTTCTATAGTAAGCAACAAGAATGTGGGAACAGCTGCTATTCTTGCGACTTATCTGAAGGAAGCACGGGCTAAATATGACAATGCTCTACTCTTCCACAACGGAGATTCCGTAGGTGCATCTGCTCCTGTATCCTCGCTTGAACGCGATGAACCGACGATTGAGTGGATGAACATGATGGGATTTGATGTGGGTTCCCTGGGTAACCATGAATTTGACCAAGGTGTCGATGCACTAATGACGCAACTTTATGGCGGTGTGGACCCTAAAGACAGCAATGTTACCCACAAGGGTACGAATTTTGATTATGTTAATGCCAATGCGGTGAATGCCAAAACTGGCGACCCGATTATTAAGCCTTATGTAATTAAAGAAGTAGGCGGTGTGAAGATCGGCTTTATTGGCCTTGTAACGAAGGCTACACCAGGCAAAGTTTCGCCTTCCGGCACAGCCGGCGTATATTTCCTCACTCCTGAGGAGGAAGTAGCGGCTGTTGAAAAATATGCTAAAGAGCTTCAATCTAAGGGTGTTGAAACGATCATCGTGCTTGCGCATGATCCTGCCACAACTAAAGATGGCAAAACTACAGGTGAAGCAGCTGATCTAGCTAATGCGCTTCCTGCGAACTCCCCTGTTGACGTTATCGTTGCTGGTGATAACCATGCACTGGCAAACGGAACGGTAAATGGTAAGCTGATTGTACAAGCATACTCTTATGGTACAGCATTTGAAGATATCAAGCTGATCATTGATCCTAAAACAGGTGATGTGAAGGACAAGTCTGCTGTTGTAACCTCCACCCTCCATGACGGTGTAATACCGGATCCGGAAAGTGTGGCACTGGTTAATACTTACCTTGAGAAGCATCCAGAACTGACCCAACCAGTGGGTACAACAGACGGAACTGTTACTCGTACAGATGCTTACACCAAAGAAGCTGCGCTTGGCAACCTGATTGCTGACGCTATGCGTACTGCTGATTTCGGCGATGGCGCAAAGGCTGCTGATTTTGCCTTTATGAATCCGGGTGGTATCCGTGCGGATCTTCCGAAGGGTGATGTAACCTTTGGCGATTTGGCTAAAGTTCAGCCGTTCGGTAACACGCTTGTGAAGCTGACACTAACTGGAGATCAGATCAAAAAGTTGCTTCAGCAGCAATGGGGCGTGAAAGCCGACAAATCACCAGATATCAAAACACTACAAATTTCTGGACTGAAATATACAGCGAATATGTATCTTCCAGTAGAGGATCGCGTTGCCAATCTTACGCTGACTAACGGAACACCAATTAATCCTAAGCAGGAATATACGGCAGTCGTGAATAACTTTATGGCTGCGGGTGGGGATAACTACAAGGTTCTGACTGAAGGTAAGAATTCATTGGCTGGTCCGATTGATTTGGATGTATTCTACGATTACATTGTGAAGACGTTTGATCGCAAAGAGATCAAGGCGGTCATTGAAGGTCGTATTACGAACAAAGAGAAGGCTGATACGGGATCGGGCAGTGGCGATGGAGGTCCTAATGTTGTAACTCCAACACCTACTCCAACCGTGAAACCAACAGCAACACCAGCACCAACAGCAACTCCAGCGCCAACTACTGCTCCAGCAGCAAACTTCAAAGATCTGGGTAAGGTAGCTTGGGCGCAAGAGGCTATTCAAGCTTTGGCTGCCAAGGGTATTATAAAAGGTTTGGATGCAAATAATTTTGCACCAACCAAAACAGTGACACGTGCAGAATTTATTACTATGCTGGTTCGTGCGCTGAACCTGACGGGTTCGGGTACATCGAGTACGTTCAGCGATGTTAAACAAGGAGTCTGGTACACGGATTCTATCGCTGCTGCGGTGAAGGCCGGACTTGTACAAGGCTCTGGAAATGGTAAGTTCGAACCGGGTCGTGAAGTGACCCGTGAAGAGATGGCTATTATGATTGCTAATGCATTGAAGGGCAAGCTACAGCCTGTTGATAAGAATGCAGCGCTGGGCAAGTTTGCGGACAAGTCCAGTATTGCTCCATATGCACAGGATGCTATAGCGCAACTGACCCAATTGGGAATCGTTAACGGCGTTGAGGGTGGCAAATTTGCACCTAAGGGCATAGCTAACCGTGCTCAAGCGGCAGTCATTATCTACCGTATGCTTGAGAAAGCTTCATAATAGGATAGTTCTTCTAAAAAGTGTATCGATGATCTCTAATAGGGACTCGGTACACTTTTTCTTTTTACATTAGGTATTGCCCTTTGCGCTAATATATGATAGTTTAGTTCTGCACTGCATGATTCTTTTATATTTTGTGCGGTCGTGGCGGAATTGGCAGACGCGCACGGTTCAGGTCCGTGTGGGTTAATCCCCGTGGAGGTTCGAGTCCTCTCGACCGCATACCTAAGTGCATATAAATTATAAATTAGCTGTACTTTTGAATTGCTCTTCAACCTGAAGAGCCTTTTTCTATTTATAAGGATATTTTCAAATTGGGATAACTCTAATGTAAAAGAAGTGAAGCGAAGATGGAACCTAATGTAAATGTCAATACGAAACGAAGTGTGCGGTTTCTTGAAAAATATTTGTCAGGAGACTCGTTAGATTATCGCCATATGATTGCTTTATTTATCCCTATTCTTGTAGATCAGGCCTTTATAGTGGGGCTAAATCTAGTGAATACGGCTATGATCAGTTCGTCCGGTGTGGCGGCTATCAGTGCGGTGAACATGATTGATTCCCTTAATCTTTTTCTCATTAGTGTGTTTATCGCGGTATCAACAGGTGGTACGGTTGTAGTAGCGCAGTATAAAGGAAGCGGCAATAGTCTTATGGTATCAAAAGCTACCGCAGGCGCCACTTCATCGGTTTCCCTTATGGCTTTTGTTGTTGGTATGTTTGGTATTCTTTTTCATAATCCGCTGTTGAACTTACTATTTGGAGCGGCTTCGCCAGAGGTAATGCACAACGCCCGAATCTATTTGATTGGGAGCTGTATCTCCTATCTTGGAATAGCTGTGGTAGAGGCAGTGTGTGGTGCTCTTCGGGGAATCGGAAGGACGAGAGCCTCGCTTGCGCTATCGCTCATTATGAATTTAGTTTACGTCCTCTTGAATCTCGTATTTATTAATCTTTTGCATATGGGTGTTCTAGGGATGACCATTTCTATAAATATAGCTCGATATTTGGGCGCGATATGCGCTCTGTATTATCTGTTCCGGATGGACAATGAACTGCATATTCGGATTCGCGACTTACTGGTGGTTCAATTCTCCATGCTCAAAAAAATAATGTTCATCGGTATGCCGTTTGCGGCGGAGCAGATGTTCTTTAATGGTGGTAAGATTCTGACGCAAGTCTTTATCGTTAGCCTCGGTACTTACGCGCTTGCTACCAACGCTATTGCCTCTTCCTTTGCGGGGATTATGCAAATTCCGGGTAATGCGCTGTCTTTGACGATTATTACAGTAGTCGGACAATGTATGGGAAGCAACAATGTTAAGGATGCTCGGAAATTTATTAAATCGTTTCTCGTAGCATCTTCCCTTTCCTTTGTGGTGATGGGATTGTTAGTTATGCCTTTCTTCCATCCGCTAGTGTCGATGTTCCATCCACCTGCGGAGATTGTGAGGGATATCTTCATAATTGTACTTATCAATACAATCGTACAAATACCGCTGTGGTCTGTTAGCTTCATAACTCCGTCAGCGCTTAGAGCAGCGGGTGATTCAAAGTTCACATCCATGGTGTCTATGTTGAGTATGTGGTTATTCCGTGTAGTACTCGGATACATCTTAGGTATTGTTCTCGATTTCGGTCTACTGGGGGTTTGGTTAGCTATGAACTGTGAGTGGGGAATTAGAGGATTCATATTTCTACGGCGCTTCATGGGTAAGAAGTGGGTTCAGCATCGTGTTATATAATAAAAGTAAAAGACACTCCGTGTGGGTGTCTTTTTGTTTGCCATGCATATAGTATTATTCTTTGATCTGTGAGAACAAATCATTCAAAGCTTCACTCATTGTGGGGTGAGTAAAGATATGATCTCTTAAAAAGGTAAAATCTTGCCCTGTTTGTATTAATTTAATCGATCCGCCAACGACCATGATCGTTTGATCCGTAATATAGTCGGAATCTTCCTGTGTCATTTCTTCGATCGGACTCATTCTAGATGCATATGCATTGTTGACCAAAATATCTATTTTTCAACTTCTCAACCACCTGCTGTGTAATGCCTGCCAGTTTATCGTGCTCCATTAGATTAGCTTGAATGAAGAATGATTCAGGTGTTCGTTTGACATAAAACTGTCTAGGAAGGGGAGAGTGTAGGGAATCCCATGGTGATCACTGCACCGCCATCCTTACGGTTTCCTGCTGTAATCAGACCTCCGGAGCGCTCGACGATCGCACGGGATATGGCTAGTCCTAATCCTGATTCGCCATCTTTTCCTTTTACAAATCGGTGGAACAGGTAAGGAAGCAGGTCTTCTGATATGCCAGGACCATCATCGCAAACGGAGAGCAGAACCTGATCATCTTTAACCGAAGAATGAATGTAGATATGCTGGTTGGCATAACGAGTTGCATTGGAAACTACATTAAGAAGGGCTTGTAACAGCTTATCTCTATCGGCTCGAACCGTAAGGGGCTCGTTATCATCGTAGGATACATGTAGGGTCAGCCCCTTTTTCATCAAAAGAGGGTTCATACGTTCAATCGTTTCTACCACTAAATCGTCCAGAGCGATCTCGCTAGTTCTAAAGCTATCCTCTTCACTATCCAACTTCGCAAGCAGGGTCATTTCTGTAACGAGATTCTTCAGACGACTACTCTCACTCATAATAATATCCAGTCCTTTATCAATGCCTTCCCCTTCGAAGATGCCATCCTTAATCCCTTCAGCGTAACCAGAGATAGACATTAGTGGGGTCTTTAACTCATGGGAGGCATTCTGGAAAAATTGCTTCTGCACGTGGTTAAATCGATTCAATTCGCCAGCCATGTCATATACCGACTTAGCGACAGCGCCAATCTCTCCTCCAGCTTTGATCAGCTTAACGTCTGAAAAGTGGCGTTCCTTAACTTTTTTCAGCTCTTGCTGCAGCTTCATTAGAGGCTGGATTAGCTTTTTCGTGATAAACAGGCCAAATAGGAGCATAAAGGCCCCTGCTGCACCGAAAACGATTAGTAGTCTTTTGAACAGAGCTTGTTCAATGCTTGTTACTGCGCTCATAGGTGTAAGTAGAGTTAGCGTGCCTATTGGCGTAGCCTTCACTTCTGTTATATATCTTGCATCTGATCCATTCCAAATATTCTGGAGGTCAGAGGTTTGACCAGCGACAAACTGCGTATTGGAACTTACCGCGATTGAACTCATATTTGATGAGGTGGACAGTACTTTTCCAGTCTCATCACTAAGAATGGCCTCAACGCTTGCAGTACCAACAGAAGAAGGCATGATCGCGGGCAGCGCATGGAGCTCAGTTTCGATGCTTCCTTTCTGTGCGGTACCCTGAATCATAGTGGCTGACATGGCGGAACTAATGCTTCGTAATTCCTCCTTTTGTGTTCCGACAAAATGATTGAGTAGCACAAAGTGGATTACAACAGCGGTAATAGACAGGAGCAGTACTAAGGCGATACTAAAGGCTAAATTAATCTGATGTGCTAGCTTCATCGATCTCCACTCCCTCCTCAATACGCATACGATAGCCATGTCCCCAAACGGCTTCAATCGGCAACAGGTCTAGTTTTTTTCGCATTCGTTTAATTAAATGGTCTACGGCGCGGTCACTCCCGAAATAGTCATCTCCCCAAACATGGGTTAACAGCTCATCTCTTGTAAATGCGCGGTTTGGAGAAGCTGCGAATACTTTTAGAAGGGTGAATTCTTTGCTGGTGAGTTCAATCTCATTTCCGTGCCAGAACACACGTCTTTCCTCCAATAATAACTGTAGATGGCTAACTTCAATTTGCGTAGATATGTGTGGGCTACTACTTGCGGGTTCCACGGGATTACTCATTTTATACCAGCGTTGTAACTGGCGTTTAATGCGAGCAACTAGCTCCCGGGGGCTAAATGGCTTGACCAGATAATCATCGCTGCCTAGCTCCAGACCTAATATTTTATCCACTTCATTATCTCTTGCAGAGATCATAATAATCGGTACCTCGGCTTCATTGCGAATCCGCCGACAAAACTCGTACCCGTCCATGCCAGGCAACATTACGTCGAGCACCCACATATCCGGTGGGCTTGTCTGCCATAAGGTCCATGCTTCCTCAGCGCTGCCAAGGCCAATCGTGCGGTAATTTTCTTTTTGTAAATAAGCTTCTACAAGATTGCGTATATGTTGATCATCGTCTACTACGGCAATGAGATAGTTGGTATTCATTTGGTTACCTCCAGAGTATTCTTCTGCAATTATATCAATCCATAGGTGGGTATAGGGGTCTGCCATCGTTTTTCCACAAATTAACCAATGTTATGCCACACCCATTTTGTAAGCTTGGACTTGTAAGATCATTCAAATCGACGAGGAGTGTTGTATTTATGAATCAACAGATGATATTTAAAAAGTTAGCTTTATCCGCCCTACTAGTGTCCGCAGTTGCTGCACCGACTGCAGTGAAC
Source organism: Paenibacillus pseudetheri (assembly GCF_924513355.1). Lineage (NCBI taxonomy): Bacteria > Bacillati > Bacillota > Bacilli > Caryophanales > Paenibacillaceae > Paenibacillus > Paenibacillus pseudetheri. Next base: position 61,192 of record NZ_CAKMAB010000030.1, read on the forward strand.
GCAGCTAGTGGAGCTAGCGATCAAAGTGCGAAAACAACAGCAGCAGCCGTGGTTACTCCAGCAACTACAGGATCAATTACTACTCAAGTAGCAATCCTTGATTGGGCAGATCCCCTTGAATTGGCCAAAACATACGCACCTAATACGCTAGAAGACTGGAAGAAGACTTTAGATCAGTATTACAAGGCTGCTGGGTTTAGTATAACCGCGGTTTCCGAGCTGTTACCTTCTGAGCAGGCGGAGGGAGCTATATTCTCGAAAGAAATTCTGTCAGCCGAATCTCTGCCCGTGAGTTTTATTGAAGCTGGTCGCAATGTTGAGGTATTACCTAATGATAAGAAGATGGAGAGTTTTGTCTCTACTTCAATTAAAGGTGTAGCTGCAATTGCGGCTGTAGAAGCGACTGAGGCTACGATTTCAATTCAAGAATTTAGTGAGGCTGATAAAGCCTTCTTCAAAGCCCAAGAGGATCTGAATAGCGCGGCTAAAACCAAAGATTCCACTGTGATTAAGGAAGCTTTAACTAAACTATTGGATCAATATAAAGAGAAGATCAAGGCGTTAGAAACGTTGAAGTAACAGTGATAGCCGCAGCTTGATACAGAATAGAGAGAATGAAAAGGTAAAAGCAAAAAGACACCTCGAGGGGTGTCTTTTTGTTACGTAAATGTATCTAGTCCAACCCAATCTCGCCTTTTGCTTGAACCCTTGCTCTTTTCCGCCAATTCACTCCGATCACCCCGGCGACGATCATCACCGTGCCGGTCCAATGGTACCATTCCAGCTGTTCATTCAGCAGGAGTACACCACCAAGAATAGAGACAACTGTCGAAAGACTGCCGAAGATACTCACGCGTGAAGCCTCCATTCGAGATAAAGCATAGTTGGAGAGAAAGGAGGTCACGAGGGAAGATAGCACACCGAGATAAATCATGGAGAATATGAATTTAGGCTCCTGAAAAGGCGTGAAATATTGATTCAAGGTTCCTGCCGAACCATGCTTAATGATCGATAGTCCATTGAAAAATATGAATCCGAATAAAGTGATCATATAGGTGAGTTCCTTGGGGCTCCAGGTACGTGTTAGCTTCCGCGCCGCGACGTTATAACCGGCAAGGGATAGCGCTGAGATTAGGATGAGTAAGACGCCCCACAGACTAGAGGAAGAAATACTAACGCCAGGAATGGCAAAGATAAGAATGATACCTGCAACTGAGATTAAGGTGGAGATCTTCTGGAATCCGCTCGTAGTTTCCTTCAAGAACATCGCTGCTAAAATGATGGTGAAGATGGGCATGGTCGCCTGAATAATGCCTGCTACAGCAGATGTTGTATGCAGAAGTCCAAATGCTTGAAGTGTAAAGTACAACGACGGGTATAGTAGAGCAAGTGGGATTACCACTGCTGCCTTGGAAATACCAAACTTCACCCGCCCCCATCCTGGAAAAGTAAATAATGAAGCGGCAAGGAAAGATAACGTGAAGCGGTGAGCTAACGTATCGAATGGGTCTGAGACGGTTAAAGCCATTTTAACAAATATAAAAGAAAACCCGACAATAATAGCATTCAAGACAGCAGCTACTATCGCTTTTTGAGTAGAAGATGTATTCATCTATAAGACCTCCAAAGTGTTGCGCGCATTTAGGACCGGTCCTGTTATGCTCTTTATTCTAAGGCTAGAACAGCTATGCTACAATGTAATTATTGTTCATCTGTACCGGTACAAAATAGACTCGGAGGAAGGTGAAGGAGATATATAAGTATTCGGAGTTAATCAACGATCTGGAATTACAAATCGCTGAAGATACATATCGTGAGGGCGACAAGCTACCTTCTATTCGAGAGCTAGCGCTACGTTATGATTGCAATAAGAGCACGGTTATTCGAGCACTCCAAGACCTTCAGGACAAACATCTAATCTATGCAGCGTCAAAGAGTGGATATTATGTCATGAAACGCAGTGGGGAGCGAAAAGAAGAGGGGGCGCACTGGATTGATTTTACGGCATCTGCACCGGACCCGGATATTTTTCCGTATCTAGATTTTCAACATTGTATTAATAAAGCGATCGATATGTACCGTAAGGATTTGTTTATCTATGGGACGCCGCAGGGGCTGCCGTCTCTGATCCGTGAAATGCAGCGGCAACTGGCCTCTTATCAGGTATTTGCTGATTCGAAACAGATTTTTATCACCTCTGGTGTGCAGCAAGCACTTGGACTCTTAACCCGTATTCCTTTTCCGAATGGCAGGGAGCGTGTGTTGATTGAACAGCCGAGTTACCCACTGTTTATGGAGTATTTGAAGACGTACGACATCGAGACAGAGGGGATACGGCGTTCGGATGATGGGGTGGATTTGGATGAATTAGAGCGGTTATTTAAGACGGGCGAGTTCAAGTTCTTTTATACCGTTCCGCGGTTCCATAATCCGCTAGGCGTTTCCTTTACACGGAATCAGAAGAAGGCGATCGCCCAGCTTGCAGCTAAATACGATGTGTATATCGTAGAGGATGACTACATGGCAGATCTGGAGCAGGATGCGAAGCAAGATCCGATCTTTGCCTATGATAATACATCACATGTTATCTATTTAAAAAGCTTCTCCAAGATCATATTCCCAGGTCTGCGTGTTGGGGTAGCCATACTTCCCGAGGTGCTTTGTGAGTCCTTTAACCGATTCAAAAGACTGATGGACATAGATAGCTCTATGCTGTCCCAAGCTGCTTTGGAGTTATATTTGAAAAGTGGGATGTTCGAGCGCCACCGTAAAAAGATGCGTTCTTGCTACGGGAAAAGATCCATGCTTCTCCATGATTCGATCATGAGGGAGGCAAATGCAGCGTCTGAACAGCATTATTCCTATGTTCCTGCCAGTCAGCTAGCCGTGCATACGTATCTGAAACTTACGGATGGTATTAGAGCAGAGCAGATGATCAAACGGCTGCAAAAAAAGTCCATTCGAGTAGAGATGGCGGATAGTGGTTATCTTCCGTATTTCGCCAAGGAGAGCATTCTAAAGCTTAACGTATCTAGTGTAAAAGAACCTGATATTCCCTCTGGCATTGAACAGGTAATTCGAGAAATTCGCTGAAGTAGCAGGAATAGAAGTGGTAATCCTTTATTAGCCCTCTAAGCCACTACTCATTCCTTTCCCTCATATAATTGGAATGACTGAGCTACAGCGCAAAAAAGCGATCCGCTGATGATATCGGATCGCTTTTTTACCACAAGACGCACTATCTACTCAGTAGGTATGAATTATATCGTCTTATTGATCTTCTACTATCTCTGACTGCCAGCCTAACTGTCTGCACATTTCACTCATCTTACGAATATTGAGTCTGGCTTCAATCTTGGTTAGTCCCAATCTGATCGAAGTATCCGCAGCCCAGCGAAGTAAGTACACCAAGGTATCAGCCTGCGCTTCTTTAGCCGCATAATCTAATAATACAAGGGTATTGTCTACGACACCGGCACGTACATATCCCCAATAGCTGCCATCAAATTGCCGTATGGTAAACAACTCGCGATCCTCTGTAACCTGAGTCTCTTCTAGTGGACTCTCCAGATGCTCCAGCCACTCCTTTTCAGAAGTGAAATATAGTGTATATTGCGGAATGTTCCACTCAGTTGTCTGGGTCGCGAGGTCGGCAAGCTTCTTACTATTTTCTAAAGGTATCCAATCTTCCACGGGATGATCTAACTCCGCCGGAACCTCTACGACGATTTTCCAAGGTCTGTAGTTTACTTCTACGCCAATGGATCCTAGGATCTCAGGTACGCCGACACTTTCCAAGCCTCTTTGCTTGGCGATCTGAATAAGTGCTCTCAGTGCATCTGGTGAACCCTTTGCAACATCATTACTATGCATGACCACAATGGTTCCATTTTCAAGCGCAGGCTCAACTTTGGCAACGATCTCTTCTGCAGAAATACCTGACCAATCTCCGCAATCCACACCTTCAATATCCAGATAGCCGCCCCATTCTGTTAGCCAATCGAGATTTTCTTCCCGGTAGGAGCAGTATGGAAAACGCATGAAATTGGGAGACGGAAGACCCGTTGCGTCCTGATACGCCAGCTCAGTCAGCTTCAACTGCTCTAAGAATACCGACTTTGGTACTTGGGCCATTCTCCGATGATGATACGTATGCGGAGCAAGCACATGACCCCGGGAAAGGATTAATCTCGCTTTCTCTGGATACCGATCCATCCATTCCCCAGTGAAGAAAAAGGTGCCTACAGCCCCTTCCTCCTCCAAAACATCAAGCCATAATTCAACGGGAAGCTGGGAAGGCCCATCATCAAATGTAAACGCGCATAGTGCTTGGTTGATATCACCTTTCCAAACCGCTTTAGCTGACATATTGACGTTTCCTTTCTATGGTTATTTGGTAAAAAAGTTCGGCAAGAACTCTTTATTGGCTTCCAGCATTTCATCCAGCATACGAACTGCCACATCTACAGATGGAACGAGTGGATGATGTACCATTGCCTGAAGGGCAAGCGCACGATCGCCGGTTACAGCGGCATCAATGGCTAGCTGCTCGTAAGTTTTGACAGCGTGAATAAGTCCTTTAGCCATTGGTGGAATCTTGGTCAGTGGTAGAGGTAGTGGACCGTTCTTGGTGACGACACAGTTGACTTCGATACTTGCATCATCTGGCAAGAAGTCCAGTATGCCACGGTTAGCAACATTCAAGGTCTGGATGTCGTTTGATCCGTTATGGAGCGATCTCATGAGATTAACGGCCGCTTCTGAATAGAAAGCCCCACCGCGTTGTTCCAGCTGTTTTGGTTTCTCGCTTAGTTCTAGATTGGCATATAGCTCAAACAGCTCTTCTTCCACACGTTTGACGACTTCAGCACGGTTGATGCCTTGCTTAAACGATTCCATCTGCTCTTCGAGCATAGCATCTGTCATATAGAAATATTTCAAGTAGTAGGAAGGGACGGCACGAAGCGATTGTAGAAATTCTGGATTCCACTCTCGGGCTGGCACGTTCTTGGCACTATAACCCTCTGTGAGCATGTCATCCAGTTTATCTTCACCTTCAACATCGATTCTAGTAATCCAATGCAAGTGATTCAGACCAACAAATTCGGCATAAACACGGTCGGCAGCTACGTTATATTTGGCGGATACTTGCTTGATCAGGCCGATAGGTGCATTACAGAGACCGATACTCTTTACCTTGGAGTATTTCAGAACAGCCTCAGTGACCATTCCTGCAGGATTGGTGAAATTGAGCAGCCATGCGTTAGGAGCCAGCTCTTCGATATCACGGCATACATCCAGAATGACAGGAATTGTACGGAGTGCTTTCATCATTCCGCCAGGACCTGTCGTTTCTTGACCAATGACACCGTATTTAAGAGGAATTGATTCATCACGTGCGCGGGCATCAAGCATACCGACACGCATCTGAGTGCTGACGAAGTCTGCGCCTTCGATAGCCTTTCGGCGGTCTGTTGTAAGATGAACTTCAATCGGAAGCCCGGATTTCTCAACCATACGTTTAGCGAGATTTCCAACGATATTCAGCTTGCGAAGTCCAGGTTCAATATCTACGAGCCATAGTTCACGAACAGGAAGCTCCTTATAATGAAGAATAAATCCCTCTACCAATTCGGGTGTGTACGAAGAACCCCCACCGATAACTGCGATCTTTAATCCTTGATTAGTTGCCAAGATCAATCACTCCTGTCTTATTTGTTTGTTGGATCGATTCATAATCTTGAAATTGCCGCATGTACTCATACACTTCACTGCTAAGGGTCAAACCATCTTGATCCATCGCGGACCATACGGCACCTACTACAGGCTCTGTGGCAAGAGTCACCACAGTTGCTTGTGGAGCTGCAGCTTGTACAGCTTTCTCAATAGGTCCGCGAATCCAGCCGCGATCCCCACGGGTTAGCAGACTTCCCGCCAGAACCACATCAAAGGTATCCTGCTCCATCCCAAGCTTGTGGATGACTGCAGCAGCGGACTTCCCTAACTCAACGCCTTGCCGGTTTAGAATCTCTAAGGCTACAGCATCTCCTTCAGCTGCTGCTTCGAAGAGCAAGCGTGCAGCATGAACAGGGACCCTTTTCCAATGATTGAGGAAATCATTAAACATATCTCCAACTTCCTCATAACCTAGCAAGTTGAGTAGAAGTCCGGTCAAAAGGGTAGGTTGTTCCCGTCCATCCCAAGCTCTTATGACAGAACGAAAGACTTCAATGTTGAGTGCACCGCCCCCGCCGAAGTCACCGTACATGTAGTCAAAGCCACCACATTGATAGTGCTCTCCTTGCTTGTTTCTGCCTGCCGAATTGGTGCCTGTGCCGCAGATTAGTGCAACTCCATAAGGGCGAGTCGTCCCTGCACGTAATCCAATCATGGTGTCACAGTTAATGGTGTAATTGATAAATCCGATCTCGCGAATTATTGGATGGAGAATGGCATAATCGGCCTCACGGTCAGCACCGGCAAGCCCAAGATAGGTATGTTGGATGTCCTCCAATCGGAGTCCAGCCTCATCTAGCGCCCCGAATGTGGCCTCTCGAATGCTGTTGGCTGCCTCAAGGGCGCCTGTCTGGTGGTTGCCGTTACCGCTCCTGCCCTTACCGAGAACATTGCCATGTTCATCGCTTAGCAGAGCATAGGTCTTGGTGCCTCCACCATCGATCCCCAAGTAGTAAGTCAATGGTTGTCACTCCTTGTCTATATGATTTAATTAATTGGAAGTAGATTCCCGTACAATTAACTCTGGGTCAATCTTTACTCCAGCTCCGCGTTTCATCTTTCCAGAGATACGCTTTAAGAGCATTTCGGCAGCTGCTAATCCAATTTTGTCCGAAGGCTGACGGATCGTTGTTAAATATGGATGAAGCTGTGAAGCAATATAATGATCATCATAGCCAATCACAGCTACTTGTTCGGGTACTCGAATGCCAGCTTCCATTAACGCGTTGATGACGCCAAGGGCGATATTGTCATCGCCAGCGAATACCGCAGTAGGTAACTGTCCTTCGTTCAGCCAGCGTTTGCAGGTTTCGTATCCCATTCCAATTTCGAAATCACCATGTACAATCTCAAATGGAGTAAGACCTTTTTCCTCAAGTGCATGTAGAAATCCGGCACGCCGCTCCCGCGTACTACGGAACATCTCCTGCCCACATAGATGAGCAATTGACGTATGACCGAGCGCTAACAGATAACTGGTAGCCATGTAGCCGCCTTTGAAGTTGTCGATCGTGATAGAGTAGGTGTCATTCTCGGGCTTTTGGTTATCAATCAGCACATAGGGAATGCCGCGCCGCTTTAATTCCACAATATAATTATCCTCTTCCATCGGAGAGAGCAGAAACAAACCGTCTACACGATCCTCCTGAATTAAATAATGGCTATCATCCGATTCGATGCCAGCTGAGATGGAGATGGCCAAAAAATAACCATGCATCGCTAAGACTTCATTCAGCTCTTTGACCACTGCGTCAAAAAAGGAATCCTGCAGGGTCGTGACAATAATTCCGATAATTCCCGTCTTACCGCTTGCCAGACTACGTGCTGCTGCATTTGGGCGATAATCCAGCTCTTTAATGGCCTCCAGCACCTTCTGGCGATTATTCTCGCGTACCGATTCGGCCCCATTTAAGACCCGGGATACGGTTACAACCGATAATCCTGATTTCTTGGCTACATCAAAAATACTCACTTTCATCTCTAATTCTCCTCGCGGCAGATTTTCCGATCCTGTTTTCTACCTTCAGTATACAGGGTTGGCAGACTGTCCGCTAAACGTATGATTTCAAACAGGCATACCGTCCCTAAAGGGACGGCATACCTGGCAAACATTATCGATGAATGATCTCCGTAACTTTTTTCTGAATCGTCGTCATCACCTCTTCCACCGTCTTATGTCCAGTTTCTACAGGCTGCAATTCATTAATGAACATGTCATTAATTTGCGAGTAGTTGGTGATCAAATGGTTGTAGGATTCAAAGCCATAGTTCACAGCACCCTCGTAGACATTTTTGATATCTTGTGGATCGATACCGTCAAAATGTTTATAGTAGGCTTCTGCAGCTTCTGTATTGATCGGTGGGTTACCTCCGCTCAGGTCAATGGATTTCTCTTGCACTTCGGTTGTAATCAGGTATTTAATCCATTCAAGAGCTTCCTTCGGATGCTTGGAATCCTTCAAGATCAGCAGTGGATCGACGTAAAGTGTGCTGCGTACCTTATCGTTGCCTCCCCAAGGCACAGCGGCTACGCCAATTTTGAAGGGAAAGTCATTCGCACCTGCAAGGTTCCACGAGCCACCGATGGACATACCGATTTTACCTGCAACAAAGGGATCGCCGTTCTGACCGGCTACGCTTTTACTCCACTCGGTGGATGGAGATACTTTATCTTTGAAGACGAGACCAAACAGCTTGTTGTATGCGGCGATTACCTCTGGCGAGTCAAAATAGGTCTCGGATGGCACGCCCCCATTAGTCCATGTATCTTCTGAATAAGGCTGCGCTCCAAAATATAATGGCCGCATATCGCGTTCGGACCAGGTGAAGTCTACGCCATATTGTGTCTTGGCGATATCATCGGATACCAGTGTCATCTTTTTGGCATTCTCCACCATTTTGTCAAAGGTCCAGCTCTTATCTTCATAATCGCTTGTTGGGTAAGTCAGATTGGCAGCATCAAACATGTCTTTGTTATAGAGCATCAAGGTGACATACATATTAACTGGGATACCATATGTGTGATCTTTAACTTTATAGATGTTCATCAGGTTCTCTGGGATGTTGTAATCCGCTGCCTTGAAACCATCCTCTTTTATTAGGTCGGTCAAATCGAGCAGCATATCCTTGTTGTAGTATTCTGCGAAACCTCCATAACCCCAGTGACTTGTCACATCGGGTGATTTGCCACCGGCAATTAGCGTTTGCAGCTTGCTGTCAAACTGCTCATAAGGTGCTTTTTCCACTTTAACTTTAATGTTCGGATGCTGCTTTTCGAAATCAGGGATTAATTTTTCGACAAATGTACGATCCTCGGAATCTATTGTGTAGTGGGTGATAGTTACCGTTTCTGCTTTGCTTCCTGAATTGGTCGAGCCGCCATTTCCTTCAGATAGCGTGTTACCCGCCGATTTTCCGCCGCTACAGCCTGACAATGCCAGAACAACAAGCATGGTTGTTGCAAGTAAAAGCGCACTACTTTTCCTGTTCTTGTTCATTAGCTAAACCCTCCATGATTTCAAGTATATTTGGCCGCCCGGGTGGCGGATTATTACTTAATCCCTGTAAGTACAATCCCTTCGACGAACTGTTTCTGTGCTACAGCAAACAGTGTAACGATTGGAACCATAGCCAGAACTGAAGCGACCATCAGCAGATGCCAAGGTGGAATGCGGAATCTCGATGAGGTGAGAGAAGCCATCCCGACGGGTAGTGTGAACTTCTCTGACGAGCTTAGGTAAAGCACCGGTGTAAGCAGATCGTTCCAGTTGTAGATAAAAGCAAAGATAGCTACAGTTGCAAGAGCGGGTTTGGAGAGTGGGAGTGCTATAGTAGCCCACATCCGTATTTCGCCGCATCCATCAATGCGTCCGGCATCAAACAGTTCTTCAGGCAATGTGGAGAAGAATTGGCGCAGCAGGAAAATGTTATAAGCTGAGCCGAAAAAAGCAGGCACAATCAAGGGTAGAAAGGTGTCGATCCAGTTCATTTGCGAAAAGAGTACGAATTGCGGAATCATAATGGCTGGATAAGGCAACATCATTGTGCTCAACAATAGGATGAACCATATCTTATTCCCTCTACCTCTGAATCTGGCGAATCCATAGGCGACCAGCGCTGAAGAAATCAAGGTGCCTACAACGCTGAGACCGGCGATAATTAAACTGTTTTTGTAAAGCGTACCGAACTGCAGGGTATCAAATATTTCTGTGTAATTGCTCCACTGCCAGTTCTCTGGAAGAAAGGTAGGTGGGAACTTCAGCATTTCACGTTTGGACTTAAGTGAAGTGGAAACCATGAAGAACAAAGGAAGCAGCATCAGAAATGTTGTAACTACTAAAGTAATAAAGCTGAAAATTTTAACAGGTTCCACTTTCCGGCGGCGTCTTGTTTCTTTAGTCTGGGGGCTTAGCGCTCTGACTGTACTCATTTGCGTCCGCCTCCTTCGTAGTGAACATAACGGTTAGACAATTTCATAATTAGTGCGGTGCACAGCATAACTACGATGAGGAGCACCCATGCCAAGGCTGAGGAATAACCGGCACGATATTCTTTGAAAGCACTGGTGTAGAGATTATAGACATAGAACCAGGTAGAGTAATTCGGACCTCCTTGAGTCATGACAAAAGCTTGGGTAAAGACTTGGAAGGAATCGATCAGTCCCATAATTAGTTGAAAAAGCAGCACGGGAGAGATCATCGGTAAGGTAATGTTCAAGAAAATTCTGAAGCGTCCGGCACCGTCAAGGTTAGCGGCTTCGATCAAGCTAGCCGGTACGCCTTGCAGACCTGCGAGGAATAAAATCATTCCTGAGCCTGCTGTCCAGAAGGTCATGATGATCAAGGCATATAGTGCAGTGTCCGGGTTCATTAGCCAAGCCGGTCCATGAATACCGAACCAGGAAAGGATGTAATTGAAGAGCCCGATCTGCGGGTTGAAGATCCAGTACCATAGGAGGGACATGGCCACGCCGGATACCATGCTTGGAAAATACATGGCCGTTCGGAAAAAGCCGCGTAGAGGAATGGTCTGGTGAAGCAATAGCGCAAATCCAAGACCGAGTACAAGCTGGATAGGTACACCGATGAAGGTATATCTCAGCGTGACAACCACCGATTTCCAGAACAGGTCATTGTGAAACATCTCTGTGTAGTTAGCGAGCCCGACAAACTTAGGTGGGTGTATGATGTCATAATCAGTAAAGCTGAAGTAAAGCGATGATAAGATAGGATAAAGGGCGAATACTAGGAAGCCGATAATCCAAGGAGAAATGAACAGATACATGTAGAAAGTCTGCCGCCTGTTCTCGCGATTGATCATGACACACCAACCTCTCATTTTAAAGTATAAGCGCTTTAACTTTTAATCATGACAATACTATTAAATAACAATAATAATAGGTACTACTAGATTAAAGTTTAATCGCTTTAACTTTTTGGTTCGCTTGATAAGCTTATCATAGAGGATGATCACTAAATAATCAATACTTATTTTTAACTATAAGAGCGCTATCAGTCATTAAACATAACATAGACACTGTTATTTTTTTGGGGAAAGTCCCTTGAACAAGATCTATAAGATTTTTGTGTAAGTGATTATAACATGTAAAAATTATTTTCGGTTGATATTTCTCATGCTATGATTAGGTTTGGTCATATTTTGTTAGAAATGAGGAAGCTGAATGATGACTAGACCTTACTTAAAAATGATCCAGCATTCTGTTACAACCTTAGGGATTACCTTTGAGGAAGTTACACCGAACTTCGTATATAGAGCGACAGATGGAATGAAATCATTTGTGATGGTAGACGCTGAGATCGGACTAAACAACAGTGCTTCTACGATCATTGCGATGAGTAAATCTTTAACTTATGACGTTTTGCATAAGGCGAATATCCCCGCGGTAGAACATATTTATTTAGCGCATCCTGATGCTAGATTTAATCATTCCAATCCTTACGAATTAGCTGAGTGCTCTTTTTATAAGTTCAATAAACAGGTAGTTATGAAGCAGGATAACGGGGCACAGGGAAATCATGTGTACAAAATTAATGAGATAACCGATCTGCACGAGAAGCTGGACACATTATTTTCTTTGCAGCTTAATGGGGCGATAGGCCCTTATTATGAAGCGGAGATTGAATATAGAATTGTAACCTTTAATCATCAGGCGCGTGTATTCCTTGGCAAAAAGAGGGTTCATTCCTGGAAGCACAATTTGATTAACGGGGCTGTTGCTATTGAGGTTAGCGATCAGGCCAAACGAGCGGCGTTAGCGGCGCTTGCTTCCGGGACCTCTAAAGCGATGGGCCTTGATTTCTGCTCCGTGGATATTTTGGAGACAGGACAAGGCCTCATGGTGATTGAAGTAAATCATAAAGTCATGTTAGATGAATATTGTAAGCAGAATCCGAGTGAAGTGCCAGCTCTATCTGACCTTTATCGGGAAGTCATTCTCCAGCGCTTTGAGAAGCTATAAGCCGATATCGAGCAGCGATTGTCCGAATAATCTTTTGGCATTTCCGATAAAGGTTTGCGTGCCGACAATTATAATAATCTCGGAAGACGGGCGTGTTTGTATATGCGTTAGAGCATCCTCCAAATAAGGGAACTCGGAGCTTTGTTCGATAAAACGCTTGGCAACATGCAGGGCATCCGTAGGAAAAGAAAGATGACTGATGTCAGGTCTTGTGATAATTAATTGATCCGAGACTGTACTCATCACTTCGATAACCCCAGGATAATCTTTATCTTTAGGGACACCGATAATTGAAGTTACAGCTCGGCTGCGGTCGGGATTCACTAGTTGAATAAGCTCAGCCAAATAGCGTGCCGATTCTTTATGAATCGCTCCGTCAATTATCGTTAATGGGTCATGACAGATTACTTCACAACGACCCGGCCATTGCAGTTTCGCAAAACAGTTGAGAACGAGTTCCCTATTCAGAGGACCACTTGTAATATCCTCACATAGTGCGACTGCGGTGGCTGCATTTAGAGCTTGAAATTGCCCCAATAACGGAATCGTTAAGGATGGGTAAATCGCTTGATTTGTCTGAACATTAAAAGTAGTTCCAACGGGTGTTATTGCTATAGAGTCCGCCCAGAACTGCTCCTCATAATACTGCACAGAATTAGAAGTAAGGTTCGCTTTTATAGTCGCAAGTACGCCCGATTTCTGTTTGCTGATATAGACGTTAGTAGCCTTATTTTTGACGACGCCCAGTTTATGTAGTGTAATGCTGTTCAGGTCAGGCCCCAAATTAGCTACATGTTCCTCCATAATCGGAGTAATGACAGCCCAATCATTCTTCAGGACATTCGTGTCATCAAACCTTCCGCCTCTTCCACATTCAATTACATTGAAATCGGTATGATTCTCCTTGAAGTACAACGTCGCAATCGCCAAGCCCACCCCAACAGGACCTTGGTACTCATCAGCGGCAAGCTGATCTTCAATCGTTTGAAATCCCTCGCGAACTACATTTCCTAATCGTACAAAATCCTCTGTGGATATGGCCCGCCCGTCAATCCGTATTCTTTCGTTGAAATCCACCAGATGAGGGGAGGTAAACAAGCCCACTTTATAGCCTAGGTGACTTAATAAAGAGGAAATAAATCTAGAGGTGGAGCCCTTACCTTTACTGCCTGTGACTAGTATGTATTGTTGATCTCGATCCGGACTTCCGACTAGTTCCAGCAATGCTCTGGTTAATTCCGGTCTTCTAACTTGTTCATCCAAAGTTTCTGTGATGTTGTTAATGGCTCTTAGATAAGAGCTGTAGATCATATCTTCTACCTGGGCTTGTGAAGTGAATTCCACGATCATCGCTCCATTTAGTTAATTTTTGCTCGCTCTTCAGATAGCGTTGTGTAGATGATTATCGGAAGTAGTATCAGAGAAATAGCAACGGTCAGAGCGATGCTCCAGTTTAAATCCTTATACAGCTGTACTACTGTAAACAACAAAGCGATTACAGGCAAGACCAGCTTATTTAAGTGTTTTAAGAATAGGGAGTTCATGCTTCTCTTTACGGTAACCGATGTGCCGATACTGGGGATTTCTAGTTCATTCCGTGACAAAGCGGTGATTCCGATAAATAAGTGGCTGTCGATAAATTTAAGCTGATCATCCTCCTCATTTAGCTTGATCAGCTGAGCAATATGCTCAGTGTCTATATCTAAGATGGGAACGGTGATTTCTTTGTTGTTATAGGTGATGACGATTTTGTCGGTCTCTTCCATGCCCAGCAGCTTTCTAACATTGGGGTGAATTCGGCATAGATTTTGGTGCTCATCAAAAGGGTAGGGATGTCCTACTCTTAGCGTAAGCTCTCTTTTGCCAATAAAAAGGTTTCCTAATGCGGTTAAGGGCCGTTTGAATCCCAGATGTATAAGTTTATGTATGCCAACCGTGGACTGCGGACTTGTTCTTGCACGGGTAATGATTAGTTGATCATTCTCAGTGGCATGAGTCTCAAGTAACAACATGATATATCTGTTGAAATATAGCGCATTCGGCTTGGCAGTGTCATCCTCTTTTAACGTTAAGTTTACCCGAAAGCCATTCTTAGGATTAATCAGCTCTACATGGTTCGAATATTTGCGGACGAGCGTTGGACAAGCTTTGACATAAGGTTTAGCAATCTCGTCCACTTTAGGAATTCCCCGAAGGATCGTGTTGTACTCAGGTTTAGTAAAGGTTAATCCTGTTATGGGGCAATCTCCTATCTTATCCTTTGCTCTTTTAGATAATTGAATACTGCCTCTTGGGATATCACTTTTAGATAAAAGCAAACAGCTAACCTGAGCGCCATTCTCTGCTTTAAGCTCGACAAAGATATGGTGGACTAAGCCTAATTCAGCCAGCTCATCGGGGTTCATTGTGATTTCTTCCCGGGCAGTATAGCTTTGTTTGTCCAATAGGGTGAAGGTCTGCTCGATATTTATGTTAGGCACCTCCCAATTGATTGATGATTTGTTCGAGGGAATGAATGGTTTTTTGGAATAAATCAAATGATTTCGGGTTACGATAATTTCGATTAATTTCAATTTGAATACTTTGAACTAACAACTCATTGGCGGAATACGATGTGATCGTTCCCGGATGAGATGCAGAAAATGTATGGTTTTGATGAACATTGGTAATACCATGATTGAAAAAAATACGTATGACTTCATTTATATTATTTTCTTGTATGGAAGTTCCGTGTAATGTACCTAAATCAATATCAAATTCCCTTTCCTTAGAGGCACCATGCAAGTCTATAACAAAGTTAATTTGATGTTCTTTGACAATTGTTCCAAGTGCAGCTTTATATTCTCCGCCAAGGATGTAATTTGGGTCTTCTTTGGAGAAGCTATTGGAATAGATACAGTGGCAATTGGTGAGCTTTTGTAACAGCAGCGCAAGAGAGCCTGTATACATATCAGCAGGTTTTACAGCATGTTCTCTATAGTGGTTAATGGCATGCGGAGCAGACACAAGGACAGGAAGAGTACCTTTTGCAATGGAGTAAGAGGGTTCTACCCCGATATCGCCAAAATAATTATTATTAGAGAATTGTAATTCATACTTTTCGATCAGAGATAAGATATGCAATCACCTATTCATAGTTATTTTTTTAAAATATAAGAAAGTATAAGTT